>JBKEFO010000163.1:0-7631 GCA_046709585.1 Marivirga sp.
AAATATAACTGTCAAATATAAAAATCGGCAATACAGGGTAGCCACTTTGCTGTGCATAGTGTAAACCAGTATTATCCGTTAGTCGCAAATCCCTTCGAAACCAAAATAAAGCTATCTTTTCCAATGAGTATAATATTTCGTTCAAAATAGAGAACTAGCTTATGGCCTTATGGTTTATTGTTTGAGCCATTATCGTCTTCCTCTTTTATTACTGCCTCGGGGGTAGGGAGACTCTCTTGCTTCTCCTCCTTCGATTCCTCCTCGGTCTTTTTGATGGCCTCTTTTTTGTCTTTATTTCTATTAAACACTTCTTTTATTTGGTTGAAGCTAGAGACGTGAACCAAGCTAACTCCTGTACTAGTAGTAACAGCATTGGTGATAGCGTCTAAAGCGTTATAGTTTGTTCTATTATAAATTTTCACCCTTAATTTGCCGTCTTCGGAAAGCAAATACTCCAATGACCAATCACCAAGAATACCTAGAATTTCTTGGTTCACATCATTTGTATTTCCTTGCGTGAACCCTCCATCCCTCGTGATGCGAAGTCTTCCGTCTAAGAAACTGTACGACAAGCGCAGTTGAAAGGTATTGAACTGTTCTTCACTAAAAGAGCCCAAGTCAACATCAATTTCAAGGTTCTCATCGATTTGCGTTACCCAGTAACTCAATTGGTTAGAAAGGAATTCACTTACTGAATTTCCTATAGAGCCACTTACTGCAAAAGAAGAGGGCGGTGACAAACGCCGCAATATTATTAGGCTGAATACTTGTCTTTTCATCTCTTGTTCATCTGCCTGTAGCTCAGCTTCAAAGGAAGCCATGGCTGGTCCAAGTGCATAAGAACCAACAGTTGAATTAACCACCTCTGGGTAGCCGCTAATTGAAATATCAAAATCAACTTTTGGTTTGAGTAAGTCGCCTTGTAAATCGAGTATTACCTGTGCAGGATATCGCCTTTTTAGTTCAGGGCTGTCGCTGTATGCTGTATCTACTATTGGCAGTAGCGAAACATTCTGCTCGTAAATGGCTTTGATGTCTAGATTTCCACCATATGGATCGCCATCCCATGTAATCCGACTGCCAGATTGGATGCTAAATTCTTTGTTGATAATGTTATATAGCGTAAAGTTATAGCCACCCTCGGTTAAAGTGTAGTCGCCAAGCATGGTAAAAGCACCATTGTTGTCAATATTTAAGCTTATTTTGCCATTTCCTCGTCCACGGATAATATCCCCTGATTTAATGTCGAAAATTATCTCTGCATATGCATCTGGCGTTAGCTCCAGATCTATGTTCAAAGTTACCCCAGTAATATCGACATTCTCTATTTTATTTAGTAAGGAGATCTTTTGGTTTGCTGTATCCTTAATATTTATAAAATGAATAAAGTCCTCTTGTTCCACTGATGAGGTGGTTTCAACAGGGATGAACATTTTTGTACCTTTTTCTGAGGTGGCTCTCGCCTCTATTAGTAAATTTTGTGCGGGACCGTAGAAATTTACATCACCGCTTACAAAAGCAGTTCCATAGTAGAGCTTGTTTTCCTCTGCTGTCGTATTTAATACTTGGAAATCATTCATATTCCCCTTTAAATCTATGAACAAATCAGTAAACCCATTGTGTAACAGATTACCAGATAAATAGGCGTAATTATCGTTCAAGTCTTTTAACTGAATGTTGTTGAGGCTGATTTTATCTTGATCAAAGCCGATATCACCGTTAAAGTTATAGAGTGTATTCAGATAATTCACCTTTATTTGACCTTCAGTGACTCTGCCAACACCATTGATCACAGGGTAACTAAGGTTGCCAGTGATCTTAAACTCTCCATTTACAAAGCCTCTTAGTTCAGAAAATATGGTGTTGATGAAAGGCTCGGCGATGATTAAGTTTGCATTTGCCAGTCTTGCATTTAAATCTAAAGTCTGGTCTAATGAGCTAGGAACGTAATCGCCGCTAATGGTAATAATATCTTTTCCTAGTCGATTAACCATAAAGTCTAAATCGAGTTTCTTCTCTAAATCTTGCCAATTAGATTTTCCGGTTATATCGCCAACCAAAAAATTGTCGACATAAAAGTCTTTAATAGCTAAATCGCTGAGAATAATGTATTTGTTGTTTAGTTTATTAAATTTAACCACACCATTTGTTAATCCTTGAATTTCTCTTCCACTAGTTAAGGTGTTAATTCCTTCCAAGTTAAAATTGTCAACTTCAGCCATTAAGAATTCACTGGAATCATTTGAGATAATTCCATTTATTAAAATACTTTGAGAGTCAGATGCAATACCAAAAGATTCAAAATGTAATTTTTTATTGCTGATGTAGAAGAGATTGTTTTCGTTGAAGTACCAATTGTTATTGAGGGCATGTATATTCGATTGCAAGACACTTATTTGCGTAGTGTCCTCTTTGAAAGTTAATAGGCCAGAAATGTCTAAGGTATTGTCAAATTCAGGCTGCTTTAAGTAAGCGCTAAAGTCAATGTCTTGGCCAGTCCATATCAACTCAGTTTCAATATTTTCTGTTATTAGTTTGTCAAATAATAGCTGGTCTCGAGAATAAATATAGGCCATTCCTAAAACAGTTTTGCTTAGGTAATCTTTTGATAAGCTAATATCAAGTTCGTTCGCCTTAAAGCTAGAACCCGAATAATTAACGGAATCTATTATAGCATTGAGGTTAAATATGCTATTAGCCCCGTAAGAAAAGCTACCATGCAATTTGCTATTTGGTTTGACATATAACTGAGGAAGGAATAATTTTACTAGGGGGTTGATTTTTTTTACATTCAAATCGTACAATACCTGATAGCTGGTAGGAATATTGATAGTATCTACCTTTAGATAATATTCGGCAATCGCCTCAGCATCATTTTCAATATTAAGTTTTACCTCTTTAATAAGGGTTTGAATGTCATTAGTTAACTTTATGAAAGTATAATCCCCATTGATACTGCCAGAAACTAAGTCTGAATTGATTTGTAATTTCCTGTAATTATTTTTGATTCCGGTTATAATTCCTAAGGTGTCCAAGTTAAGGCTGTTCCCTCTATATTTAGCGTAGACATTGTTAAGGTAAACTTCACCGTTAACCGTCTCCAAAGACTTGCCCTCAGATTGCAAAGAACCACTGGCCTTGATAATTACATCCTCAGTTGTAATCTTGAGGTTCTTAAGGTTTACGGTATCTAACTTAACATCTACATTAATGATATTTTTTTGATCCCTCAAATCAATAGAACCAAGCATATCTAATTTTAATTTTGAATCGCTCACCTTGAGTGATCCGTTAAAAAAGCCCGTTGATAATTGTGCGTTAGTTTTTATGTTCTGATATTCATAGCCATTGATACCAATAAAACCTATGTTGGCTTTAAGCTTCAAGTTAGCTGTTGCTAAGCTGAGTCCTTTTCCATTAACGTTACCAGTCATCTGAACTTTTTGAAAAATTGAATCCACTTCCAGTAGCTTACCAATGTTGAAATTAAAAGTAGATATATTTCCTTTGTAGACAGATTCAGCAATGTTAGAGGTGATTTTTAAGTTTAAGTCAGATTCAATTCTGCCAAGTGGGGAAGTAAATACGCCATTAGCCACAAAATCTTTTGGGAAACCAATGAAGTTGCCCTCAAAGTTGAAATTATTAACAATGCCTATTTTTCTGTTTGTAACACTATCAGCGATATATTGGTTAAGGTCTTGTCCTAAGACGGATGCTTTATCAACGGTGAAATCGATGAAGCTTTCATTAAAGTTAGGTAGACCATCCATGTGCAAATCCCCTGCTAAGTAAGAGCTATTTCCAAAATACAACTGAATGTCTTTAACATTAAAGTTTTTAATTCTTCCTGAGAATTCACCGCTTAACCGGTAGTTATCCTGATATCGTTGTAGATAGGGTGCAAAAAAGGCTAAATCTTTTGCTGTTATCTTAGTATCAGTGAAATTCACATTCATTTTTACGGAATCTATTAAATAAGACATATTGCTTATACTGTTGTAAGTGAAAACCACAGAATCGGCCAAATGACTGTCGTTAAAAGTCAAATCTAACTTTGTCAAACTCATTCTACTTTGAGAAATTTCAAAGTCTGTTGAAAGTTTTTTGATGTATAGTCCACTCGTAGAATCTATTGCTGAAAGTTCATTTACTTTCATTTGAATAGTGTCGCTAATTGTCGAGAAGTTATTGATGTCAGCATTTAAAGCTGTTAGAAGGAATTGATTATAATTAAATCCTTCAGTGATACTGTCTGCATTCATATTGGCTATGCCAAGTGTGATGTTCTCAAGCTTGATATGATTAATTATAAACGTCTTGCTAGTACCTTGATTTTTTTTGTCACTACTAGATAAATTTCTGATGGCTATAATTAGGTTGTCAATATTGAAGTAATTTTCACCTTTATCTCTTACTAGATATACTTTTGCATTGCTTAACGCTACATCATTTAATGCGATATTTTCAGCCATTAATAATTGCTTGATATCATAGTCAACCCGTAAGCGGTCAGCTTCAATAAAGTCCTCATGGTCTAAATCTTTTACAAGCAGATTCGAAATGACGAGTTGATCGAACCATTCTATATTGATTTTTTCTATTGTGATTTCGAAGCCTAATTTTTGGCTCAAATATTCACTACCATATTGGGCCACTTTCGTTTGTACAAAGGAAGATTGCATCGATAATACCACTACGCTCAGGATAAAAAATATAATGAGGAAGAGGTACAAAATTGCTTTTGCGACACCTTTTTTAATACCTTGCGTTATATTTCCTTTTTCTTTCAATTATGGATATTACAATTTTAGCGATAGAATCTTCATGCGATGAAACATCAGCTTCTGTCATTCAGAACGGTAAAGTACTTAACAATATCGTAGCTACTCAGTCAGTTCATGAACAATATGGCGGAGTAGTTCCTGAATTAGCATCAAGAGCACATCAACAGCATATAGTGCCTGTCATTGACCAGGCACTTTCATCGGCAAATATACAGAAGAAGGATTTAAAAGCAGTGGCTTTTACACAAGGACCTGGATTATTAGGTGCATTATTGGTAGGAAGTAGCTTTGCTAAGTCAATGGCATCAGCTTTAGATATTCCATTGATAGGCGTAAATCATATGCAGGCGCATATTTTAGCCCATTTTATAGAAGACCCTCAGCCGAAATTTCCATTTTTGTGTCTTACCGTAAGCGGGGGACATACACAAATTGTAAGAGTTCATTCCCCTGTGGTGATGGAGATTTTAGGGGAAACCCAGGACGATGCAGTAGGGGAGGCTTTCGATAAGATCGCTAAAATAATTGGGTTACCATACCCTGGAGGTCCCATGATTGATAAGTACGCCATGAAAGGTGATCCTAATGCATTCAAGTTTCCAGAAACAGAAATGAAGGGCTTAAACTATTCGTTTAGTGGCATAAAAACAGCCGTGCTTTATTTTCTGCAAAACCACCATCAGAAAGACGAAAATTTTATTGAGGAAAATATACATGACATTTGCGCAAGTGTGCAGCATAGATTAGTATCCACGCTTTTACAGAAATTAAGAAAAGCGTCGAAGGAAACAGGGATACAAGAAATAGCCATTGCAGGAGGGGTTTCTGCCAATTCATATCTTAGAAAAATGCTGCAGCAAATGGGGACAGATAATGGCTGGAATATCTATGTGCCTAAATTTGAATATTGTACAGATAATGCGGGAATGATTGCTATGGCAGCGCACTACAAATTTTTAAATAAGGAGTTTCTCAATATGGATGCCTCGCCTAAACCACGCATGAAATTTTCAGTATAGTTTATGAGAATTATTTTTTCAAAAGGGGATTTAAAGTATCATCAGTTTACTGTAGAAGAAGGTGATTTTGCTACTTTTACATCGGAGGCTGTACACCAAGTTTGCTCCACCTTTGCTCTTGCTAGAGAGATTGAATGGAGTACAAGGCTTTTTGTGAAGGACATGCTTGCTTATGACGAAGAGGGTATTGGTACCAAACTTAATATTTCGCATGTTGGACCTGCTGTGGCTGGTGATACAGTAGAAATAATCGCTATCTTTGAAGGAATAACTGATCAGGAAGTTATTTGCAGTTATGCGGCTAAAGTAGGTGAAAGAATAGTGGCAATGGGAGAGACAGGACAAAAAATAATTCCTAAAGAAAAGCTACAACGGATTTTTGACAACCTTAAATAAGATAGTTAATTCCAATTAGTAGTGAAAGATGCAGGCTCATTATGGCAGATAAAAAGCAATTTAATAATAATATTTCAGTAAAAAATCGAAAGGCTAGGTACGAGTTTGAGTGGCTAGATACCTATCAGACGGGTATTGTATTACTAGGTACCGAAATTAAGTCTATAAGACTAAATAAGGTGAATCTTCAAGAATCTTATTGTTACATTAGTAGGGGAGAAGTGTTTGTTAAAGGGCTTCATATTGGACAATACGAATTAGGTAACCACTATAACCACGAAGAAAAGCGGGAAAGGAAACTGTTGCTTAAAAAGCAAGAGATTCTGAAAATCAAGAAAAGGATGGAAGAAAAAGGACTTACGCTCATTCCTACGAAGCTATTTCTTAATTCCAGAGGCTTAGCCAAAGTAGAAATAGCCCTAGCAAAGGGTAAAAATATTCATGACAAGCGTGATAGCATAAAGGATAAAGATGCGAAGCGTGAACTTTCAAGATTGAAATTATAGCATGGAGCCATCTCAAAAAGGTATTAGTAGATTAGCGGTTATTCCAGTTCGAAGATCTGCCTCTGACACAGCGGAGCAGGTAACACAGTTGTTATTCGGCGACCATTTCACGGTTAGAGAAGTTGATGGGAATTGGTTAAAAATAGAGGTTTATGATGACCATTATACAGGCTGGATAGATCAAAAACAGTTTCATGCAATCAGTGATGCTTATTTTGAACAAATTAATTTGTCTAATTATAAAGTTTGTACTGATTTAGTGGCATCAATATTATACCATAAAAATTTGGTGCCAGTAACTATTGGAAGTATCATTCCTATCTCCACCAATGAACTATTTAAAATTGAAGAACATTTAGGGTTTAATGGGGAGGCAAAAAGCTTAAGCGAAAGGAGAGACTTTGAGTACTGTAAGTTTATTGCGATGAAATACCTCAATGCACCCTATCAGTGGGGAGGGAAATCACCTTTTGGCATTGATTGCTCTGGTTTTACGCAAATAGTTTTTAAGATTTGTGGTTATAGGCTACTAAGAGATGCTAGCCAACAAGTGAATCAAGGTAAAGAAGTGGGTCATTTTGCAGATGCGGTTCTTGGAGACTTATTGTTTTTTAGTAATGAACAAAATAGTGTGGTCCATGTAGGTATCTTGTTTGAGAGTCAGACTATTATGCACGCTTCGGGTAAGGTCCGTATTGATTTAATTGATGAAAATGGTATATTCAACGTTGAGTTAAACAGATACACTCATAAGTTATCACATATTCGCAGTATTATGTCTAATTAGTAATTTGACTGCGATAAAAATTCGCGGAAATGGAAATAAGACATATTCGAACGTTGGTTTTAAATGCTGATTATAGTCCAATTACTGTGTGTGGATTTCAAAAAGCTTTCCTACTAGTTTTTTTAAATAAAGCAGA
>JBKEFO010000164.1:0-7622 GCA_046709585.1 Marivirga sp.
CGGCATTCACTATCTCTTTAATTTCCTTCTCAGCATTCTTCTTGCAAATTAATAGGACACCATCCCGCTCTGCAATCAAACAATCCTTTAAACCATCCACCACCACAAGTTTCGATTGGTCGGTAGCTACAATATTTCCTGACGAATTAAAAAACATCACATTATCGGGGCTTACATTATCATTTTCATCCTTATTTCTTAACTCATGCAACGACTCCCAATTGCCTAAGTCTGACCAACCTATGTCGGCTAATAATACATAGACATTTTCCGCCTTTTCCATCACTCCAAAATCTATGGAAACACTAACACATTGAGCATATGCCTTATTGATAAACTGCTGCTCACTGGTTTGGAAGTAGTATTCCATTCCTTCTGAAAATATTTCAGCTAGGTCAGGTAAATATTGCTCAAAAGATGTGATAATACTTTTTACAGACCAAACGAAGATTCCCGCATTCCATACAAAATCTCCACTCTCAATAAATGTCTTCGCTAATGCGATTTCCGGCTTCTCTGTAAAAGTTTTTACTTTTTTCATAACTGATGAATCCGGTAAATATTGAATATACCCATAACCCGTTTCCGGCCTATTTGGCTCCATACCTAAGGTGATCATATGATCCTCCATATCAGCATGATCCAAGGCAATTCCTATGGCACGGTGAAAAGCTTCTTCCTTCAATATCAAGTGATCAGACGGGGCCACTATCATCGTTGCCTCCGGGTTTTTCGAAGCAATTTTATAGGCAGCATAAGCAATGCATGGTGCTGTATTCCTTTTATTTGGTTCTAGTAAAATTTGCTGCTCTCCTAACTCAGGAAGTTGCTCTTTAACCAAGGATGTATAAGCTGCATTCGTTACAATATAAATATTTTCAGGAAGAATTTGTGTAGCAAAACGTTCATAGGTCATCCTTAACAGAGATTTCCCTACACCTAATAGGTCATGAAATTGTTTTGGTTTTGAAGAGGTACTTACAGGCCACAGTCTGGTGCCCGTACCTCCCGCCATAATGACCACATAATGATTTTCATTCATAAATATTAGTTTTGTGAATTGATAGTCTTTTTAGTCTTTGAGAGCTGCACTAAGCAATGCCTTCTTTTAGAAGGTCATGTAGATGCACAAAGCCTATTGGCTTTTCATTCTCAACGACGACTATATGCGTAATGTTTTTCGATTGCATTATTTGTAACGCCATTACAGCGTACTCATCTGCCTGCAATACTACAGGTGACTTTGTCATAAATTCATATGCTTTCGCCTGCACAAAATCATCCCCCTTCTCCATCAGTCTCCTAAGATCCCCATCGGTTATGATACCTTCGAGTTTACCTTGCTGATTGACCACTGCAGTAGCGCCAAGCCTTTTGGCGGATATTTCAATAATGACCTCTTTAAAAGTGGCCTCTTCTCCTACAGAGGGTAGCTCATTATTTGAGATCACATCATTTACTTTCATATAAAGCTGCTTACCTAAAGACCCCCCAGGGTGGTACTTTGCGAAATCAGCTGAGGTAAACTCACGTGCCTCTAATAAACATACAGCGAGTGCGTCGCCTAGTGCTAAATGAGCGGTAGTACTAGTTGTTGGGGCTAAATTGTTAGGACAGGCTTCTTGATCTATCGTTGCGTTAAGCACAAAATCAGCCTGTTTCGCCAAATATGAGTCCGTATTACTTACCAATGCCACTAGTTTATAACCCCTTCGTTTTAGTAACGGTACTAATACTTTTATCTCGGGTGTATTACCACTTTTGGAAAGACAAATAACAATATCATCCGACTGCACCATACCTAGATCACCATGGATGGCATCAGCAGCATGTAAAAAAAGTGCAGGTGTACCTGTAGAGTTTAAGGTAGCTACTATCTTTTGAGCTATGATGGCACTCTTACCTATACCTGTTATTACTACCCTACCTTTTGCTTGCAAAATCTGATAAACACAAGCTTCAAAGTCGTCATCTATAAAATTGACTAATTTATTAATTGCATTTGCCTCATTAATCAGTACGTTTTTCGCAATTGTTTTAATATTTTTTCTTAAATTCAAAGTATCTGGCATTAAGCACGTAATTTTAATGTAAAGATATGTATTTAAGTATTTAATCAAGCAATTGATTGCAAAGACATGATAGAAGAGCAACAAGCTACCTTAAAAGAAAAGTTAAAAGAAGTATTTGGTTATAATCAATTCCGTGGTAAACAGGAGTTGATTATGCAGAATATTCTAAATAGAAAAAACACATTTGTTATTATGCCCACTGGTGCTGGTAAGTCTTTATGCTACCAACTGCCGGCTATATCTCAAGAAGGAACTGCTCTAGTAGTATCTCCTTTGATCGCCTTGATGAAAAATCAAGTGGACACCTTAAACGCATTAGGGGTAAACGCGAGGTTTATAAACTCCACGCTTTCCAAAACAGAAGTCAATAAGGTAAAGAAACAAATAATGAATGGTGATTTAAAGTTGCTATATGTAGCACCAGAATCACTTACTAAGGAGGACAACATAGCTTTCCTTCAAAAAGCACATATCTCTTTCGCCGCAATAGATGAAGCGCATTGTATTTCGGAATGGGGGCATGATTTTAGGCCTGAATATAGAAAGATAAAAGCGATTTTAGAGCAGATCGCAGACATCCCTATTATAGCACTTACAGCTACTGCTACTCCTAAAGTGCAGTTAGATATTCAAAAAAATCTGAATATGGAAGCCGCTAATGTTTTTAAGTCTTCCTTTAACAGAGCGAATTTATTTTATGAGGTAAGGCCAAAAAACCAAGCAAAGAAACAGTTAATTAAGTTTCTAAATGAACGGAAAGGTAAAAGTGGGATCATCTATTGCTTGAGTAGAAAAAAAGTGGAAGAAATTGCGGAATTCCTCAACGTAAATGGCTTTAATGCAGCGCCTTATCATGCTGGCTTAGATAGCAACATGAGAATGAAAAACCAAGATAACTTCTTAAACGAGGATGTAGATATCATCGTAGCTACCATTGCTTTTGGTATGGGTATTGACAAGCCCGATGTACGTTTTGTGATTCACTATGACACGCCAAAATCAATCGAAGGATATTACCAAGAAACTGGAAGAGCTGGCAGAGATGGCTTAGTAGGCGACTGCTTGATGTTTTACAGCTATAACGACATACTTAAACTTGAGAAATTCAATAAAGACAAGCCCGTTACTGAAAAAGAAAATTCTAAATTATTACTTGATGAGATGTCATCTTATGCAGAGTCTTCTGTTTGTAGAAGAAAACAGCTTCTGCACTATTTTGGAGAGACCTTTAGCGACAGTTGTGGGAAATGTGACAACTGCGTTCATCCTAAAGAGAAGTTTGAAGCCAAGAATGAGGTAGTCGTTGCACTTAAAGCAGTTAAACTAACAGACCAGCGCTTTGGCATGACTCACTTAATCAATGTAATAAGAGGGTCCAAGGACAAATATGTAACAAGCTACAACCATGATAAACTAGAGATTTATGGAGTAGGTAAAGCCCAAGATCAAGAATACTGGAAATCTATTATTAGACAAACCATGCTCTTTGGACTCCTATCTAAGGATATCGAAAATCTAGGTGTACTAAAGATGAATCCGAAGGGAGAAGCTTTCATTAAAAAGCCAGTTTCTATTCAGTTCACAGTAAATCATATCTACACTGATGATGGTGATGAAGATAGCATCGAAAAACAGGCTATTTCATCAAAAGCATTCGATGAAAATCTTTTCAACCAACTTAAGGCATTACGTAAAAAGGTTGCTAAAAGTAAAGACTTACCTCCGTATGTAATTTTCCAAGACCCCTCTTTGGAAGAGATGGCCACCACCTATCCTATTTCTAATGATGAGTTAGCAGCGGTAAATGGTGTAGGGCTGGGTAAAGTACAGAAATTCGGTAAGCCCTTCTTAGACATGATAAAAAATTATGTTGATGAAAATGACATCATTACAGCAGCTGATGTAATGGTCAAAACATCAGTGAATAAGTCTAAGATGAAGATTTTCATTATCCAGCAGGTAGATAAGAAAATTGATTTAGAAGAAATTGCTGAATTAAAGGACATCAACTTTGAAGAACTGATTGATGAAATTGAGCACATATGCTATTCAGGTACTAGACTTAACTTAGATTACTACTTAGAGCAGATTATTGATGATGACAAGCAAGAGGAAATCATGGATTATTTCTTGAGTGCAGAATCTGATAAAATCAGTGATGCGATGGATGAGTTTGATGACGAGTTCAGCGAGGAAGACCTTCGATTGATGAGGATTAAATTTTTATCTACATACGCTAATTAGGGATCTGTAGAGTCAATAGAAATAGTAACCTTCGTCTAATTTTAAAGCATTGTCAACTAACTTCCCTCTGGAAGTAAGAAATAGAAGTAACTCAATGAACATACTCATATTAGGTTCTGGCGGCAGAGAACATGCACTTACGCTAAAAATCGGTCAAAGCAAATTATGTGATAAACTTTTTGTTGCACCAGGCAATGCAGGAACAGCCACAATTGCAGAAAATGTAGCAGTGGATATCAGCGACCACTCTGCTGTAGGTGCATTTTGCGTGGATAATGAAGTGGAAATGTTGATTGTTGGGCCCGAAGCGCCATTGGTTGCTGGCATCACTAATTATTTTGAAGGTAAGGATAACTTAAAACATATTCATGTAGTAGGACCATCAAAAGAAGGAGCGGCGCTCGAAGGTAGTAAAGATTTTTCGAAAGCCTTTATGCAAAGACACCAAATCCCTACTGCTGCGTATGCTACTTTCACCAAAGACACGCTGGATGATGGCTTAAGCTACTTGCGTAAACTAGAGGCTCCATATGTATTAAAGGCCGATGGTTTGGCTGGTGGTAAAGGCGTTTTAATTTGTGAGACATTAGCGCTTGCCGAACAAGGCTTGACCGAAATGCTGCAGGATGAGAAATTTGGTGCTGCAAGTGAAAAGGTAGTGATTGAAGAATTTTTAAAAGGCATCGAGCTATCAGTTTTTGTATTAACAGATGGTAAAAATTATAAGGTACTTCCTGAAGCGAAAGACTATAAGCGTATTGGCGAAGGAGATAGCGGCTTAAATACTGGGGGTATGGGTGCCATTTCTCCAGTAATTTTCGCCGATAAAGCTTTTATGCACAAAGTTGAACAAAAGATCATCCAGCCTACCGTTAAGGGAATCGCGCAAGAAGACCTTAAATACAATGGTTTTATATTTATTGGCTTGATGAACGTCGGTGGAGAGCCTTATGTAATTGAATACAATGTACGAATGGGCGACCCTGAGACGCAGGTAGTATTACCTCGGATTAAATCAGATCTTGTTCCTTTATTCAAAGCATTAAAAAATAAAGAGTTAGATAAGTATTCTATGGAAATTTCGTCCGACATAGCGGCAACAGTAGTGCTAGTCGCTGGTGGTTATCCTGAAAGCTATCAAAAAGGAAATGAAATTACTGGCCTAAAGAATTCACCAGATTATACTATCTTTCATGCCGGCACTAAAATACAGGGCCAAAAAACAATAACAGCAGGTGGCCGGGTTTTAGCCATTACAGGCACCGCAACTAACCTGCAACAAGCATTAGACAATGCTTATAAAGGTGCCAACAATGTTTGTTGGGACAATATTTATTACAGAAAAGATATTGGCAGAGACTTACTAGCGCTCTCCCAATAGCTTTCAGATTCGGATTGCTTCTTTCTAAAGAGGCATGATTAAATATATAGAAAATATGGGATGCTCATCGTGCGGAACAAAGAATAAAGACGAAGTAACTTCAGGTTGCCAAAATAATGGCGGATGTAGTACTGGCGGTTGTAATAAAATGAATGCCTTCGATTGGCTTTCGAATATGGATTTCCCCAACTACGACCACTTCGATGTTGTAGAAATCAAATTCAAAGGGGGTAGGAAAGAGTTTTTCAGGAATGCACATAATTTGACACTCACCACAGGAGATGCCGTAGTAGTGGACGTACCTAATGGCCATCATATTGGCTACGTTTCATTGCAAGGCGAATTGGTACGATTGCAAATGCAGAAGAAAAAGGTGAGGAACGATGACGAAATCAAAGCCATATACCGTATCGCCTCAGACAAAGATTTAGAAAAATGGCACGAGGTACAAAATAGGGAAATGACTACAATGTATCGTGCCAGAGAGGTTATTCAAGAGTATCAACTCAAAATGAAGCTCTCCGATGTAGAGTACCAGGCTGATAATACAAAAGCTACATTTTTTTACTCTGCTGAGGAGCGAGTAGATTTCAGAGAGCTAATCAAGAAACTTGCAGGTGAATTTAAGATTAGGGTAGAAATGCGTCAGATATCACTGCGCCAGGAAGCTGGTCGCTTAGGCGGCATTGGCTCCTGCGGAAGAGAACTATGCTGTAGCACTTGGCTTTCAGACTTCAAGAGTGTTTCAACCAATGCCGCTAGATACCAGAACTTATCACTCAACCCGAGTAAATTATCTGGTCAATGTGGCCGTCTAAAGTGTTGTTTGAATTATGAATTAGACACTTATATGGATGCTTTAAAAACCATTCCAGATGCTAGTAAGCCTCTTCAAACATCAATAGGATCAGCAAAATTGCAAAAAACAGATATTTTCAGACAAATTATGTGGTTCAGCTATGCGGACGACAACATATGGCATCCAATAAAAGCAGAGAGAGCTACGGAAATAATCGCCATGAATGAGAGAGGCGAAAAGCCTGAAACGCTCTTGGAAGATGTACTAGAAATAGAAGACACTGTAAACATCAACAGTGACTTGATAAAACTCGACAAGAAATTCTCGCAGCAAAAGAAAAAGTCTAGTAAATTCAAGAAACGTAACAAGGCAGGCGAACAAACTGAAGCTAAAACAGAACAGCCAAAATCATCGAAACCAAGGAACGAAGTGAAGGCAAAAAAAGATGTAAACGCAGAAAGTGGGAAGCCAAAGCGTAAAAACAGATTTAATAAAAACAGAAAAAACAATACAAATAACGATGCTAAAACTGACTAAGACCTTTCTTCTTTGCACCTTAGCTGCCATTATTTGCGCTTGTACTGAAGACAGAGTTTTTGAACAAAATTACGACCTTCCAAATAATGTGTGGCCAATTGCAGAAAAGGTGAATTTCGAATTTGATATAGAAAATGCGAAGCCGTACTATCAGATTTTTCTCAATATTAGGCATAATGCAGACTACCCTTACAGAAATATCTATATCAATTATCAGTTAAGGGACACCACTGAATTTATCATGGAGAACGCATTAGCTAACGTCAGCCTTTTCAGTAACATAGAAGGTAAACCCTACGGAAAAGCTACTAGCAACGTATTTAGCTATCAAGAGTTATTGCTTGACTCCATGCGATTTCCGCATCAGGGAGACTATATTTTTTCGATGTATCAATACATGAGAGTAGATTCCCTGGATGGAGTATACTCCGTTGGTATTAAAATAGTTGAACAACCTATTGCCGTTGAATAAACTGCGTGATTCTTTCTTGCATTTCTTCTGGGTCATTCCAAAAATTCCGACTGTTAACCCTTAAGTAGGGCCAATTCTTGTCCCTCAGCATCTGAGGCGTATAGGCATAAACATCCT
>JBKEFO010000165.1:0-7594 GCA_046709585.1 Marivirga sp.
TAGTGTTGCAGGAAAAGGGTGCTTATAAGTTAAGTACACAGGCAGTAGGGTATTTGCCTTATGAACGTGTGATTGCTATCATCGGTAATAAAGATTTAGGTACGCTCATGCTTAAAGAAGATATTCAACTTTTAAATGAGGTGACAACTTATGGTAAAATCCCTCCTGCAGAGCAAAAAGGTGACACTACTTCTTTTAATGCGAGGGCTTATAAAACGAGGCCTGATGCTGATGCGGAGGGATTATTGATGAAGATGCCTGGCATGGAGATTAGCAATGGCACCGTAAAAGCACAAGGGGAAGATGTACAACAAGTATTAGTAGATGGTAAGGTGTTTTTTGGAGGCGATGCTACCTTAGCACTCAAAAGCTTGCCTGCAGAGGTAATAGCGCGTATTGAAGTCTTTGACCAGCTGAGTGAACAAGCACAGTTTACTGGCTTTGATGATGGCAATAGCAAAAAAACCATCAACATCATTACCAATAGCAAAGCGAAGAATAGTCAGTTTGGTAAGCTATACGGTGGCTTAGGTCTAGAAGATAAGTACATCGTAGGAGGAAATATCAATCTTTTCAATGAAGAGCAGCGTATTTCTCTCATCGGTATAGCTAATAATTTAAATATTCAAAATTTCGCTAGTCAAGATCTATCGGGTATGACTTCTGATAATAGCAGTGGGCGTGGAGGAAGTCGAGGAGGAGGCAGAGGCCGTGGTGGTAGCGGCAATGGAAGTGCGAATGTAAATGACTTCTTGGTAGGGCAACAAAATGGCATTATAGGTACTAATAGTTTTGGCATAAACTATGCAGATAAATGGGATAAACTAGATTTGTCGGCGAGCTATTTTTTCAATAAAACTTCCAACCAAGCAACATCGATTACAAAACAAAACTTTTTTGTGAGTGATAGTGCTAGTCAGCTTTATGAGGAAAATAGTCAATCGGTTACAGATGATTATAATCATAGATTTAACTTGAGAGGCAATTATAAAATCAATGACAAGCAATCTATCACCTTTAGGCCCAATGTTAATTTTCAAACTAATGATCAAAAATCAACTATTAATGGTATAAACTCGATTGATGGGGAACAATTAAGCGCGACAGCTAATAATTCAGAAACTACGATCGAGAGCTTTAACGTTTCAAATGACTTGGTTTATCGCTTAAGGCTAAACAAAGCCGGAAGAACAATTTCTGTTGGGTTAAACACCGGATGGTCTGGAAATAAAGCAGATAATAGTTTGAACGCTCTTACGGAAGGGCGGAATACGATAGATAGCCTTAGTCAGTACAGTCAAATAAGCAATGCATCATTTAACTACTCAGCTAACTTTAGCTATACGGAAAGGATCTTTCAGAAGGCTATACTTCAGCTCAACTATACCACTGGTAATCAAATTGAAAATGCCGAAAGATACACTTATGACAGTTTTATTGAAGATTCTAGGCTTGACTCAGGCTTAAGCAATGTCTCAAAAAGTGATTACCAGACTCAGAGGTTGGGTGCAGGTATTAGGTTCAGGAATGAGCAGTGGAATGCAAGTCTTGGCTTAGATTTTCAGTATGCAAGCTTGTCAAATAAAATAAGCTTTCCTGAGGTAAATCTGTTTGCAAAGAACTTTACTAATGTATTGCCAAATGCGAGGATTTCCTACACATTAAATAATGAGGCTAGCCTCAGGTTTAACTACCGTACTAGGACTCGCCAACCAAGTATAGGACAACTACAAGCAGTGTTAGATAATAGCAACCCTTTGTCTTTAACCATAGGCAATAGTGATTTGAGCCAGCAGGTAGATCATACCTTTATTACACGTTACTCCAGTATTGCAGCAGATAAGTCTAAAACCTTCATTGCTTTTCTATATGCCGGTCTTTCGAATAATTATATCGGCAACACTACCTTTATTTCAACTTCGGACACTATTATAGCGCCAGGTGTGGTTTTAGAGCAGGGAGGACAGCTAATGAGCACCACCAATTTTAACCAAAGTATCAATTCACGATTATTTCTTACTTACGGGCGTTATTTACCTTGGCTTAAATCAAATCTGAACCTCACTACTTCAGGTAGCTACAGCCAAGTACCAGGCATCGTCAATGAAGCAATAAATATGACGGAAAATACCGCTATTGGTCAAGGGGTGGTTTTAAGCAGTAATATTAGTAATAAGATTGATTTTACATTAGGTACAAAAGGAAATTATACCTTCTCTAGAAGTAGTTTACAGTCAGAATTAAATAATAACTATTACCAGCATACTGCTGATTTAACAGCTTATTGGAGTTTTACAGCGCATGTTTTCTGGGAAAATAGCTTGAGCTACCAGCAGTATTTTGGTTTGTCTGAAGATTTAGATCAGCCCATCACCTTATGGAATATGGGGGTAGGGTTTAATTTTTTAAAGGAAAATAGGGGGCAGCTGAAATTATCAGTTTATGATTTGTTGAATCAAAACAACAGTATATCAAGGGTAGTAACCGATGCCTATGTGGAGGATACACAAACCAATATTCTGCAGCGCTATTATTTATTAAGCTTTACTTATAACCTAAGGAGGTTCGGAACGAGCTAATTCTCCGGCTTTGAACCCTGATAATTTGATAAGGCTCCGGATCAAGTCCGGAGCTGGGGTTCTTATCAGGTTTTTTACAGTTAATTTTCTTTTTAAAACGTAGTACTACCTTACTTACTGCATATCACCTTGTGTTACCTTAATGCCAACTAAAGCCGTCTTTTTATCAATCTTGCCGCTATTAAAATCCTGTAGGGTTTTCGCATTAATGCTCAATTCTAGTGTTTGCGGTATGTTGCATCCCTCACATTTTGTGATACCTACATTGATGATTAATTGCTCCTCATCTTTGAGGCTGCTGATGGTTCTACCATATTCAACCATATTTTCTTTAAGCGCTGCTTCAAATTGAGGGTAGAGGTTTTTAATAACTTCATCTCTTTCTGCTTGGTTTAGACCTGATTTATCGACTGTAGGTATATTCCAATTGTTATTGCTCATTGAAGAGGAAACAGTTTTCATATAATAAATTGCACCTAGTTCTTCAATATGCTCATAGTTTATAGATCCATTAGCATAATAGCTTTCTGATAAATCACGACTGTATATTCTTTCCATAATACTTTGAAAAAGCTCCAGGTCCTTGTATACCTTTTTAGGTTGGTCATTTTTATTAATTACTAAGCGTGATTGGGCTTCTTCTCTTGTTATTTTACCATTTTGGAAGGCAACAGCGTCCTTCATTGTAATTTCAGCAGAAAGCCTTCCTTTTCTCATATTATCAATTAGACTTGTATTTCCAGAGATATAGATTTTTTCACTATTGTCTAAGATTAATACTTTTTCATCAGGTTTAAGCTGGCTGATTAGATGGGCATAATCTAGCAAGAAGAGTTGCATTTTCTCCAATCTCTTTTCGTCATTTCTCGCTTTTAAACTATCAATATTGAAGAATCTAATTGTTTTATTGGCGAGTGCTTCTGCTTTTACCGCTAACTCCCTTTCTCTTTCAGCAAGCTCTCTAGCCCTTTCTACACGTTCCTGCTGACGCTCTTTTATATCATGGGTAACTACTTCGCCATTCACAACGATAATTTCTTCTTGATCTTGCTCATCATTCATCCTAACCATAAAATTATTGTTGATTGTGCCTCCATCAAATGACATGTTACCAAATACTAAATGGTTATTTGGCATATTTAGTATCACGCCATAACCTTCAATGTAGCGGCCACTAGGAGTTCCATTTACACTCTGCCAGCTCATGATTCCTTGTTTGTCTAATAACGAATTAAGGACGGTGCTTGCTACCTCAATGTCTCTTTTCATTCTCTGCTCATCAATCTGTGCACTTGCTACAGTTGATACAGCCATTATCAATACAATTATATATTTTTTCATTTTCGTTGTTTTAAATCTGATTTATAGCCTTACTCGAGATAGGCCATTGTTTAATAAGTATTCTCGTTTGTGTTTAAAGCGTAACTGTCTCGCAATTGGTTTGTCTCTAATTCCAATAGGTCAGTGTCAGTTTCTAAAAGGTTAATTTTTGCCATCATGTATTGCATGTCCTCACTTCTTCTTTGCTCCACGTAATTGGTAAAGTCGCCCATCAGAGAAGTCATATAAGTTTGTTGCTGTTGGTTGCTTTGCTCCCAATAGTTTTTTAACATATTCCTATTGGTATTCTCAATAGATTGGACAGAATTAGCGAGAAAATTCCTGTTGGTATCAAATTGATCATTGATGAAAGTTTCTTGTTTTTCTGCTCTGTTATCAAGCTGCTGATTTAGCTTTGCATCATATGCCGCTAGCGACGATTGGATCATTTGATCAACATCCGCTTTGGCGACGTAGGCATCATTGTTAAGCACCGTATTTTGTTGACTGAAGGATAGTTGTACTCCCTGCTCATTGCTATTAACCGTAAAGCCTGTAAACCTTCCTACTACCAATAGTAAGAGTATAGCTGCAGCAATACTACCCACCCATTTGAATGCTTGATTACTATTCCTTTTTTCTTCTTTTAGCAATTGAAAAAATGGTGGGGTGCTTACTGTTTCTGCCTCAAGGCTTCCTAGTGTAGACTTGGTGTCACGCAAGCTTTCAAGCGTAGCCCTCAGTGCTTCATTCTCTTTTAGTTCTTCCGTTATTGCATGACTTTCCTCTTCCGTTAATTCACCGTAGAGGTAGGCCATTAATCGCTGTTTCGTCTGTTCATCCATGGCTTTAAAATTCATAACTCACTGTTTCTTTACTAATATTCTCTTTTTTCAACATTTTACGCAGCGCATCAAATGCATAATATAACCTTGACTTAGCTGTGTTTTCTGATATGTGCAGAATGTCCGCAATCTCTCTAAATTTCAATCCTTCGTACTCTTTCATTATCAGTACCTCTCTTTGTCCTTCAGGGAGCTTTTTTATACAATTCTTTAATAGTGCCCCCATCTCACTTTGCAAGTACTTGCTTTCTGGGTTGGTATCTCTAGGTCTGGAGATTTCCCATGTCGGGGAGTCTGCATCTACCTTGTCTGACAGCACTTGGTCAAAGCTAAAAATGCGCCACCGCTTTTTTCTTCTCGCTTCCTCTCTACATTTATTGGCTACAATAGTGTATATCCATGGTTTAAATTTGGATTTATCCTGTAGCGTATGAATATTTTTATGCAGGGAAATAAAAGTTTGCTGACTGACCTCAGCGGCGAGCTCTTTGCTTCCCAAGAACTTCAGCGCATAATTATAAATCTTTTGATACCACAGCTGTACCAGGCGCCCTGTGGCTAAGCTGTTGCCATGTTGGGCGGCCTCAATAAGGCTTTCTTCCTCTGTGTGGATAAAATCTTGGTACATTAAGTTCAATTTAAGCAGAAATTTTATGTGCTTTTGAAACTATGATGTAAAGGGAGGGGGAATAGTTTTAAAATGGGCATAAAAAAAAAGAGGAATCAGCTATTCCTCTTTTTTAGATGTTGTGAGACAATGGTATTGTTACCTAAAATTTTTATTCAGGAAATGTATGATGGTATCAAAATGTTGTAGCGGTGCCTGATGACTTCCTGCTATCGCTATATGTTGGTAGGGGTGGCTGAAATCATTTTCTTTTAGTTGGCACATAATTTCTTCAGACATCTCTGTTGAAGGCCACATCTCATCTTGGGTAGCACTGACCATTAAAATTGAGCCAGTAATAGCGTTAACATCAATCAGTGATTTTTGTACTTCTGCAGTGTCAGTCAGCATTTCACTGAATGCCGTCCGCAAATCTTGTTTCAAAAGGGCAGGTACAGCTGACCACGGTAATGGAACATAAGCTACCTCCTTGCCTTGGTATATCCAAGAAGAGGTGGACGCCATGAAGGTGAGCGCAGGGAATGTAGCGTGGCTGCCCACTATGCTTACTACACAATCAATGTCGGGGTATTTGCTGGCTAGCAGTAGGGCTAACTCGGCTCCTTTTGAACCGCCAATGAGCGCTATTTTATTGCCATTGATCATCGGATGAGCTGTGGCGGCTTTAATAACTTTATACACTGAGTCAATGGCAATTCTATCTAACTGTTCTGGACTGTTGGGGCCACCAAAATATTCCAAGGCTAATAAGGCGTAACCTGAATCAAGCATTTGGTCTCTGGTTTTTTTCCAATAGTCCGATGTCCAGGCATTGCCGCCTTCGGAGCCGCCTAAGCCCACAATTAAAGCTTGGTTTTTTTCAGCACCAACGTACAGCTGGGTACCTACCTGACCATATTTTTCTGGGAGCTCATCAGAAGTGCAGCTGACGGTACAACAGAAAGCAATAATAATAATAATAATAGGGCTAATGATAAAGCAAGAGAATGATTTCATTTTGAGATTGATTTTGTAAAACATGCCCAAACGTACGATAGCATGATTTAAGAAGCGTTCAATCCCTGTGGTTGGTACCTATTTAACCTTTTTATAGTAGGAAGAAGGCGTCTCTCCGGTGAATTTTTTAAACAGTTGATTGAAAGATGTCTTTGAATTAAAGCCAGCGTCGAAGGCTATACCTAAGATAGTGAGATGATGATGCGCAGGATCTTTCATCTTTTCCTGCACGGCCTTGACCCTATATTGGTTGATGAATTCAAAAAAGTTCTGACCTTGTTTTTGGTTAAGTACCTGAGAAAGATGGCTCGTAGAGATATTGAGCGACTCGGCCAGTTCAGCCGCTTTTAGGTCCCCTTTTAAATAGGGCTTGTTGTTCTCTAGGTACTGCAAAAGCTGCTGATGAATCTGCGTAGCTTTTTGCTGGTCCAGGCCAGAACGAGCATAACTCATGGCAGACTGTGGACTATTTTGAACAAGGCCATGGTAGATGATCTTTTGCTTCAATCCGTACCACCCTAAAATAAATATGAAAGTGAGGCTACTTACTTGATAAAGTATTTGAATATAAGCACTTGGAAATAATTGCTGGTTAATGGAGAGCACATGCAAAGGGATAATTAAAACAACGGAGATAGTCCAAAATAAAAAGAGTGACTGCAGCCATTTTAGTTGAACAGCATCTATATCGGAGGTGCTTTGCTTTAACTTATAAGTGTAGCGTTTATAGATGCCATAAAATAAAAGGAGACAGATAGGATCTAGTATCACTAGAAAAAAGGAGAAAATAGCCCAAATGATAGAGAGCTGATCATTTTGGTAAATTAACCCTTGCTGCAGTGTCAGGCTGAAGGTATCGAAGCCTACACTGTAGTAGTAGATAAATGTTGCTGTAAATCCGATAAATGGAAGAAAGAAAGCGTATGTATATTTTGGAAGGTGCTTGCCAAAACTGGTCAATTTATAGAGGTATAAGTAAAATAGTGGAGGACAGATCAAATAAAAACCCCTTGTGTACAAAGGCAAATAAGAGTTAGCAAAGTACTCATATGTTTCCGCCAAGTAAAATAACTGATTCACAAGAAAATACCCCAAATATGCAAGCAGGTATTTATCCGCCTCAATTTTTGGGGATTTTGATAATAGCAGCGTGACAATTAATACGCCAATGGAAAGTGCGGCTACTAGTAATAATTGTGCTAAGGTCATTTATTTTTTTCGTGGAT
>JBKEFO010000166.1:0-7567 GCA_046709585.1 Marivirga sp.
CTCTATTTTGAACGAAATATTATACTCATTGGAAAAGATAGCTTTATTTTGGTTTCGAAGGGATTTGCGACTAACGGATAATACTGGTTTACACTATGCACAGCAAAGTGGCTACCCTGTATTGCCTATTTTTATATTTGACAGTTATATTTTAGACGAATTAACGGATAAAAAAGATGCAAGGGTATCATTTTTATATCATCAAATCCAGCAATTGCAACAACGCTTGCAGACTCTTGGCACTTCAATAATCGTGAAGATTGGTAAGCCTGAAGAAATTATCAAAGAACTAATAGCGTCCTATGAGGTAGCTGAAATTTATACTAATAGGGATTACGAGCAATATGCAATCGATAGGGACGAACAAATTAATGCTATTTGCAGTGCGCATGATATCTCTTTTTACGACTTTAAAGACCACGTCATCTTTGAAAAAGAAGAGATATTAAATGGAAGTGCTGCTCCGTACAAAGTATTTACGCCGTACAAAAACAAATGGCTAGAAAAGCTAGCCTCTAGTTCAATCGAAGCTTTCAATGTATCATTAGATAATAGCAAGTGGCACAAAATAAGTGAGCCTATACCCAGCTTGCAAGACATCGGTTTTGAACAAAGCGAGATCTCCTCCCCAGCTAACAGTTACCAAGAAGACATTATTGCAACTTATGACAAAACAAGAGATTATCCTGCTGTAAATGGCACCAGCCGATTGGGTGTTCATTTGCGTTTCGGCACAATTAGCATAAGAGAAGCAGTGCGAAAGGCGGAAAATTTAAATGATACATGGCTCAATGAGCTAATATGGAGAGATTTTTACAGCATGATACTGGCCAACTTTCCGCATGTTCAAGAGGGAGCTTTTAAAAAGCAATACAATAAAATCCCTTGGCGTAATAATGAAGATGAGTTTCAAAAATGGTGTGTAGGGAAAACTGGTTACCCAATTGTTGATGCGGGTATGCGAGAGTTGAATGAGACAGGTCATATGCATAATCGGGTTCGCATGATTGTTGCCAGCTTTTTAACAAAGCACTTATTAATCGATTGGCGCTGGGGAGAAGCTTATTTTGCAGAAAAATTATTAGACTACGAGCTAGCATCAAATAATGGAGGTTGGCAGTGGGCTGCTGGATCAGGCACTGACGCACAGCCCTACTTTAGAATTTTTAATCCTTACAGCCAGACCGACAAATTTGACAAGGATGAAAAGTACATTAAAAGATGGGTCGCTGAATATGGCACCTCATACTACCCTAAACCAATAGTGGAACATAAAATGGCTAGAGAGCGTGCTTTAGAAACATATAAATCTGCATTGAAAGATTGATATCCAAACTTAAATAATACATACCTTTATAAGATATGCTTAAGAGGTCTTTTATGATATTAGTGTTGATGGCATTTTTTGCAGTATTTGCGAATGGCCAAGTGCACAAGGTGGATAGCCTCAATAAACCCATGCTTAAAAAATTGGCAGTAAGCGAGGCCTTAATTTACGGTGGCGCAATGTTTGCGCTAGGACAAATATGGTACAAAGACAGCTTTGATAAGAACTTTAAATTTTTCAACGATAATAAGCAATGGAATGGCTTGGACAAAGTAGGCCACATCTACACAGCTTACCAGCTAACCGCTTTTAATGCAAAGCTAATTCAAAACACTGGTGTAAGGCAAAAAAAGGCCTACCTTTTTAGCGCATTAGCAAGTAGTACAATGATGCTTGGAATAGAGGTCTTTGATGGCTTCTCTTCAGACTATGGTGCCTCAGGAGGCGACTTAATAGCTAACACTGCAGGTGCTTTCCTAGCCTTCCAAGAAACGATATGGGATGCAGTCTATATACATCCGAAATATTCATTTTTCCCTACGAAATATGCTGCAATTCGACCTTCTGTTTTAGGTAATGGGATTAATGAGGAGTGGTTGAAGGACTATAATGGACAAACCTATTGGATATCAACCAATTTCAACGTACTATCAAGGAACAACGACTTTCCTGGATGGTTAGCATTTAGTATTGGCTATGGAGCCGATGGTATGGTATACGGAAATAATGCCGAAAATAATACGAACGGCTATCAGGCCATTAGGCAAGTTTATTTAAGCTTAGACTTAGATTTTACAAAATTTCACACGAATAAAAAGTGGTTAAAAAACGTCTTTTATGCATTAAACATGATAAAAGTACCTTTGCCCACTATTGGCATTACACAGAAAGGAGTATCGTTTTATCCTATCTACTTTTAAAATAATATATATATGAATATTGGAGACAAAGTACGGTTTTTACATGGCAAAGAATCTGGTGTTATCACCAAAAAATTAGACAGAGGCTTAGTGGAGGTGGAAATTGAAGACGGCTTCAGTATTCCTGTTCTACAAACAGAGCTTGTTATTGTTGCTGCAGAAGAAAGCATAGCATTCTATGGTGCAGGCGCCAATGATACCCAAGAAACAAAGAAGAAGGCTTCCCAAACAGGAGAAACCAGTAAGGAGAAAGGCTTTAACATCGCTGTGGTTCCCCTTAATGATAAACTGCATAGTATTTACTTATTGAGTGCAGAAAAGCAAGACGCTTTAGTGATGGTAAATGAAATAAACGGCAAATCTGAAGAAAGAACTATACTCTCAGAGAAATTATTTTCTGGTGCGTTTATTAAACTAACAGAAAGAAATATTGACCACTTGAATACTTGGCCCAGCTTATCTATCACCATATTAAAAGAAATTAATCAATGGAGTATTGCAGAAAAACCTGAAAAAATAATATTAAAAATTAAATCGAAACACTTTCAAAAAGAGCCACAATTTATCTCGACAATGAGTAAAGCAGCCTATCTCATACCCCTCCAAGCTACTAAAAGCACCACTATCCAGCCAACAGTGATTGATACAGATCACTTGAGAAATGAGATGTTTACAGTGAAGGCAGAGCAAAGTGGCAATAGACGCGTACCAACAGCAGAAAGGGAAATAGATTTGCATATCGAAGCTATCAGAAAAGATGCGGATCAAATTCCCAAAGATCAAATACTATCAATTCAACTACAAACATTTGAACAAAAGCTAAATCAAGCTATTATGACTGGCGAAGATGAAATTGTTTTTATCCATGGAGTAGGAAATGGTGTATTGAAGAATAAAATTCACAAATATTTATCTCAGAGTGACAATATTAAGTTTTTTAAGGATGCTCATAAAGAAAAATTTGGATATGGAGCAACATTAATAAGGATAAATTAAAATTTTTTCTTACTTTTATACTATATTGCATTCAGCTAAAGCTAGCTATTTACCCATTAGTTAACCTACAAAATATACCAGCCGTATGAATTTTAACGAATTTATGGAAACCTACGCCAATGAAATTGGTGGCCAATTTCAAGAATATGATACTAATAAATCTGTTGTGATTTATCCATTAGGTGGAAATCGATATCAGGCAGTATTGGGGACCAAAAAGAATAGCGAAATCACCAATAAGCCAAGTATTGAATTTACTTCTAAAGTATGTGAATATTCGGACTCAATTAATTTAGAGAATTTAATAAGAGCCAATGCCACATTCACTGCAGCAAGGTTTGTTTTAATTGATGATTTTATTAGAGTAGAGGCTGCCACCTATGCAGAAACAGCTACAGAAAGCGTTTTGAAGAGTATCATTGAAGAAGTAGCTACTGTTGCAGATGCTTGGGAACATAAACTTACAGGACAAGACGTACATTAAAAGTCTAGATTTCGTCTTATTTCTGACAATCCATTGAAGAAATCAATTGGATTACCTTAATTTCGTATCGAAATAAACAACAACAAATAAAATTGCAAGCTGTCTTATCGCGCTTTATAGGTGAGAGCCTAGAGGTGAGGAAAGTCCGGGCAACACAGAGTGCCGTACCTTAGGAAACTAAGGGTCCCAATTATATTGGGAACAGACAGTGCCACAGAAAATAGGTAGCCCTACACGTTGTAGGGTCATAGTGAAAAGGTGCGGTAAGAGCGCACCGTTATCATTAGTAATAATGATATGCACGGTAAACCTTTCGGGTTGTAAGGCCACATACATTTTTGCTTCCAGCTTGCTGGAATAAGTGTTACTCGTACGAAACATTAACCTTGGTTGATGGGTAAAAAGGGGTAGGCTGCACTAGATAAATGATAAGAGCCTAATTTATTAGGTTACAGAACTCGGCTTATAGGCTTGCAATTTTTTTACATACTAGTGACATATGGCTAAAATCTTATTAATTGATGATGAGGCAAGCATCAGGAACACCTTAAAAGAAATACTAGAGTACGAAAAGTATGAGGTAGAGGAAGCTTCTAATGGTGAAGAAGGTTTGAAGATGATTGAAAATCAACAATTCGACCTTGTACTTTGTGATGTTAAGATGCCAAAAATGGATGGATTAGAGCTACTAAACGCTGTTTTTGAGAAGGAGTATTTTGTTCCTTTTATTATGATTTCAGCACATGGCACCATTGACACTGCCGTGGAGGCCACGAAGAAAGGCGCTTTTGACTTCATCTCCAAGCCACCAGATTTAAACAGATTATTAGTGTCTGTAAGAAATGCACTAGACAAGTCTTCCTTGGTGCAAGAAACTAAAACCCTTCGTAAGAAAGTATCTAAAAAATACCAGATGATCGGCTCTTCTAGTTCACTAGCTGAAGTGAAGGAAACGATAGAGAAAGTAGCTCCTACTGATGCCAGAGTCCTTATTAACGGTGAAAATGGAACCGGAAAAGAGCTGGTGGCTAATCAAATACATGAAAAAAGTCAACGTGCAGGAGGCCAAATGATAGAAGTAAATTGTGCGGCTATTCCTTCTGAACTAATTGAAAGTGAATTATTCGGTCACGAGAAAGGATCGTTTACCTCGGCAATAAAGCAACGAATTGGTAAATTTGAACAGGCCAGTGGAGGCACACTATTTTTAGATGAAATAGGTGATATGCCTTTGGCAGCGCAAGCTAAAGTATTACGTGCACTGCAGGAAAATAAGATCACAAGGGTTGGTGGCGATAAGGATATTAAAGTTGATGTTAGAATAATAGCCGCGACTAATAAAAATTTAAAAGAGGCTATCGAAAAAAATGAATTTAGAGAAGACCTTTACCACAGAATAAGTGTAATCAAAATTCAAGTACCTCCATTGCGAGAACGCAAAGAAGACATTCCTGAACTGGTAGAAAAATTCCTGTCAGATATAGCAGATGACCACGGCGCAAAGAAAAAAGTTATAGACCAAGAAGCCATCAAAGCACTACAAAAATACAATTGGAGTGGGAATATAAGAGAACTACGTAATGTTGTAGAGCGATTGGTAATCCTTTCCGGTCAAGAAATTAATACCAGCGACGTAAAAAAGTACATTGAATAGGTGCTACATTCTTTTTAGACAGAAGCTATTGTCAATTCTGTATGTACTTCTAAACTATTCGAAGCATAGGTTGGACAAGTCTTCTGAGCACAAGCTCCAATTAATAAACCAGCCAATATAACAAGTAAAAGTTTTTTCATAATAAAAGTTTATTCCTTACTGAACTCAATATAACGTCATTTATTTAATAATAGCAATACATTAATTAAATAATTCACCACTTAAATCCGATTTAGTGATTTTTTCTTGAATCTGAGACCTCCTTATAAAATAAGTATACTATTAAATTCGCAAGAGGAATCACGTATGCAGCAATAATAAAAGCAAAGTTCCATCGGAACCTTCCCCTATTCAGTATTGTATACCTCATCTTGCCTATGCTTAACGGTACTCGAACAGCTATTTTCTATCTAGCGTTTCTTGTGTGCTACTGTTGCAGTAAAAAAAGTGGAGCAAATGATGAACTAAATTAACATTTTTGTACTATTTAGTGAAGCCTACCAAAACTTAGTAACAAAAATTATTGTTTACGATTAGAATACAAGCGCGTATCTAATCCAAAAATACTTTAGAAATCAATTAATTATAGTGAAATTTACAAAATGAATCATTCTTTTGACGATACAATCATTGCCCTCTCTACTGCGCCAGGTATAGGCGCTATAGCCGTTATTCGTTTGTCGGGAGAGCAGGCTATTCAGCTAGCAAACAGTGTTTTTTATGGTAAGAATTTGTTACAACAAAAAAGCCATACCGCCCATTTTGGAACCATTAGAGACGAAGGGAAAATATTGGATGAAGTTTTAATCACTTTATTTGTATCGCCTCACTCCTTTACCAAAGAGAATGTTGTAGAAATCAGTTGTCACGGTTCGCCCTTTATAGTACAAACTATTATTAAGCTGTTTTTGAGAAAGGGTACTAGACTAGCCAAGCCAGGAGAATTTACCCAAAGAGCCTTTTTGAACGGGCAGTTTGATTTAGCACAGGCTGAAGCCGTGGCAGATCTTATTAATGCAGATACCGAAGCGGCACACAAAGCGGCCATGAATCAGATGCGTGGTGGTTTCTCGGATCAAATAAAACAATTGCGACATGAGCTAATTCATTTTGCTTCTATGATAGAGCTGGAGTTAGACTTTGGTGAAGAAGATGTGGAATTTGCCGATCGTCAGGATTTGAAAGACTTGGTCGATAAATTACTCTCTGTCATAAAGATTTTAGCCAATAGCTTTGACCTCGGCAATGTGATTAAAAATGGTGTACCTGTTGTGATAGCAGGAAAACCCAACGCCGGTAAATCCACCCTCTTAAACGCCTTTTTAAACGAAGAAAAAGCAATAGTAAGTGAGATAGCAGGCACCACGCGTGACTTTATAGAAGATGAACTCAACTTGGAGGGCATTATCTTCCGTTTCATAGATACGGCTGGTTTGCGTGACACCGAAGATGTGGTGGAAGCCATAGGCGTCAAACGTACCCGCGAGAAGATGAAACAGGCCTCCTTGATCATTTATATGTTCGATCTTAAAGAAGACAATATAGTTGATGTGAACAGAGAGATCAATATGCTGGAAAATTTAGGTATCCCCTTTATTAAGGTGGGTAATAAGCTAGATGAAGCGAAGCCTGAGCTTTATGAAGCCATGAAGAAGGACGACGCCACCCTTTTTATATCTGCCATAAATAAAGAGAACCTTGAGGCCCTTAAGAGCAAATTGGTAGAAACCGTGAACCTAGATAATTTTAAAACGGGTGATACCGTGGTAACTAACATCCGACACTTCGACAACCTCATCCAAACACAGAATGCCCTGCAGGCTGTACTCAATGGCCTGGGTAGTGATGTAACAGGAGACTTCCTAGCCATGGACATCCGCCAAGCACTGCACTATTTAGGCGAAATTACAGGAGAGATTACGACAGACGATTTACTGGCTAATATCTTCGGTAAGTTTTGTATTGGCAAGTAGGCTTGTAGTACAGAGTATCAAGTATGCAATCGCGATGAAATAAAATAATAGCAATGCAAATAGCCAATTGATGTGTGTACTAGTTACAATCGAAAAAATATGAAATCAATTTTAATCTCTCTTATTAGCTTAGTTGCTTATTCATCTTATTCACAGACTTGGACCACTGTTGATATTGATCATAACTTAAGTATTTCTCTACCTAGCCACTTC
>JBKEFO010000167.1:0-7488 GCA_046709585.1 Marivirga sp.
AGAATTGTTACCGAATTTTTTGATCGTCATGGGCATCATTTCATCAGCATTCAAAGGTAAATTATTGAGCTGACTCAGCTTTCGTAGTATGGCTGCATCCATCTTCTCATTTGCCTGATGAATCAGTACCTTTTTAATGTTTTCTAAAAAGATACCTGATCTTTTTAGGGCTACTTGTATGCCGCCAGCTACCTCTTCTAAGGCATACTCATAAATTTTTCTACCTTTCATTTTGATATATCGCGCATCCTGAGGTGCAGCTGCATTAAAAGAAGGCCCCATGGCTAGGTAATTTAATTCGTCATTCGCATCTGTTCGATTGGCGAAACCCAATATCCCTTTTCTGTCATCATCATAAGAAGCGGATACGATGGCTGCACCTGCTCCGTCTGAAAAGATCATACCATCTCTGTCATGTGGATCTACACATCTACTTAATGTTTCACCCCCAATAACCATAATATTTCTGCAAAAGCCACTTCTAATCATTTGGTAAGCTTGAATAACCCCTTGCACCCAACCTGGGCAACCAAATAATAAATCATAGCATACTACATCAGGATTCTTAATTTTCAATTTGTGTTTCACTTTAGCCGCTAGACTAGGCATGTTATCTATACGGTTTGTACCATGCTCTATATCACCAAAATTATGTGCATAAATGATATAATCTAGCGCTTCCTTGTCTATGCTACTGTCTTCCAATGCTTTTTCGGCTGCTAGAAACCCTAAATCTGAATTTAGTTGGTCATTGTTGGCATATCGCCTTTCCTGAATACCAGTAATTTTTTCAAATTTCCTGATAATTTCTTCATTGGGTATGTCAAAGCGCTCTCCATTCTCCATAAAGAATTCATGCTTCAGGAAATCTTCATTCTTTACAATGTTATGAGGTATATAGGAGCCTAAACCATTGAATACTACATTAGGTGTTTTCATAAATTTGTTATTTTAAAGTGCGAACCGCGTCCCAGCATGCGTCAGCTGCTTGTTCGATTCTTTCCCTACTTAATTTTTGATGATGGTCAATTTGCAACTTTGCCAGTGATGTAATTGGCCCATATGACAAGGAGATAATAGTATATACAGGCATATCCTTCATGGCTTTGGCACGCTTAGCTTCTATGAAGAAAAGCATCACTGGGGACATGATCATAAAACTTTCCTCACGTGTAAGACTGCTCATGTAAGAGGCATATCTATGCTGTTCAATAAATTGAAACTCTTGCGGATGCTCCATGAAGTAATTGATGAGGTTCATCCACAAATGTTTAAAGCGATTTTTAAATGAAGCCTTCTCATCATATACATCTAACATGGCATTCATCACTTTTCTTTTTATTTCTAGAAAAAGCTCATTGATCAACGCTTCTTTATGCTCAAAATATCTGTATATGGTACCAGCGCCTACTCCTGCTTTTTCCGCAATCATAGATATAGGAGTGCCATGAAAACCATTTTCTGATATACAATGAAGAGTAGTTTCTAGAATTAATGTTTTTTTATCCAGTCTATTTTCTTTTACGGAATGAACGTTCATTCCTAAAATCTCGGAAATTTATTTTGAATTTCAAATTTTAATAGAAATTTCTACAAAATTAGTTTTTCTTTAATCCAGAAGTGGCCTACTTATTTTTTTGTCTTGGTAGTGTTTAGCTGTAGTAAGCCGCTTCACATCTTTGCTTTTATGCTCATTCCAACTTTGTTGTGATTGTGATACTCTCACGTTAGAGGTGCAAGATACAGATAGCACATATATGCACAATATGGTAATGATGTAATAAATCCGATTTGACCTCATAGCTTCTTCACATTTTTATACGCTAAATCATTTAGTCGACAATAAAATTTTCTCTATGACTTAAATCAAAGGCTGCATAGATGCAGGAAAGGGTTGTTGGATGTACTTTCTCGACTAGCAAGTGATAGCTAAAAAGTGAAAAGTACAGAATTAGTGGCAAGCTATTGGCAAATGAAAATCAATTAGATTATCTTTGTCGTCACACAAATCAAAAATGAGTGTATGGCTTGGTTTAAGCGTCAAAATAAAGGGATTTTAACCCCAACCGAAAATAAGAAAGAAGCCCCCGATGGCTTGTGGTACAAATCACCAAATGGAAAAATTATTCATATGAGGGAGTTAAGGCTCAACTCATATGTAAGTCCTGAGGATGATTATCATGTAAGAATTGGATCAAAAGAGTATTACGAGATATTGTTTGATGACAATAAATTCACTGAGTTAGACAAAGACCTTTCTTCTGGTGACCCATTATCATTTGTTGATACCAAGCCTTATCCAGTTAGAATAAAGCAATCGCAGGAGAAAACGGAGTTAAAAGATGCGGTACGCTCGGCACACGGTAAAATAAATGGCTTGTCTATTTGCATTGCCTGTATGGATTTTGCTTTTATTGGTGGATCCATGGGTTCTGTTGTAGGTGAAAAAATTGCAAGAGCTATTGATTATTCTATCAAAAAGAAAGTCCCTTTCTTGATGATTTCAAAGTCTGGTGGAGCAAGAATGATGGAAGCGGGTTTTTCATTGATGCAGATGGCAAAGACCTCTGCTAAATTAGCGCAATTATCGGAAGCTAAAATTCCCTATATCTCTTTATTAACGGATCCAACGACAGGAGGAGTTACTGCCTCATATGCTATGTTGGGGGATTTTAATATTGCTGAGCCAGGCGCGCTAATAGGATTTGCTGGACCAAGAGTAATAAGAGAGACTATCGGAAAAGACTTACCAAAAGGCTTTCAAAGTGCGGAATTCGTGAGAGACCATGGCTTCTTAGATTTTATTGTGGATCGAAGACAATTGAAAAGTAAAATAACGACCTTACTAAAGATGTTAGCGTAAGTAATATGCCTACTTCATAAGAAAAAGGTGACCTCATTGAAGGTCACCTTTTTTGTTCAAAGCAGTAATAATTGTTTTAGCTCTAGCCTTATAACCTGCAGAGGCATAGGGTAGTCTTTCTTCCAAGATAAAGCTTAGCTCCCGTCTAAGTTCAGGGTAATTTGTTATTAGCTTCTTTAATACGCTCATAGCAAAAACTTGAATGGCAATGGCTTCCTCTTTAGATGCAAGTACCTCAAAGCAATAATTAATCATTTGCTCATGAATACTTTGGGGTAAGGTTATATGTTGGAATATCCTCAATATGTTTCTTTTGACGCTATCCTCACTGCTGTTTAGGAGCGCAGCCGAGAGAATCTTTAAGTACGGATTAAGAACTTCCTCATGGTTATTTGCTAGTGCTACCAATACCCACGCAGCTCTTTGCCTGTACCTGATATCGTCCCCCAGAAAGCCTTCAATGAAAAGCGGTAATGAAGCAGGCGAATTTATCAGCTTTAAAGCAATTTCTTTCCCCTCTGATGAACCGAACGAATCGGAACTAATAATTGTCTTTTTTATATCCACTGCAACTAATTAACTTGTGACAATGTCATTAATAAGTTTATAAATTTACGAGAAATGAAAAAATTACTTTCTATGGCTGCTATTTTTGTTTTATTGCAGATGGCATTTAAATGTGAAGATCAAAAAGCTACTCAGATGAAAGAAGCGAAAATTGTGTTCTCCGGTATGGTGGCAGCTGATGGCTGCGGCTGGTTATTGGAAATAAAAGGAGAAGAATATAGCCCTATTAATTTAGGGGAAAGTTTTGAGGAGGATGGCCTAAAGGTGTTCGTGGAATTAGAGTACCTTGAGACAGGTTTTCAATGTGGAATGAATCCTAATTTTAAAATCCCTCAGGTGAAAATCATGAATATAACGCATTTTACAGATTAAAATCTTTCCTTTTATTTTGCTGATGGGTTTAAAGCAATGTAGTTTTGAATGTGAGGCTGATTAAAAACCCTATTTTATGTAATTATTATGTTACCTATCGCTGCAATGCTAGCTGTAGCTTTTGTGATATTTGGGAAAAACCAAGTCCTTACATAAATTTAGCAAACGCTGAAGAAAACTTTAAAGCGCTAAAGAAGCTAGGCGTAAAGGTGATAGATTTTACTGGTGGAGAGCCATTGTTGCATCAAGGAATTGATCAATTACTTACTTTAGCGAAGAGCTATGGTTTTATAACAACGCTCACCACTAACTGCTTACTGTACCCGAAGAAAGCGGAATCCTTAAAGGGACTTATTGACATGCTTCATTTTTCTCTCGACAGCTATGACAAGGAGCAGCATGATGCTGGCAGAGGAGTAGCCTGTTATGACTTTGTTGTAGAATCTATAAAAATAGCAAAAGCACTTGGTGAAAAGCCCGATATATTATTTACTGCAATGAATAGTAATATAGATCAGCTAGAGCCGATTTATACTTATTTAGCCAAACCAAACGGACTTGTGCTAATCATTAACCCGATTTTTGGCTATAATGATATTAATGATGAGGGTGGTCTCTCAAATGAGCATCTAGATTTTCTGAGCTTATTTGGGAAAAAGAAAAAGGTGTATCTTAACGAGGCATTTATTCAGCTACGAAAAGATGGAGGAAATAATACTGAAAAACCTATTTGCAAAGCGGCTAGTACCACTATTGTTATTTCACCTGAAAATGAATTAGTGCTGCCTTGTTATCATTTAGGGTTGAAGTCCTTTCCTATAGACAATAATTTACAACAGCTTTATTACTCTGAAGAGGTACAAAAGCTGGTAGCCCTCGAAGGCAAGATGCCTGCCTGCGAAGGCTGCACAATTAATTGCTATATGCAACCTTCTTTTTCCGTTGAGGTGAATAAATATTTTTGGCAAGCTTTACCCTCTACTATAAAGTATAATTATTTAAAAGGCACTTGGAAAAACTTGATAAATAATTGACAGTTTTGTTAACTTTTTTTCAAAACCGTGTGTTAAGGAACGAAATAATAAAAATATATCCGATGGATTTACTCTTTTGGGTATTATCTAATATATTTGCATTAAAGTTAATTGAGTTAATTAAGAACAAAATATAAGGAGTTCATGACATCAGTAATTATTACATCAGTCATTGCCTTCACAGTATTAATCCTAATCTTGGTATTTATATTGTTGTTTGCGCAATCAAAACTAGTTCAATCCGGCCCTGTTAATATTTATGTTAATGGAGATGAAGAAAATCCAATCGTAACATCGGCGGGATCTACTTTGCTAACTACCTTGGCTGGTCAAAGTGTGTATTTACCTTCTGCCTGTGGTGGGGGAGGTACTTGTGCTATGTGTAAATGTGTTGTTGAAGATGGTGGTGGTGATGTTCTACCAACAGAAGAAGGTCATTTAAGTAGAAGCGAGAAAAAAGAGAAAGTGCGTTTGTCTTGTCAGATAAAAGTGAAACAAGATATGCATATTAGAATACCGGAGGAGATCTTTGGTATTAAGAAGTGGGATTGTACAGTTAAGTCTAACTACAATGTATCAACTTTCATTAAGGAATTTGTTGTGCAGTTGCCGGAAGGAGAAACTTTAGATTTCCAGTCTGGTGGTTATATTCAAGTAGACGTGCCAGTCATCACTTGTGAATTCAAGGACATGGAGATCGTTCCTCATCCAGACTTAGGTCATAAAGAAGATATCTTCCAAGAGGATTGGGATAAATTCGGTCTTTGGGACTTAGTAATGAAAAATGATGAGCCAATTTTTAGAGCTTACTCAATGGCTAACCACCCAGCTGAAGGGGATATCATCATGCTGAACATTCGTATCGCTACTCCACCTTGGGACAGAGCGAACAATAAATGGATGGATGTCAATCCAGGTATTTGTTCTTCCTATGTATTTACCAGAAAACCAGGTGATAAAGTGACTATATCAGGCCCTTATGGTGAATTCCACATCAATGAGTCTGATGCTGAAATGATTTATATTGGTGGTGGTGCAGGCATGGCGCCATTGCGTTCTCATATCTTCCACCTATTCCATACACAAGCTACGCACAGAAAAGTATCGTATTGGTATGGCGGCAGATCGAAAAGAGAGCTGTTCTACGTAGATCAATTCAGAGATATTGAAGAGAAGAATCCTAATTTCAAATTTAACATTGCTTTGTCTGAACCTTTAGAGGAAGATAACTGGAAAGTTAAGAATAACGAGGAAGATAAAGATTCAGATGGTTATACTGGCTTTATTCACCAAGCGCTTTATGATAATTATTTAGGAAAGCACAAAGAACCGGAAGAGATTGAATTTTATCTTTGCGGACCACCATTAATGAATTCAGCAGTATTAAATATGCTGGACGAGATGGGTGTTCCTGGCGATAACATTAGATTTGATGATTTCGGAGGTTAAAAAATAATATTAATAAAAAAAAGGGATTCGGAAGAATCCCTTTTTTTTTGTTTTGTATAAAAAAATGTGTTCTATCAGTTTGCATATATATATATATATCTACATATATATCTTGCAACAAAACAAATAAAATCAATTCGAAATGAAAAACATTTTAAAATCAATTCTAGGGATAGTTGCTGTTAGCGTACTATCCATTAATGTTTATGCCGGCTGTAATAACGAACCTGACAACAATAATGGTGATTGTACTTATGCGAGTGGTGAGGGCGGTAATACTTATTTTTGCGAGGACTCTGTGGCTTTTCATGACTGCGTAAAGTCCTCAGGTAAAAAGGAATTATCTTCTGTGGGATAAGTCATTAATTGTTTTAAAGTTTATAAAGAGTATTATAATAATACTCTTTTTTTGTGGAAATTAATTTATAGAATGAGCTCAAATTTATATATACTTTTAGCGTTTTTTATGTTGTCTTGTATGGGTTGCAGTTCTGATGTCGTATCAAACAAAAATGATAAAAACGACATAATTTCAGATGCTACATTAATAAAAACTAAAACTAAATCTTTTGAATTGGATAGTGAGACACCCCCATCTTCAAATCATTATCAAATATTAAATACAGATACACTCATATACTTTACTTTGCTTAATTCTTACAATAACAGCATTTACTTTTATGATTTTAACACATCCGATTTTCTCTTTAAAAGAACTTATGTCAAAGTCGGTCCTAATGGTGTTGGAAAAATATTTGGATATTATGTACATTCTCTGGATTCCATTTTTATTCATAATTATGATGCTTCAAAACTTTTTTTAATGAATGAGGATTGTGCTAAACTCAGGACTTATGACTTAGATTCCGAACATAATTATAATCCTAGTGCCAAGGTTTTTAAAAACTCACCAGGGAAGATTTTTAACGACATACTATATATGACTGGTAATATTACAGGAGAATATGCAGATGAGACTGCCGAAAATAGGCCTGTCTTAATAAAGTTAGACTTAACTAAGGGCGAATTGAGTTATAATATTGGATATCCTGAAGAATTTAGAAAAGGAAATTACGGAGGCGGGCAATATAGATGGATTAACAGTAATTTTAAGGTCCAGGATTCCTTGATTTTAATAAGTTTTGCTACTGGTCACAACTTGAGAGTTTATAATGTATCTAAGGATACTAGTTATATGCATAA
>JBKEFO010000168.1:0-7488 GCA_046709585.1 Marivirga sp.
TGCTAGTAGGTCAGGATACTTCGTTTTCAACTCCTGAGGTAATTTAAAATCATGAGCAATGTGAAAGAAATACACCTTTTCTGCCTTTACTTTTTTTGCAAAAAATGAAGTATATTTTATCAACACCTCATCCATCTCCGTTAAATCCAATGCTACCAGTAATCTTTTCAATTGATACATATACTTATCGTTTAGCTGATTCAAATAATTTATCTAACGAGCTGTAGCTCACATAGTGGTAATTCGGCCTCGCTTTTTTATAAATTTCTTCTGCAAATTCTTGATCATATTTAAGAAGCTCCGTATACAGTGGCATTAAAAACTTCCTGCGTCCTGTATTCACTAAAAATTGCTGTATATAAGGTAGCATCTTTTTGTAGGAATGCTTGATCCCCAACAAATACCACTCGGCTTGTATTTCTTTGTTATTTGATAGAGTAAAGTTCATTTTACTGTCTAGCAATATAATTTCATTCACAGTAATCGTATCTGGCAGCTGATGCATAAAATGTAGCCACTCATGTGTACTCCATGCTGAATCAGGCAAAATACTATTATCCTTATCACGAAGCCAATTATTTAAAGTTAGTTCTACCTCTTCAAATAAAGTAGCCCTTACTATTGGCATATCATCGGGAAGCCCCTGTCCATAAATCCAGCTATTAAAAAGCTCTTCAGGGTATTCTATGTGGTTTTTTATAAATAAATGTTGCTCTGCATATATGATGAAGCTCTCAGTCGTCATTGTCTGAAATGAAAACTCTTTAAAATACGTTTTTAGAAAGCTATCAAAATAGCCCCTCCCTGCAATTTCTTCCAGCCGTTTCAAGAAAAAATATCCCTTATCATAAGCAATGGCTGTTAATCCTTCGTCAGGATCACGACCTTCTAGGTCCAGTTTTAATTTTGTGTCATTTGCTTGTCCATTTGATAGCATCTCTGCTACCTCCATTTCTAGCTCTCGTTTAGAAATCAATGTCAGCATGTCGGCAAATGGTCTCCCGAAAACCTCTTCCATTATTCTATACTCAAAGTAAACGGTAAACCCTTCGTTCAGCCAAAAGTCTTCCCACGAGGCATTTGTTACGAGGTTACCTGACCAACTGTGCGCTAATTCATGTGCAATTAACGAAGTTAAAGACTTGTCACCCGCCAGAATAGTAGGGGTAGCGAAGGTCAATTTTGGGTTTTCCATTCCACCAAAAGGAAAGCTCGGAGGTAACATTAAGACATCAAACCTACCCCATTGATACTTTCCGTAAAGCTTCTCAGCCGCCGCCACCATTAAATTAACGTCTTCTAACTCCGCACTTGCAGAAGCTAAAGTTGCTGGCTCGGCATAAACACCCGAAATACTATCATATTTATGAAAATCAATATTCCCTACTGCTAATGCCATTAGGTAGGCCGGTATAGGTTGTTTCATTTCAAATTGATAAACACCCGAACTATCTACTTTTTGTGGATTTGTAGCACTCATAAGGGCTAAAAACCCTGCAGGCACTTTTACAGTTGCATTGTACGTGAACTTGATACCTGGCGAGTCTTGTATAGGAATCCAGGAACGACATAAAATAGCTTGCGATTGTGTAAAAAGGAAGGGATCTTTTCCTTGAGTCTGCTGTGGCGACAGCCACTGTAAAGCAGCGGCATTATCACCACTTTGATAGTTTATTGAAACTGTCTCTACTTCCCCATTAATAGGAATATGCAAAGCACTTCCTAAGATTGGATCTGGTTTCGAGAAATGATAGTCTTTAACTTCAGTTGAATCATTAATAAAAACTGCACTTACATTTATTCCTTTACTATCTAAGACTAACTCCGTTGCAAAAGAGGCTTTAGAAATCTTATATTTTGCGGTACAGTTCAGTAATTTGTCCTTAAAACGCACCTCCACAATTAAATCCAGGTGTGTTATTCTTGCCTCAGTTGGCTTAGCGTAGGAATGGTGATCAACAGGCATAAGGTCAATTTTAGTAATCTTAGCGTTCAGCTCTTGATCCTGAATTACGCATGCACTGCACAAGATAAATAAAAAAGAAAAGAGTATGAGCAAACAGTTTTTCAAGACGAACGTTTAAAATATTTTTAAGGTAATTAATATTTTAAAAATAAAAGCTTTATATTGAATTACACAGCTTTTGAACCTTAATAAATAGATTATTTTATTACATCAAATTAATTTCATCTTTTTGTTGTTAACAATTATTGTTAGCATATTTGAATATTATGTTTAGAATGTCAGGCACCCATCAAAGACCTACGGTAGTAATCGATATCGAAAAAGGTTTTTTTGAAATTTCAGGATCATCGATACCCGAAAACCCAATGGAGGTTTTTAATCCTATTTTTGATCACCTTAACACCTATCTTCAAGCTCCAAAAGCGAACACAGAATTAAATTTCAGGCTCGATTACTTTAATACAAGTACATCAAAATTAATGCTTGACATGATTCATAAGATGGAGGTACTTAAAGACATGGAAGGTCATCATGTAAGTATCCGCTGGTTTTATAGAGAGAACGATGATGATATGATGGAAATCGGAGAAGATTTTGCTAACCTATGCCGGCTCCCAATTGAAATTATTCCGTATAATTAAAGTTTACTGTAGAACCTACATAAGGTAGTAATTTTGCATTCACCGCATTTGGGCTTTCTAGCTACGCAGACGTAACGACCATGTAAAATGAGCCAATGGTGTGCAACATGGATATATTCATCAGGAATATGACTAACTAGCACTTTCTCTACTTCTAATGGCGTTTTAGCATTTCGATTCACTAAACCTAACCGCTTAGATACTCTAAAAACATGGGTGTCTACAGCCATGGCCGGTTGATTAAAAACAACTGATGCTATCACATTCGCTGTTTTTCTTCCCACGCCGGGCATTCTTTGTAAATCATCTACATCTGGTGGTACTTCAGAGTCAAAATCATTTACCAACATTTTAGCCATTCCGATCAAATGCTTCGTTTTGTTATTCATAAATGAGACACTCTTAATAAAAGGGAGCACTTCATCAAAATGAGCAACAGCCAAGTGTTCGGGAGTTGGATAGGTTTCGAATAAGGCTGGTGTAACTATGTTCACCCGTTTATCAGTACACTGTGCTGATAAAATAACAGCCACAAGCAACTGATAAGGATTTTCATAGCGAAGCTCCGTTTCTGCTTGTGGCTGATTTTCAGAGAAATATTTTAAAAAAGCTTGGTATCTTTCTTTTCTTGTCATTTGCTAATCCTTTACAGGATGCAAATTACTAGCTTTTGAGTATTCTAAAATATTATTGATGGTTTTTTCCGAAGGAGTTTTCATACTCCCATCCAATTGCGCTTTAAGCTTTCGCAACTCACCATACTGTTCCATCAAAACAGCATCGCAGGCAATAGCTTCTTTAATTTCGTGATTTTCCTCGTTGGTCGTCTCGTTATAAACGTAGCGAATTAAATCATCATGAGTAAAAGTTTTGGTCATAGGCTATATTATTTTGTTGCATCTTTTTCCTCAAATTAATGAGGGCATAGCGCATTCTACCTAATGCTGTATTGATGCTAACGCCTGTTTGATCCGATATTTCCTTAAAACTCATGTCCATATAGTGCCTCATTATTAACACTTTCTTTTGAGCCTCAGGTAATTCATGAATCAGCTTTCTAAGCGATTGATGCACCTCTTTCTTCATTTGGGCATCCTCGAATGTGCCTTCTGCAAATTCAAGGGTTTCGAATACACTGTTTCCATCATCCATAACGATGGTAGGGTGTCTTTTATTTTTCCTAAACCTGTCAATTGCTAAATTATGTGCAATCCGCAGTATCCAAGGTAAATATTTCCCCTCCTCATTATAACGACCAGACTTAAGTGTTCGTATAGCTTTGATAAAAACTTCTTGCATTAAATCTTCCGCCACATACTGATCTTTGACGATCATATAGATAGTTGTGAAAATTCTTGATTTGTGGCGATTAACTAATTCTTCAAACGCTACCTCGTTACCATTAATATACTGGCTTACCAATTGGCTATCAACCAGTTTTGTTTTGTGATTGTTCATCTTAAAACACCTATTTAGTTTGGTAAAAGTTTATCCTATAGCGTCTGTTTTTGAGGTTTAAGACTATTTGCTAAAACCGAAAGTATCTATTTTCGGTTAAAGCGCAAAATAAATTTTTGCTTTATTTATTAATGACAACATTTATACCAAAAAGGTTGGAAAGTGTATAATATTACAAAATATAGAACGTTTAAGGGGGTTTCATCCCTTGAAGGTCCATTTACACATAAATGCTAATTCCAAACAAACTCAATACCAGCTGCTCAAATTATTAACAAAGAATACATCTAATTATATTATTTATTCTTTAATTGTTTATAATAAATTCATAATTTCGAAGCAATTAATTACATTAGTAGTTATAAATATGAAACAAATCGACCCTTCCCATATTGATCAGCTAATTGCTAAAGTACATAATGGAGATTTAAAATCATACAACGAATTATTCCCAATTGTTTACACTGAACTGCGTCAAATAGCGCACAGAATACGATTTCAATTCTATGGACTTAACACCTTAAATACCACCGCTCTCGTTCATGAATCCTATTTGAAGTTGTTACAAAGCAATGCTTCTTGGGAAAACAAAGCACATTTTTCGGCAGTAGCAGCGAAAGTAATGAGACAAATACTATTGAATGCTGCACGTCAAAAATACACAAGTAAGCGAGGGGGAGAGGTTGAAAAATTACCTATAGAGGAGTGGGAGAACAGTATTGTCTTAAGTGACAAATCTGCTGATGAAATAATAGCATTAGATAATGCATTGAATTTATTAGCAAGAAAAAGTGAACTACAGTCTAGACTTGTAGAGTGCAGGTTTTTTGCAAACATGAGCATTGAGGAAACGGCCTTGGTACTTAAAACCTCTCCCTCCACAGTAAAAAGAAACTGGAAAACGACCAAAACATGGCTTTTCAGCCAGATTCAACAAGAAAGCATCCAATAGAAATGAAAGATTATTCATGGAGTGAATTATCAAAAATTTATGAAGCCTGTGTAGCGCTTCCCCTTAAAAAGCAGGAGGCATACATCATTAGTCAAGCAAAGAATAATACGTCCTTAAGAGACAGACTGCTTCATATGTTAAACAGCAATGACGAAGCTGATGAATTTTTTAATCAATTACATAAAGGCGTCGCTGATGGACTAATATTTGAAAGTGAGGACCTATTGCAATCTGGTGATTTAGTAGGATCGTATGAAATAAAAAAGAGAGTTGGTAGCGGAGGATCAAGCCAGGTATATATTGGGACCAGAAATGATGGCCAGTTTAGCAAAGAAGTAGCAATTAAAATATTTAAAAAAAGTGATGGTAATGGTGAAAACCCAGCATTACAAAATGAAAAAGATTTCCTTGCCTCATTAAGCCACCCCTCCCTTCCTCAAATTTTTGATGCAGGGAATCTTTCAACAGGTAATCCATATATCGTTATGGAGTTGGTAGAAGGAAAAATATTAAATCAATATTTAAGCAGCAATGAATTACCCCTAAAAAATCGGATTCTGCTTTTTAGGGAAATATTAAAGGCCATCGAATACGCACATAACAACCTGATATTGCATTTAGATATCAAGCCAAGCAATATCATAATTACAGAAGAAGGCGCTGTGAAATTAATTGATTTCGGCATATCCAAAAGCTTGAACAATGCTAGTTATGTGCCAACAGAGAATAAGCTCACACTTAGTTTTGCTGCACCAGAGCAGTTGCATAGGCAGCCTGTTTCTACAAAGACAGACATCTATCAGTTAGGATTATTACTAGTCTATTTGGTCGAACAAACCACTTTGGACACCCGAATTGATAGATCTTCAATAGACGAGGTAAAAGCACTAACCAATCGTATTGCAGGCAAGGAATTAAGAAGTATTGTTTTAAAATGCATTCAGCCAAAGCCTGAAGACCGGTATATATCTGTCCAAAGTTTAAGGCATGACCTAGATGATTATTTAAATGGTTATCCTGTAAATGCCTACAGTATCAGCGCTTTATATAAAGCAAGCAAATTCCTAGCGAGAAATAAATACATCGTTACACTGAGTTTTTTGCTTTTTATTTCTTTGGCATTAGGAATCATTTATACCGTAAACGAACAGCGACTTGCAGAAGCAAAAGAGACTGAGGCAAAAGAAATTAATTCATTTTTGATTGCTCTCTTCAACAATGCAAATGCCGAAAATTCTGCTGACCCCATTACTGTAGCTCAAATTCTAAAGAAGAGCACTATTTATCTTGAGCAGACAGAGAAAGGGGTGAACTTGGCCGTATTAAGAACACTAATTGAATTATTAGAGAGCCATTTTTTATTTGAAGAAGCAAAAAAAATGGTGCATAAGATTTTAGCTGAAAAAGAACTCACCAAGTCCCAAGAATTAACGCTAATCGCCTCACTTGCACAAATAGAAAATGAACTTAACAATTTTACAGTATCGGACAGCTTATTTCAAATCGCTGTCTCGGACATCCAAGAACTTGGCAAAGTTGAACAAGTAAATTTATATGCCAATTACGCTAAATTATTCCAGCGTACTGCAAAATACGACTCTGCTATTCTGATGCTTGAAAGGGCTAGAAAAGTAGCTGACAAATCAATCTTATTAGCCGACCTATTAAACCGGTCCTCAGCAGTGTACAGGGAAAAATCCAGCTACGATACGGCACTATACCTCAACAAAAAAGCTGAAGACATTTTAACGCTTAAAACACCCTCTGGAGGGAATAAGGAAAAAGTAAAAGTATATAATAACCAAGGTATAATCTACAGTAAATTATCACTGTATGATTCTGCCATATCAAGTTATAAAAACGCCCTATACTATGCTATTGAAGTAGATGGTAAGCGAACTATCAATCATGCCACCACCTTAGCAAATTTAGGAGGTACTTATTATAAATTGAAGCGTTACGACAGCGCGCTTAAATTTTATGATGAGGCACTTGTCTTATTGAGACAGAAATTTGATGAAACGAATGGTACCATTGTGTCTGTTCAGTACAATATTGCAAATATATCAATGTCTGCTAAATCATTTCAAAAAGCGATAGTGATGTACAAAAAAGTACTTGCTGCTGACATCAGTACCTATTCATCTACACATCCATATGTCGGTGATGACTTTTCAAATTTAGCTACATGCTATTTGCACCTAGAAAAAATGGACTCCTCTTGGCAATATTTGGACAGTGCTAAAAGCATTTTCACTCAAAATTTTGACTCTACACATCAAAAAATAGCCTACTTAAATAGTTTATACGGTCAATATTTTGAAAACGCTGAAGAATTTCAAAAGTCCATAGCATATTACCAAATTGCTTACGATCTATCACTGAAATATTTAGGTGAGGAACATGCCTACACCAAAAGCTATCAAGATGAAATTAAGATAATAGGGCGTCGGTTAAAAAAATAAGCCATC
>JBKEFO010000169.1:0-7471 GCA_046709585.1 Marivirga sp.
AAAGCCAAGCTTTCTAGCTTGGCTTTTCTTATTCTATGCTGTAGTCCTAAAATAGGAAAACAGAAAGTAGAATTACTTAAAATCTTAAGCTCTTACTTGTCCTTCTCCATAAACATAATACTTATTTGTTACTAGCTGCTTAAGGCCTAGAGGCCCTCTATGGTGTAGTTTATCTGTACTAATAGCCAACTCTGCTCCAACACCCATTTGTCCACCATCAGTAAACCTAGTTGATGCATTGTGGTAAACCGCAGCACTATCAATCTGCTCCATAAATTTATCCGCATCGTCTTCCGTTTCAGTGAGAATAATATTGGAATGCCCTCCTGAATATTTATTTATAAAGGAGATAGCTTCATCTAAGCCATCTACAGCACCAATGACGGCCTTCATAGCAAGGAACTCTTCATACCAAACATCTTCTCCTGCTATAATTTCTGAAGTATTTAAATGGGCCATCGTGTCCTTTGTTCCTAGTATTTCCACTCCCTTATCACTTAGCATGGCTTCCACCGTGCTAAGGACTTGTGATAAGTTGGGATGGTTTTTATCTACTAGAATCTTATCCAACGCATTACATCCTGAAATTTTATCGGTTTTGGCATTCACAATTACGGGAATAACCTTTTCCATATCGGAGTCAGATGCTATATAAGCGAAATTATTGCCTCTACCACTCACTAAAACCGCACATTTAGCATGCTCCTTTACAAATTCAATAAGGCGCTCACCACCTCTAGGAACTATTAAGTCTAACGGCTGATCAGGCTTTCTCAAAAATGCTTGGGTAGTCGCCCTGTCCATTTTCAAATACTGAATCCAATCGGCTGATAGTCCATGATCAGCTAGCGCCTTATGCCAACATTTAACTAATGCTTCATTACTAGCATGTGCTTCTTTACCACCTTTTAATAGAATTTTATTATTGGCTTTAAATGCTAGAACTGCTGCTTCTATGGTAACATCTGGTCTAGATTCATAAATGATCATGATCGTCCCAAACGGAGCTGTCTTATTTATAATATGCAAGCCATTATCAAGGGTAGCATCGGTGATGACTTTACCTACTGGATCATCTTGAGCCGCTACTTCTTTTACAGCTCTGATCATATCATCGACTTTAGCATTGTCAACAACCAAGCGATCATAAAGTGCCTGATCATCACGATTGAAAGCTTCTAAATCATTTTTATTTGCTGCAATGATAAGCTCTCTATCTTGATCAAGATACTTTGTCATAGCTGTTAAAACTGCATTTTTTATCTCTGTACTTAATATCTTCATTTTGTCGAATTTTGGTTCAAAATGTACCGTCTTGTAAATAATTGCGAGACTTGGAAAACTAGCCTTTATCTACTATTCTTCTTTGTAGATTCTTGTACCTACATCTTTACCGTGCACGATATCCACGATCACATCCTCTCTTTTGCCGTTAGCGATGTAAGTAGTTATGTGCTTATTGGCCGCATTTTTTGCTACATTAATTTTAGACTCCATACCCCCTCTACCTTCACCTTCCTTCTTCGTTGAAGACTGAACATATTGTTCTACTTTCTGATCTGTAGATACAGATCTAATTACTTCTGAATCATCATCATCAGGGTGACCATCATAGATACCGTCGGTATCGGTCAACAAAATTAAGGTATCCGCATTTATCAATTCAGCAACTAAACTTGCTAACTCGTCATTATCCGTAAACATGGACATGGACAATGATACAGCATCATCTTCATTAGCTATTGGCACGATACCCTGACTTAACAAGCCTTCGTAGCAATTGACCATATTGTCCCGATATTTACCATCAGCAAAATCTCTTTTCGTCGCTAGTACCTGAGCGCAACGCATTCCGTAATCATGAAAAATACTGTAGTAATGTCGCATCATTCTTGGCTGTCCAACAGCTGAATAAACCTGCCTTCTTATAGTTTTATCCTCAATTCTATTATCATCAAGCACTTCCATTCCTGCGATAACTGAACCGGATGAAATCAAAACTGTCATAACATCCTCCTCATACAATCTAGCGATTTGCTCTACTAGACGTTTCAAAATAGGTACAACAATGCGGTTATCTTTATTCACCATCACATTTGTCCCTACCTTAACTACTATTCTTTTTTTATGTGTTTTTACAATCTCCATGCCTATTTCTCTGACTCTTTTCCTAATTCAACCGCTCTATTAAAGGCCGCGTAGGCTGCCTCTTCTATTAATTCTTTCACATTATTCTCCTCCATGGAATCTAAAGCTGCACGGGTAGTACCCCCTTTTGAAGCTACACGTTTCATCCATGAAGCTGGTGACAAGTCAGATTTATTGAACAATTCCACAGCACCTTCAAAAGTTTGACTAACCAGAACTTTTGAATCATGGTCTGAGAATCCCATCTTTTTTGCTGCATCCATCATAGACTGCATGAAATAGAAAACATACGCTGGCCCACTGCCTGAGATACCCGTAGAGGCATCAATATCGTTTTCCGTATCTAATCGAACAGATTTCCCTGTCGTACTTAACAAGTTCTCTACAGTTGACAACTCCAATCGAGAAACCTCGTCAGATGCAGTAAAGGAGGTAAGGCCTTTTCCTACCTGTGCGGGCAAATTCGGCATAGCTCTCACTACTTTCCTAATACCCAAACCTTCTTGTATACTTTGTATGGTGACACCTGCCATGATCGAGATCACGATTTGATCTGCTTGCATGAGGTGCTTAACTTTTGAAAATAAATCCGATATGTGGTATGGTTTTACTGCGAAGAAAACAATATCTGCTGCTGGAAGGCAGTCTTCTAAATTGGTATAAACATCGAAACGACTTATCTTTTTTAACTCTTCTGTTTTTTCGGCACTAGTGTCTGATATCATCAGATTTGTGCTTTGGAGAAATTCAGATTTTACTAAGGCTTTTGCGTAGGCTAGGCCCATATTTCCTGCTCCAATTACGAGTACTTTCATGTTTGATTTTAATAGTTTCTACGCATGGCAATCTGCTCATGCATTCTAATTATTATGTTTTATATGATCTAGCATGCAAGAAGAATGCGGTACTATATGACAAAACGGCCTCTTAGTGTAAAGAATACACCTGTAATGATCTATCAGAGTTAGATAGGTATCTCTTTGGCTAAATTTTGACTAATTTCACAATTATTTGAGCGACTGCCATATTGATAGAAAAGATGCCAAAACGACACAAAATTGCCTATATGACAGTGAAATCACATTTCACATACTCTTGAAGTAACTAATGAAAATTTTCATTATCCAAGTTTAGAAATATTAATTATATTGACTAAAACTAATAAAAGTCAATATGGGCATACTTTCATCATTACTGGGAAACGCTGGAAAAGTAAGTTTAGAACAACTTACTATAGTAATATAGCCCAATATTTATAGAGGGAGAACTGATCGAATTAGGTTTTAAATTAGTAAGAGATACCTTCATATTCACGAATAAAAGATTGATTCTTGTAGACAAGCAAGGTGTAACTGGCAAAAAAACTGAATACTTATCTATTGGTTATAAAAGCATCTCTCGTTTTAGCATTGAAACTGCAGGTACTTTTGACCTTGATGCAGAGCTTAAGATTTGGATAAGCAGTGAACAAAATCCAAGTATCGTAAAGAAATTCAATAAAGCAGTGAATGTATATGAGGTACAAAAAGTGTTGGCTAGTCATGTTATCTAACTTAATAAGCAAAACCTACCAAACAACTAATTGCTTTTACACTGTACTTACCTTACTAATTATCAGCTCCAACAACCTATTGAGTCAAAATAAGCCTATTCCCCTTAACAACTCTTCTATTAGCATGGGTTTTGGATTAGGTTTCAGTAATGGCAATATAAAAAATGGTTTGTGTAGTAATATATTTATTGCCTATCAGATACATTTTGGAAGAAAAAAACAATTTTCGGTAGGACCATTTGTATCAAATGGCGCTTATAGAGCTTTGGCATTACCAACAGACATCTCCAGTCAATCTTTTAAATCAACCAGTTTAAGGGTGAACACAAGGGATACTCTTAATTTTTTAACTTTTGGATTAGGTGCTTATTAAAGCTATACAAGAGGTATAGTGGGTAGCACAGGTGAATTTCAAAAGCTTTATTTGGGAGTAAGTAGTTTTGTTGGCTTTAAAATAAAGTCGAAACGGGAAAAAATAAACTATGACTTTAGACCTGTGAATATAATGGTTGGTTCTAAAAAATTCTTACAAGCCTACGCCGTTACTAATTGAGATAAAACAGAAGTAAAGTTAATCAGTGATAAATAACATAAAAAAGGCTTTTCAATTATGAAAAGCCTTTTTTATTCCCATGAATGGAATGCTAAATATTATTTATTATTTTTTCAGCCATCCTTCCAAGTTCCTCTTGGCTAGGGTTTAGCTTAGGCTTCATAAAATTAATGTCTTCCATTTTATTTAAAGGCACCAAATGAATGTGCGTGTGAGGTACTTCTAGTCCAATTATAGCTACACCTATTCTTTTACAATCCACAGACTTTTTGAGTGCAATTGAGACTTTTTGGGAAAAAGAATGTACGGCTGTTAATTCCTCTACCGGAAGATCAAATATATAGTCAACTTCCTTTTTAGGAACAACTAATACATGCCCCATTACCAGCGGGTTGATGTCTAAAAATGCAATATGATTATCATCCTCCGCTACAATGTAACCAGGTATTTCTCTATTGATTATTTTGGTAAAAACACTTGACATGGTCTTACAAGCTAATATTTAGGACCTCAAACTCCATTTTCCCCACAGGCGCCTCTACTTGGGCTTTTTCCCCTACTTTCTTTCCCATCAATCCCATGCCAATTGGCGATTTAATCGATACTCTTCCTTCTTTTAGATTAGCTTCCTCTTCCGAAACCATAGTGTAAGTCACTTCCATTCCATTCTTGAGGTTCTTGATTTTAACTTTGGTTAATAAACCAACCTTTGAGGTATCTACATCTTCTTCTCTTATCACCCTGGCATTGGCTAGTACTGTCTCTAATTTGGCAATACGCATTTCTAATAAGCCTTGTGCGTCTTTTGCTGCATCATACTCAGCATTTTCGCTTAAATCTCCTTTATCACGTGCCTCTGCAATATCTGCTGACGCTAACGCTCTTCCTTTAGTTTTCATTTCATGAAGCTCATCCTTCATCCTATTCAAACCTTCTTCTGTATAATATGATACTTTATTCATCACTAAAATTTGATTTTTTGTAAATAAAAAACGGCACAATTTCCATGAGCCGTCTTCTTGTTGCTTTTTCTTACGACTACAAAGATATTGCTTTTATAAATTGAAAGCAAGAAAGAGTAGCCTGCTTACTTTCCTAAAATATCAGGGTATTTTTCGCTTATCTCTCGAAAGAGATCATCATCCAGCTCAGCGAGGTATAAAGTTTTAACATCTTTCAATTGGTCAGCAGTTAAGCCTTCAGCTCCTTTTAAATTCGCTTTATACAAGCTTGCCTCATCAAATATTGCCCCAGTTAAATGACAACCTGAGAGATCGGCTTCCATCAAATAAGCATTGGAAAAGTTAGCCTTAATTAAGAAAGCATTCTGAAACTGCGCCTTAATTAAAAAGGCATCTTTAAAATTTGCGCCACTGGCAAATGCTTTGTTAAATATTGCTTGATTCATCTTGGCATTTTCAAAATTTGTTTGATTGGCCCGAGCATCTGAGAAGTCACATTCAATTGCATTGCAATGACTTAGATTCGCTGAATTTAGATTAGATCCATTAAGATGTACATGATTCAAATTAGTTTTCGTCAAATGGCAGTTTACAAGGTTTAGATCGTATATATCATGCCTATTTAACCTTTTGATATTCCCTACTGTCCTAAAGGCTGCTTCTTCGGATTCCCACTGACGAAAATCGTCAATTTCATCTTTGTACATCTTTATCCTAAGTTGGCGCTCACCATTTTGATTTAGCCAGAAAATTAAAATACCAATGATAGCAATATCGAATAACATCCCATGTGCTTCGGCCAATACTTCTTTAAAGAAGTCATTAAAATTGGCATAGTAATAAGGTGCACTTAAGCCCAATACTACTACAGAAAGCAGAATCAAAACCATAAAAGAAGTCAGAATAGGCTTCTCAATAACCCGTTTAAATCTTTCTTCTATTTTGGCAAAAATTTCTTTCATAATAAATTTACTGAAGGCGGGTTTTAGTCTCGAGTCAAAACGTCTAACATTTTACAAAAAATTGAAATGATTACTAATAAAAATCAGATAATTTTTTTAATTTTTTCGACCAAGACTGAATTAATTTTTTCGTAAGACTCAAAAGTCCACCCTGCAACATGCGGACTTAGTATTACTTGCTGTAATGTAAATAATCTTTCATATAATGCGTTCTCTTCCTTCGAAAAAGATGAAAGTTTTTCGTTTTCTAAGACATCCAAGGCCGCACCTTTTATTTTTCCTTCATCTAAAAACTGTACTAGATCTGCTAAAACAACAACCTCTCCTCTAGAAGTATTGATAAGATAGGCTAGCCGCTTAAATTGATCAAGGTAGGTATTATCAATAAGTCTATTATTGTTACTGTTTAAATTTATGTGAATACTAAGAATTTCTACCTCTTTTGTGAACGTTTCAAAGTCTACCTGCACTGCATTAGCAGCGAGTTTCTCCTTCGCTATGGTTACTAAATCATATACTATCACCCTACAGCCAAAAGCACTGAGTCTTTGCGCGAAAGCCTGACCCATATATCCATAACCCAGTACACCTACGATCTTACCCTTCAATTCTACACCTCGATTTCCTTCTCTATCCCAAGTTTTCTGTCTTATCTGAGTATCTGCTAGATTGATTTTATTGAATAAGTTTAATAGCAAAGCCATCGTATGTTCTGCAACTGCATCTCTATTACCTTCAGGAGCATTCAACAATATTATCCCCAAGACATTAAGAGCCTCCACATCAACATTATCAATACCGGCTCCAGCTCTAGCAACGAATTTTAGGTGTTTGACGTGTTGCAAGAATTCCTTGTCGATAGGTGTCTTACTCCTCACTATGAGACCTTGGTAATTCTCAATAATTGCAAGAATTTCCTTTCTTTTGAGATCTGGTCGGTAGTCTCCCTCACAGCCTATATTTGCTAAGAGTGGTACAATACTCTCATGCATTTTATCGATGATAAGGATTTTCATTATATGTTGCTATATAATAAATGTGCCACAGAAAAATATACTAAAAGCCCCAGTAAATCATTAGCTGTGGTTATAAATGGGCCAGAAGCGATTGCAGGGTTAATACCAAACTTGTCTAAAATCAAAGGAGTAATCGTACCCATTAACGATGCTATCATAACAACATTGAATAAAGCAATTGAAACCACTATTGCCAGGCGTAAATCTTGTCCCAAGACCAAATTTATTAGCATGACAATACCCGCTATCACTAGCCCATTTATAACAGCAACTAGTAC
>JBKEFO010000170.1:0-7406 GCA_046709585.1 Marivirga sp.
CAGTATTGCTATTGTATTACAATGGCAATTTTATTGAGTTTGCCACCAACCAATGTATCTGTTTGAACACCTAATCCATTGTTGTTTAATTGATCTTTAGCGGCATGTACAAAATAAACCTGCTCTTGTAGGTCTTTAAAAGCAACTCTACCTTTTTTATCCGTAACGGCAGGGCCAGCTAATGGGTTTTTACTAGCTCTGTAATCGTCATTGTTGGCAAATAAAGTTACTATGGCGCCTTCCTGAATATTACCTAGATCATCTTGGATCACAATCCGCAAATTGGTGCTGAATAATTGTTTTTCCTTAGGCGTAAACTGAAAGCTTAATAGCGACGTTAAAATGACTGCAATGATAATTAATCTGCTTGGTTTCATATCTTGATGTTTTATATTGTAAGTAATGTGTTTCAACCTATTTTGTTGTGTTAAATATAAATAATATTTATTTAAAGAATCTTCAATTCTATGCTATTTAAATCCTTTGGTAAAACATTTGCCATATGTGTTTGTGCTTTCTTGTTTATAGGAATTCAATTTGAATCATATAGTCAAAAAGTGCCAGAAAGGAGCGTAAGTGAAAGAGTATATTCAATTTCTATCCTCGTCGATGAAGCCTTTAAGAATAGACAGCTTGATGAATTTAGGTTTACTGCTGTCTTAATTCGGTCTAAGAAATCTATTGATTTTAAGGATTACATAATCATAATTGAGGGTGATACACTTTCATTTACTAGGGATAGTCATGCTCCGCAATTATATTATCAGTCTAATCTATTACAGTTTACAAATAGCCAAAGTGCTTTTGATATTTTCATCTCAGGAAAACAGCAATCAGATGTTGAATTAATATTAATTAATGGCTCCTACCCACAGAGACAAGAGGTATATAAAAGTGGCGAAAGCGGCGCTAGTTATACGGATTGTAAAGCTATTTCTACTATCATCCCACAAAGTAGTTGGAGGCAAGGCTTACAGGCACCATCCTACAATCGCTCTTACACAACAGTAGAGAATATTATAGTGCACCACAGTGCAGGGTTAAATAATGTTACTGACTTTAGGCAGGCTGTGCGAGGTATTTATATTCTACATACAGAAGTAAATGGTTGGTCTGATATTGGGTATAATTATTTGATAGCACCAGATGGCTCTATCTATGCTGGTAGAGATCCACTTTCGGGCTCTCAGGATAATGTGATTGGGGCGCATTTTTGTGGTGTTAATTCAAAAACGATGGGCATTTGCCTATTAGGTAATTATGAAGAGGTGGAGCCCACCGATACACTTATGAGTAGCCTTAGTTCCCTTTTGTCATGGAAGGTAAACAAAGAGCCTCAATTGGAGGCGCTAGGTGTAAATGCTCATCCACTCAATAGCGAGCTAAATCAGATTGCGGGTCACCGAGATGGTTGCAATACTGCTTGTCCTGGTGAAAATGTATACAATAGATTGACGTCCCTACGCATCGAAGTAGATACTTTAGTTGCCAACTGCAGCCCGAATGATCCAACTGATCCTGATCCTGTAGATCCTACTCCAGAGGAGCCTATTGATGATGTAGTAGATTTAGAATTCGAAGATAAACTTTTAGGGATTCAGGAATATACAGTTTATCCCAATCCGATATTGAGGATGGAAGTGTTTTATTGCTATATATCGAAACACCATTTAGATGATTTGAAGGATATTCAACTGATAAGTCAGTGGGGCAATAAAATACAATTTGGGTATCGTGATATAGGAAATAACCGAATTAGGATAAGCTTAACAAAGAAAGTTATTCCGGGGATTTATTTCATCCATCTAATAGTTGGGAACAAATTGATTATTAAAAAGATTTTAGTATTTTAAAAAGGAGTCCCCAGCACGAGGACTCCATTCCTTAACCCCATAAATATTCCAATGTATAGGGAGAGCCATTATTGGTCCAAAAGGATCCGTCTACATACCGATAAGCCTTATTCTCAGCCGATATTAAATCAACCTCTTGCTTAGATAAGTTGATTGAGGCGGCTTTTAAGTTAGATGAAATATGTGCTGGGTTAGTGGATTTAGGTATAGCAATAGTATTTCTATTAACAGCCCAAGCCAATAATATTTCTGCAGCAGACTTGTCATGCTCTTCAGCTATTTTAACCACACTATCTAAATTAAATAAATTAGGCTCATCATCCTTTTTCATTTGACTTACACGGTCTTTACTTCCAAGTGGAGAATAGGCAGTCACTAATATTTTATGCTCATGACAGAAATCGACTAAAGGCTGTTGCGTCAAACAGGGATGAAGCTCAATTTGATTCATTTCTGGTGGCTGCCCGCCCATTTTTAATAATTTGTTAAGGTTCTCTTTACTAAAGTTAGCAACACCAATATGCTTGCTTAGCCCTTTATCCTTGATTGACTGCATTTCTTTCCATACATCTTCTATGGGTGCTTCTTCTTGAAACAGGAAGTCTTCAGCCTTTTCTGGAAATTGTGTTCCAGCTCGCAAGGGAATAGGCCAATGAATCAAGAAGAGGTCCAAGTAATCTATCTGTAGATCATTTAGCGTTTTTTCAATCGCAGGCAATACATCTTCTGTTTTATGCTGAGTATTCCATAACTTAGAAGTAATAAAAAGTGCTTCTCTTTTTACTATGCCTTCATCAAACGCTTTTTTAAAGGCTTCTCCTATTTCTTTTTCATTTCCATAAATGGGTGCACAGTCTATATGCTTATATCCCGCCTGTAATGCAGCTATTACGGCATCAAAGACTTCCCCTTCAGCAGACTTCCATGTTCCCAAGCCCAAAGCAGGGATGTTATCGTTATTGCTAAATTTTAATTCCATCTTGCTTCATTTATTTATTCCTAGTTAAAATAATTATCTCAATAATTTTGCAGGATAGTTTGAATTATTCCTGCGCATAAAAGAACAACAAGAAGTCATCAAGTTGATTATTCCATGCTCCCCATGAATGGCCTTCATTAACAGTTAAAAAATTCGGTTCCATTTGCAGCTGTTTGTAGGACCTTTGCATATTTACGGCATTTTCTAGCCCATCGTTAAAAGTCCCAGCAGTAATCATTACCTTTTGATCAGTAGGACTGGAATTTGAGACTAGATTAAAAATTTCGGGCTTATACCAATAGGCTGGTGATTGTATCCCTACATTAATGAATAAGTTGGGTTTCTTTAGGCCAAAATATGTCGCATTTAGACCTCCCAAAGAGGTGCCAATGATTCCTTTGTTTTCTTTTTGTACCCTGTAAACACTGTCCATATGTCCATTTAATTCTTCCGTTACAAAGAGTAGGTAATCTTCATTTAAAGTGTACTCTTGTTCTCTTCTGTTTACTTGTAGGTTATTGGGATCTCTAGGATCTAAGAATACGATGATAATAGGCTCGATGAGTTGCTCGTTTATTAAATTATCGGCAATAGTTGTCATATTACCCAGTTTTTCATCAATGTATTCGTGTCCATCGGTTACATATAATACAGGTAAATTGTCGTTTGATGCATAGTCAGATGGTAAATAGACCTGATAAGAGACTGTATAATTTAAGTGGACACTATTAATTGTAAAACTGTCGATAGTGCCTTTTGGAACTGCACTCTTGGATTTGTTATGGCTACTTTTTATCCACTTTGGCATCCTTAGTTCTGAGTTAGGACCAAAACCACTCCACTGCTGATTAGGATTTTGTGGATCTACTATCCACTGCTGATTGTTAAGGATGATTTTGTAATCTAATCGGGCATCATTCGGAAATGATTTGATAAGAAACCAGATGGACGTGCTATCAATGTTTCTTCCACTATTACGAAACGACGCATCACGACCCCACGCATTAAAATCTCCATTCCAATTTACTTTTTGTGCATTCCCTTTGTATAAAAAGATAGCCGTATCTCCATTGACATATGGTATGCTAGCACTGTCGATTAATGCACTCCATAATTTTTCAGCAAATTGTATTCGCTCTTCTGTATTTTCTATTTCCGCAATATTAGTTAGTGCTTGGCTAACAGATAATCCGACTAATTTTTGATGTACTTGGTTGTCATCGTTTTTACAGGAGATGCAAGTAATTGCTGCTAGTATTATGTAAATAATTTTGTGGTAAAAGGTCATAAATGTTTTTAGTCTGTTAAGTTAAATGAAGCGATGTAAAAATTGGGATCAATTGTTATTTCTGCATACTCAGGAAGCTGCTTGAGGACCTTGTATTTTGTCGCCGCTGGTTGAATCCATTCAGCCTCTCCATTAATATATATTTTCACGGGCATATCAAAGTCATCTGCGGTATTTTCCCATTTATAAAAGAAATTCCCATTCATTAATCGGTAGGTCAGTGTTGGTATTTTAGTAGTGCGTAGGTATTGATCGAAAAATGGTGTCAGGTCTTTCCCATATGCCTTTGCTAGAGAAGCTTCAATGTCTTTACTGCTGACAGTTTGGTGGTAGAATTCTTTATTTAGGGCTCGTAGCATTTCTCTCCATTTCTCATCATTATCTACCATTTGGCGCAGTGTGTGGAGCATATTACCACCCTTGTAATACATGTCACTCGAGCCCTCACTAGCGACACCATAATCCCCTATTATCGGACGATCATTCTGAATAGAACTCCTAACTCCTTGTATGTAGGCATTCGCTGCTTCAGTTCCAAAATGATAATCTAGAAATAGGTTCTCGGAGTAATGCGTAAAGGATTCATGTATCCACATGTCTGCAGCGTCATTGTTGGTAATATTATTAGCAAACCACTCATGCCCTGATTCATGAATAATAATAAAGTCAAATTTCATCCCCCAACCGGAGCCACTCAGGTCGCTACCTCGATAGCCATTGCTGTAGCCATTGCCGTATGTGATGGAACTTTGATGCTCCATGCCAAGGTAAGGCGCCTCGACTAGTTTATAGCTGTCTTCGTAAAAAGGATAAGGACCAAACCAATACTCGAAAGCTTCTAGCATTCTGGGGACATCTGTGAATTGCCGCTTTGCTTTTTCTAGGTTGTAGCTTAACACCCAATAGGAGCAGTCTAGAGCGCCTTTTTCACCGTCAAAGGTTTCTGAAAAGTTTACATAATCTCCAATATTTATATTCACTCCATAGTTATTGATAGGGTTTTTCACCGACCAATGGTATATTCTGGACTCTTTTTTCTCCTCAACTTTCACAAGTCTTCCATTCGATACATTAATCAAAGGTTTGGGCACTTCTATGTGCATGTCCATACTGTCTACTTCATCAGCAGGGTGTTCTTTACATGGCCACCAAACACTTGCTCCTATGCCTTGGTTAGCAGTGGCTATAAAAGGATTTCCATTTTCATCTTTTGTCCAGGTAAATCCACCATCCCAAGGTGGGTTTACCGCAACAACAGGTGTTCCTGAGAAATAGACTGTTATATACTGATTAATATTTAGCGCCATGCTATCTTCATAGTGGACGAAATGCGCGGCACCTTCAGCTGTGTGTTTTAGAAGTTTCCCCTCAAAAAAGATACTATCGATTTGCATGGGAGCTTGTAAATCAATTTGCATCACTTGACTGACTTTGGTCGGCGTGAAATAAATTTTGTTTATACCTTCTATTGATTGCTGTTTAATATTTACGTTTACGTAGAGATCATAATAGGTAAGATCCCACCAGATTCTTTCGGATGTTAGGCCTCCTTTTAAACTATCTTCCCTGCTATAGGAAGTCTGTGCCAATGAAACTGTGGCTGTAAATAGGTAGATTATGTAAATACACAGCGAAAAATATAATCGAGACGATATACGTAATTGAGAAAAAGACATTTTTATAAGTAGATAAGTAGATAAGTAATACGAAATTATTAGTAATTTAAATCATTATATTCTTTATCACGAATTTTCAGTATTTCGATCAATTATTTTTCTAATCTTAATAATATATTGATCTTTCGAGTTCATATGCGGAAACTAATATTCATATCTTTTCTTTTGGCATTTATCCACTTTAGTACATTTGGGCAAGAGTCTTGGGATCAAGCGTTTCAGGTGCTTCAACAGGAGGTTAGCAAGAATGATTTTGATAGCCAATTCGTGGCAAATAGCTACGCAAATACCGTGCAATTAGCAATTGATACGTATGGGAAAAATCATGAAGCGTATGTATACACCTTAATAATAGGGGTTAGAATAGCTTTTCATCACGAGGCATATCAAGTAGGATTAGTACGGGTAAATGAACAACTTAATTACTTAGCTTCTTTACAATTAGATTATCAGTACTATGGCAATGCGCTCTATAATGCTAGTCAACTATACTTACTGTTGGGACAAACAGATGAAGCGCTCCAATTTGCAAAGCAACACGCAGACTTACTGAACCTAAAAGAGGAGGGAAGCGAACAGCACGCAAATGCATTATATGAATATGCTAATTTATTATTCGTTAATGAAGATCCACTAGCGCTAACAGCCTTAGAGAAATCTTTAAAGGCACTTAACCAATACCCTGCATCATTAGGGAATCAATATGTTAATAATATTTATTATTTAGGAACACTTTACTTTGAAAAAGAGGCCTACGATGAAGCATTAGACTTTTATCAAACAGTGTTAGATATTTATAATGATAATGGGTTGCAGCAGTCACAATTATGGAAAAGTGTGACTTATAATAATGCGTGGATCTATCAAAATAGGAATCAAGTAAATGAAGCGATAGCTTCCTATGAAGAACTCAAACAACAGCTGGAAAGTGATAGTGAAAAACAGACAGACTTATATAATAGTGTTTCAAATAACCTAGGCGTACTTTATCAGAAGACTGGAAACCGAGGAGCTGATGACCTTATTGTTACTACCGGTACGGATGTGAAGAGCATAATGAATGGTGCCGCCTTGGCATTTCAAAGAGGAGAGTATGAACAAGCGCTTGAAGGCTATGAGAATGCATTTAAAGCTATCAATTACAGGCAGTTTTCTGATAGTTTGTTGGCTGTTAAGATTTGGGCTCAAAAGGCATTAGTATGGAAAGAATTTGGAAACATAGATTCTGCCAAGCTATTACTTATTAAAACATTGAACTACCCTGCTGTTGAGAAAAGTCCTGCTAGTGAAGAAAGCATAATGGTCTTCAATAGCCTAGGTGATATATATTTGAGCACAGGCTTGATTGATTCGGCAGCAATACTATTGACTCAGGCAAGTGATTTCGCGTCTGAGTCTGCAGCTATTCCAACATTGTTGACTTTTCAGATTAACAATAGTTTAGGTCTTCTGCAATTAGAAAAAGCGCAATTTAAAGAAGCGAATGCCCTGTTTGAGCAAAATTTAAATATGATTTCCTTATCGTACGGAGATGCCTCTAGGGAGTATGCTCAAACTTTAAATAATCTTGGTGCAATTGCTATAGAGGAAGGTGATTATAACAGTGCAGA
>JBKEFO010000171.1:0-7291 GCA_046709585.1 Marivirga sp.
GATGAGCGGTGAAGGCGTTGTGACTGCCATTAACTCAGATGATGCTGAGATGGGCCGTAGGTTAAATCAAGAGGCCGCTAAAACTATAAAATATGGTGGTGTTGAAGAACAGGAGGCATTGAAGATGGTGACTTTAAACCCTGCAAAATTGTTACATCTCGAAGATAGAATAGGCAGTATAAGAGAAGGTAAGGATGCGGATGTAGTTTTATGGACGGCTCATCCACTTTCAGTATATGCGAAGTCAAGCAAAACTATCATTGACGGAATAATATTCTATGATGCTGATGAACAGGATGCTAAACTAGCAGCTGTAAAAAAGGAGAGAGCGAGATTAATTGCTAAAATGCAAGGGGATAAGAAAAAAGGTGAAGAAACGCAGCTGGCTAAACCTAAGACTAATATTATATACCATTGTGAAACAATAATAGAAAACTATTCATCTTTAAAATAAGTACAATGCAAAAGTTGATAAAAAGAATTGCTTTCCTACTACTAATTATTTTTAGTATTGAGGATATAAGGGCGCAAGTACCGGCCCCTGGAACAAAGCAGGTAAAGCCGATTGCCATCATGAATGTAACGGCACATATCGGCAATGGTGAAGTAATAGAGAATGCCGTTATTACTTTTGAAGATGGGAAAATTACTAACGTAGCAGATGCTACACTAGTACGATTAGATTTATCCAAATTTGAAGTTGTTGATGCCGCTGGCCAACATGCTTACCCAGGGTTGATAGCTATGAATACAATCCTTGGATTGGAAGAGATTGCAGCAGTAAGGTCCACTAGAGACCAAGACGAAGTGGGTGACTTTAATCCTAATGTTAGAGCATTAGTAGCTTATAATACCGATTCAGAAGTTATACCGACAACAAGGTTTAATGGCGTGCTATATAGTCAGATTACACCTCGTGGGGGTCGTATATCTGGTAGCTCTTCATTAATGAATCTTGATGCATGGAATTGGGAAGACGCAGTTGTAAAAGGAGATGAGGGAATACACCTTAATTGGCCCTCTAAAATGTTATATCCTCGTTCGTGGTTAGGTGAAACTAGCTGGAGAGAGAACAAGAAATATGATGAGCAGTATGCAGAAGTGGAATCATTTTTTGCCGATGCTTTTTCTTATGGTAAGGTAGCTAAACCAGCGACAGAAAATTTAAAGCTGGCTGCAATGCAAGGCTTATTTAATGGATCTAAAACATTATATATCCACAGTGATCGTGCAAAAGAGCTGATTGAAAGTGTTCAGTTTGCAAAATCGATGGAGGTTATAAAGATTGTTTTAGTAGGTGCGAGTCAAGCATATTATGTAAAAGAGTTTTTAGCAGAGAATGAAATCCCTGTAGTGTTAGCGGATACCCATAGGTTACCGCAAAACGATGACATGCCAACGGATATGCCCTATAAGCTCCCATTTCTTTTAAAGGAGGCTGGAGTTAAAGTGGTTATAGGTCAATGGGAAGAAGTGATGAAGGTACGGAACTTGGCTTTTGGAGTAGGAACTGCAGCGGCCTATGGCTTAGGTAAAGAGGAAGCTTTGAAAATGGTGACCCTTAATGCTGCCGAAGTACTAGGCGTTGATGACTTAATTGGTTCTTTAACGACAGGGAAATATGCAAGTATTGTAATTTCTGAAGGTGATTTACTGGATATGCGTTCAAACAAATTGACGCATGTGTTTATGAATGGAAGAAAGGTGAACCTTGAGGCACATCAACAAAGACTGTATCAAAAATTTAAAGAAAAATATGATAGTCAGAACTAATAAAAAGGCCAGCAACGCTGGCCTTTTTATTTTAATAATATTTCAATATGTTTGAGCGCTTCTTGATTTCTTAATAGAGCACTCTGAATTTAATTGTTTGATGAATATTTCTAAGGGCCTTGATCAAGTCTTTTGAGTAGGCCTTGTTTATGTCTGTTATCACGTAGCCTATTTTTTCATTTGTTTTTAAATATTGACCTACAATGTTGATTTCATGCTCTGCAAATAGCTGATTAATTTTAGCGATAATTCCAGGCACATTGTGGTGAATATGTATTAGCCTATGTGCATTCTTAAGTTTAGGCAATTGAAGATTCGGAAAGTTTACAGAGTTGGTCGTAGTACCGGTATTGATATATTCCATAATACGACTAGGTACAAATTGTCCAATATTCTCTTGTGCTTCCTCAGTACTGCCGCCGATATGTGGTGTCAAAATTACATTTTTAAGTCCTTTTAATTCACTCTCAAAAGGATCTGCATTGCTTTTCGGTTCTTCAGGAAATACATCAACAGCACAGCCTGCAATTTTCTTTGATGCAATAGCTTGCTTAAGCGCTTTTATGTCAACAATATGTCCCCTGCTCAAGTTAAGAAAAATTACTCCATCCTTCATTTTAGCGAACGCATTTTCATCAATAAGTAGACTATTTTCTGCTCTGCCATCAATATGTAATGTAATAATATCGGCTAGTGATAAAAGTTCTTCTAAAGTATTTATTTTTGTAGCATTCCCTAGGGCCAGCTTTTCCTCTAGGTCATAATAGTAGACGTCTAAACCTACGCTTTCAGCTATTACAGATAACTGAGCACCAATATTTCCATATCCTATAATACCTAGTTTCTTTCCTCTAATCTCCTTACTTCCGCTAGCCGACTTATCCCATTTACCTTGATGCATTGAAACCGACTTATCAAAAATATTTCTAATGAGCATGATAATACTTCCAATAGCTAATTCAACTACGGACCTTGTGTTACTGAAAGGCGCATTAAAAACGGCAACTCCTCTTTCTTGGCATGCTTCTAAATCTATTTGATTGGTACCTATACAAAATGCACCTACAGCCATAAGCCTATCGGCAGATTCGATTACCTTCCTTGTTAACTGGGTTTTAGACCTAATACCAAGAATAGAAACTCCTTTCATCTTCTCACATAATTCATCTTCATCTAATCCTGCAGGATATACCTCTACCGAGAAGCCTTCATTATTCATTAACTCAAATGCTTTGGGATGCACATTTTCTAATAGCAAAACTTTAATTCTGTTTTTAGGGTAGGAGATTGCAGAGATGATTTTTTGTTCAAATAAAACCTCATCTAAGGAAGGAGCCTCATGATCTGCTTTTTCAACCACTTGATCACGCTTGATGTTTTCAGTGAAAGCATAAAATTTATTAGCTAAACCAGCGGCTTTTATTTCATAGTCATTATGGCCATCTCCGATGACGTAGATGTCACCATCTAGGTCTAATTTTCGAATTATTTCAGCCTTACCTCCATCTTTGGAAAGGGGATTGTCTTCATTAAAACCTATAATTTTCCTGTCAGCATCAAATACTAGCTCATTGGCATATATATGGTCTGGCAGCACGCCTAAAGCGGTGACAATAGGTGCGATGTATTCTATAAAGCCATTCGAAATTACATAAATTTGTTGTGCATAGGCCCTGAAGAATTCTGTATTTCTTTGAAAGGATACAGATACCTGATCCTTTAGAGCTTCAATTAGTGGATTAAGGTGCGCTTCATTTGCCTCTAAGAGTAAAAGGCGTTCTTTGAGTGAATCTCTAAAGGAGATTTCACCGTTCATGCCTTTATCTGTTAACTCTTTGATCTTATTTTCCACGGCTTTCTTTTTTGGGCTTGCCTGTAGAGAAATAGAAGCTAATAAGTCCATAGCCTCGACGCGTGTTAACGTACTATCAAAATCAATGATGAAATATTTATCCATGTGGTATAGTAGAAAGGCTGATTAGAAATTAATTAGTTCTTGGTTTCATAAAATCAAAACCTGATTTTAAATGTAAATCTCTTTGTGGGAAAGGGATTTCGATGTTGTTTTCTGCAAATTTTTTGAAAATTGCATAATAAAGTATACTCTTTAGCGCACTAGGTCTTTGTGTGTATTCAGTTGTCCAGACAATTAATTTAAAGTTTAGCGCACTGTCACCATATTCATCAAACCACAAATCGGGCCTGGGATCCAACAGTATGCCTGGTGTTTCTTTAGCGACCTGCAATACGAGCTCCCTTACAAATAGCGGATCTTCCTTATAAGATACACCTATGGGTATTTTAAAACGAACCCTCGAGTCATTATGACTCCAATTGATCACTTGGTTATTAATAAACGCTGAATTAGGTATTATTACTGAAATATTATCATTGGTAATCACAGTGGTACTCCTCATACTAATTGACTCTACATCGCCATTGATGTCGCCTACTTCAATCCTGTCACCTATTTTGATCGGCCGCTCAAAAAGAATAATTATTCCTGAGATAAAATTATTCGTAATGTTCTGTAAACCAAAACCAATACCTACTCCTAATGCACCTGCTAGAAGGCTCAAAGTACTTAAGTCATACCCTATGGTCTGAAAAATAGTTATGAAACCTACCAAGATAAGTATGTATCTAAATATGGTGCCTATGGAGGCTTCTACTCCAGGATCTTTGATGTACCTGCTTAAGACTCTTGACACTAAAATGCTGCTTATTTTCTTTGAAGCAAAAATTAGTAGAAATGAGGCGGCAAGGACATAAATGATCGTCATTATCGTTATATCGTTATCCTGAAGCTCAAATATAGGAGTCTGCAAAAACTCACTAATCCTACTGAGCACAGCAAAAAAACCGTCATTAATCGAATCCATAAATCGAATATATGGATTATGGGATTAAAAGTGAAGAATCACCGTAAGAAAGAAAGCGATATTTATTTTCTAAGGCTTCATCGTAAACCTTTTTCCAGTCATCTCCCAGTAATGCTGCAATTAAGAGTATCAAAGTAGACTCAGGTTGGTGGAAATTTGTAATTAAGCCTAAAATTACCTGAAATTTATAGCCTGGGAAAATAAAAATCTCTGTTTCCCCATAAAGTGTTGTTACAGCATTTTTCTCCATATAATTTAAAATGGCTTGAAAGGCATTCTTTGTGCTGGGCAAATTATCAAAACCTCTTTTATACGGATAAAGCTTGCTCATATGGAAGCTCGTGGCAGCGTCTTCAATTAATTGAACGCCAAACCAAAAAGCACTCTCTAAACTTCGCACACTAGTTGTACCAACTGCGATTACCGCTTTATCAGCCTCTGCCAAATATGCAATCGTCTCTTTTTCGATCACTATTTGTTCATTGTGCATAGGATGCTCTAAAACGTTCTCACTTTTCAACGGTTGGAATGTCCCAGCCCCTACATGTAAAGTAAGGTATTCCATGTGGTGTCCTGATATGTTGAGCTGCTCCATTATTTCCTCCGTAAAATGTAAACCTGCAGTTGGCGCGGCAACCGCTCCTTCATTTTTAGAGTAGACGGTTTGATATCGTGGCTTGTCACTTTCTTCAGCTTTACGATTTAGGTATGGAGGGAGCGGAGTAGTGCCCATGATTTCCACTATTTCTACAAAAGTTATGCGCTTATTATCCCACTCAAACTGAATGATATTTTCCTCATAGTGAGCATATGAAGCTTTCATAGTTAATTTACCTTTTGCGGTATCAAAATTTCTTGTCAAAGCGATATCAGACTTCCACCGTTTTCGGTTTCCGACCATACATTGCCATTGGCAGACTCCCTTAACTGTCATCGCTTGTGTCACTTCAGTAAAAGGTGCCTTTGGAGCTAATAAGAAAATCTCAATGGCAGCACCACTTTCTTTGGTGAAATGTAGTCTTGCTGGAATCACCTTGGTGTTGTTAAATACTAAGGTAGCAGCTGTAGGTAAGTAATTGTTTATATCATAAAAATGACTGTGTTCAATGGTTTTGTTTTGATAAACCAACAATTTGGATGCACTTCGGTTATCCAATGGATATTTTGCTATTTTTGAATCAGGTAGATCATACCTGAAGCTTTTTAAATTTATATTGCTGGCTATTTTTTCTATTTCACTCATCCATTTTGCATTGATGCACAAAGATAAGGATAGTTGGAAATTTGCCTATACCTAATGATTGATAATGCATATTACTTCTGTAAAAATATTATACCGACAACTAAAATTTAAATTTCAGGCAGGGACCTCGAGGGGTAAGTTGAAATATAAGGATACTTGGTACCTACGACTGTATACTGGCGTTGAATTAATAGGCACTGGCGAAGCAGGTCCTTTAGCGGGATTGAGCCTCGAATCGGTAGAAGCAATGCCTGTTGAGTTGGCAAGAGTCCAACAGGAATTGGAAGGAATTAGATTACCAACCAATATGGATGAAGTTATAGCCGTAGTAAGTCAGACTTGCAGAAAAGAATTCCCATCAATTCAATTTGCAGTCGAGACTGCATTATTGGATGCAATGCATGGAGGCCGCAAGATGATGTTTCAAACGGATTTTAGAAAAAACGAAAAGAGGATACCCATAAATGGCCTAGTATGGATGGGAGATAAAGACTTTATGCAAATGCAGATAAAAGCCAAAATAGCAGCTGGTTACGACTGTATCAAAATGAAGATTGGAGCGATAGATTTCGAGGCGGAGATAGCACTTTTGGCAAGTATTCGTGATAAGTATAGTAAAGATAAAATGACTTTGAGAGTGGATGCAAATGGTGCTTTCACTGCAAATGAAGCATTGGGAAAGTTGAAAAGGTTGGCGGCTTTAGGCTTGCACTCAATCGAGCAACCCATCAAAGCAGGCCAAGTAGAGAAAATGGCAGCCTTGTGTAGTCAAACACCATTACCTATTGCTTTAGATGAGGAGTTGATAGGCATACACTCGAAGGAAGAAAAATTGGCACTATTGGAAAAAATCAGGCCGCAATATATCGTATTAAAACCAAGCTTAATAGGAGGTATAGCAAGTACATTTGAGTGGGTGGATATTGCTGAGAGTCTAAATATTGGCTGGTGGATGACGAGTATGTTGGAGTCTAATATTGGACTGAATGCAATTTGTCAATTAGCAGATTATCTGCAGGTTGTAATGCCTCAGGGGCTGGGTACAGGACAACTCTATCTCAACAATGTTGATTCGCCACTTACTATTGAAAATGGTGAGATATTTTATGATCAAAGTAAAGAGTGGGCCCAATTATAAATAATTAGACCCAAATTTCATTATAAAGCCAAAGCCCGTTTTTGGGCCATCACATAACCTAAATGCATGCCTTCATGCACATTGTTGAAGAGAATAGCTTCTTCAATAGAATTTATTGTGTAGCCAAAGCTGGTTTCATATACTGTAAAATCCTGAAAAATTTTATTAGAAAAGTCTTCGTTAAGCTGCAGCGTAGTCTCTTCGGACAACTTTAGTAGCAATTGCTTTTCAGCCTCAACATCAGCAATTTCCGTT
>JBKEFO010000172.1:0-7250 GCA_046709585.1 Marivirga sp.
AGGATCTTACTCTTCTGCATAGCCACCGAATTATAAGCTCCATGGCCAGTTAAAACATATTCGATCTCATGTTTACTGAAAAAACGCGCAACACTAGAGAACATAGGAATCCAGCCACCATGTAAATGGAAGATGGCTTTCCCCTTCTTTCCTATTGCTTGCTGTTTAAATTCCTTCGCTAGCATAAAAGGATTTTTAGCCCCCTGAAATAACACTGTTGCGAAAGGTCTTTTATCATAGTTCACTGACAAGTCCTTAGTAATGCCCCAAACCGACACCTTTTTACCCACTTTTGCTTGATTAGTGGCTAACTGATAAACAACCTTGTTTACGCCATTCATTCTCGCTGGATTTGCTTTTCCAAGTACTATATGAATGATTTCCATAATTGAAAATTGTTTTTAGATAAACGAAAATACCAGAAAGTAAGTAGGATAACCTGAGATCCTATAAGCCCTAGAAGGGCTCCTGCTAATTGATAATGAGAGAGTAAGTAATTAAAGCTCAGTAAGCTGAACAGCAAAGAGAGCACATAACCAAACAGGTAATCCCTATTTAATAATAACATTCTAATGGCCATACGAACGGGGTAGGCCGCAATAATAACTGCGTACAAAATAACCATCCCCTTCACTACATAAGCATAAGGGAGGTAAGCTGAACCCACAGAAAACTCAAGTATCGGAGATGCCCAAATGAACAGAATACTTAGTATAATACTAAATACGGCTATAGATTTCAAACTTAGCTGATTAAGATATTTAGTAGCCTGTTCGGCGGACACAGCATAAATTCTTGTCACGTTTGGTAAGAAGTAATTCTCTAATGTTTGCAAGAAAATGTTTAATATACCAAACAAAGACTGCACTAACCTAAAAGCACCCAAAGCCTCCACCCCGAGAAAAATACCTGAACTAACAACAAATAGGTTACTTGACCACCATTGTACAGCAGCACTTAACACCAAATATCTACCGTGTTTCACATGTTGTCTGAAGTACTTAGTCCATAAACTTATTTTTAATTGGCTAACAGTCAACAAACTCAAACCATACACTATCGCTGGTAAGTAGCTCAAACCGATCATAAACAAAAATTGCTCAAAAGCTACTTGCATTACGTAAGCATAGGCAATAAAAACAGCCAACGTTACCACGTAAAGCAAATCGATAACAAAAGCCTTGTGAATATTTGCTCTTGCCAATAGTACCTTTCTAAAAAAATCGTGCACTAGAAATAAGGAGAAAAAAAGCAAAGTGGGTACTAAATACGACTGCTCGATGAATTCCAAATGCAAAACTATAAATGAAAAGAAAGCTATTGCTCCTATTACCCCTACAATTACCAGTAAAAGCGAAAAATTAAATAAGACATAGTTCTCTTGATTTTCTTCTTTTGAAATAATAACCTGTAATGGTTGAATGATAAAGGCTGTCAAAAAATTCAATACAAAATACAGGGCAATTAACAGCGCAGCATACATTCCAAAAAGTGCTGGCGAAAATAAACGCGCGATAACAAGTGTCAACAAAAAGTTGACACCACTAAACATAGCTTGATCAACTATCAAAACAACTTTATGATTTCCGTATTTCTTAATTAAATCCTTCATCGCCTTGCTCTGCTGATTTTACTGATGGCCTTTATGAGGTACATATACACTTCATGAACTATATTTGGGTTATAAAAAGCCCTATTAAGGATAAAATGAACGTTTTTTAATTGATACTCTTCAACCAGTAGACTCGCATCCATAACTTTGGTGGCAAGCGTTAAACGCGCATCCAAGGAGATCAAATTCAGTTCGGCAAATGAGCACATCAACAAAGAGTTTCTACTACCTAAATGATCATTAAGAACCACTGTGTAGGTATAGCCTTTGGTTAAACTAAGCAACCAATCTTCCGCATCATTCTTAGACAACTGACTAAACTTCCTATCATCTACTTGTTCAACTGTGATTCTTCCTGCATCAATCAGTTCAGCAGCTTGGACTTCAATCTTTCTTTGACAGGTATTCGCTACATCTACTACCAAAACTTTTGCTCCTTGCTTTGCTAAGGTAAGCGCCATGTGCAAGCCATTAAAAAGTGCGCCTTCATTTATTTTGAAATCAGAAATACAAATTAATTGCTGCTCTTTTACCAATGACTTAATTTCTAATTGAGCAACCAAACGCTGGAAATGCTTTTCAATTTCTGAGTCAGATTTCAACTTTGGTGTCTCAACGGCTAATGGTACAACAGAATTTTCTTCAATAGTTTTCCTGTTGTTAACCCTTGCTTTCAACAGGTGAATAATGAATATAAAAACTATTGCCGCAAACATGCCTAATAATGTGGATACAATCTTAATGATGGTCCTATTAGGTGAAACAGGTAATAATGGCACCAATGCAGGACTAATAATTCTGTGAAAAGCAATCTTTGCAGCTTGCGCGATTTCTGCCTCTATTTTCTTCTCATTCAGGAAATTAAATGACTTCTCATAGATGTTAAACTCTCTATTTAGAATTGCAAGCATCTTCTCCTGTGCTGGAACGAGAATAAATACCTTCTCTGACGCAGCAATTTCATTTACCAACAAGTTATATTTCGTTTCTAGGTTCTTTCTGGTATTAGAAATACTCTCGATTAAGTAGCTTGTAAGATCCTCAATTTTCTTGTCTATTATTTGAACCGTCTCCTCTTCCTCTGTATAAATCAACAGTAAATCTCTTTTCTGCGCTTGATAAGCCTTAATATTTTTTACTATCTCAGTAGATAAAACGTCTGTGAAAGCCTCGAAATTCGGTGCTAAATCTAAAAAATTCTCCTCCCCATTCTTAATATAACGCTCTAATTCCTCCATTGCTCCAATACTCATTTTTAAGCTAGTTTCCTGAATTTTTAACTGAGAAATTCTCCTTAACTCCGTTTCAGTTTCTTGACGAATATTAGTGATGCCATTTTCATCTCTGTAATTCTGAATACTATTTTCTGCTTCACTAAGCTTAGCATTAACTGACTCTATTTGCTCTTGCAAAAAGTTCGCTGTTACATGAGCTACCTTATACTTTGCATCTATATAATCGCTGATGTATACCTGCGCTAATTTAGCGGCGAAAATAGAGGCTTTCATTGCGCTCGGTGACTTGTAAATGATTCGTACTACTGCTACGTCTTTATCTACTGCGCTGATATCTAAAGTTTCCTTAATAGCGGATATAAGGCTTCTCCTGCTTAAGAGCTTGAAACTATACATATCGTACTTTTTCAGGTCTTTATTCTTCTCAAAAGTCACCTCATTTAAACTAAAAATAACTTTTACATGCGGTAGCATAATAGTATCATTTAGTTTACCACTAGCAAGAATACCTTGGTCATTGAAGATATTTATTATATCTGGTGCGGTAAACTGGAAATCTACCCGGTGGTCATATTGCGCCTCAGCAACATCAAATAAATTGATATTAAAGGGGTTATCGTCATATAATTCAACGGATCTTATTTTCCCCTTCCTATATACTTCTAAATCGAAGTCTAATTCGTCCAAAGTCTGATCTAACAGCAATTCTGATTTCAAAATTTCAATTTCTCCTGCTACTTTATTAGAGGTTGCGAATACATCCAGGTCTTTAAATAAATTACTATTGCTAACACCTTCACTGATATCAGCCAACTTTACCTTTGTTGTACTCTCGTACATAGGCGTTACATAGTTTAAGTATTTCGATGCGACTAAATAGCTTCCTATCATCATCATCACAATAAAAGGAAGCCCTCTTAAATATGGTCGGAATATGTTGATGGTCTCGTTCATAACTTAAAATAAACCCATAATAATAGCCGCAGCAGAGATAGTAGTGGTCAAGGGAATAATCACTGATATCCGTTTATCAAATTCTTTGTTTTTCTTCGAAGGAATAATCACCACATCGCCTGGCAACAACGCCAGATTTCTTTGAGTGAAATTATTTTCATTCGTCAGGTCTATCGTAGTAACTGCCACATTATCACCTATTTGGCGTAATACTTTTACTTTTTTTATATTGGCATAAAATTCAAAGCCACTGCATTTTGCGATGAGCTCCACCAATTGATTCCTATCCTTATCAACTTTTATAATTCCTGGATTCCTCACTTCACCTAGTACCGTAATTTCCTTGTTCAAAATTTTAATATCTACCACAGGGTTTACTACCCACTTACTATAAATTTGCTTTAAGCTATCTTTCAAAGTAATTAGGCTTAAGCCTTCTACGGTGAAAGTGCCTAATTTCGGTAATTCAATATTTCCATTTGCATCGACCATTAGCCATTTGCCGTATACTTCATTGGAGTTATAAATACCATAAACTGAGCCTACGCTTAGTTCTTCTTGCCCCCAAAGTGAGATACTTACTTTATCATCCTTTCTAATTTTATAAACATATTGATCTGTAGTATAAAAGACACTGTCCAATTGATCCATGAAATCATCCTGGTGGTTAGTGCTAAATAAATTTTGTGTCTTGCAAGAGCTCAAAACAACTGAAATAAAGAGAAAAGCAACAGATAGACGAATAGCGTGTTGTATCATTAATATTGATTTAAAATTGAAATAGTCTTTTCAATAAAGTGGGTTTACTTTTTTCCAAAGTATCCTTCACTTCTAAAATCTTGTTGAGTACTTGCTCCACTTGATTCTCTGTATTCGAAGATTTTTGGATATAATCAAATGCACCATGTTTTAAGGTATCTACAGCTGGCTTAATCTCCCCCTGTGCAGAAATCAATACTACATACACATCAGGATCGTATCGTTTAACTTTCTTTAATACTTCATATCCTGTTGTTTCTTCTAGGTTATAATCTAAGAATATAACCTCTGGCTTCTGATGCAGATTATTTTCTAAGGTAAATCCATTGCTAAAGGTGGTCACATCCTCGATACCCAGGTTGTTCAATACCTGCTCCATAACATTCAAGAAGAATGGATCATCATCTACAACAAAAGTTTTGATATTTGGAATATTTTTCATGACTTTAATTTCTTTTTCTAGTCATTATTCAAAACCACACCACATTATTAAACCCTTATTAATCAGTCATTTACGTTTCACATTTTTAATAATTATTCCAAAAAAAAGACCTCTATTCCAAAAATTGGAATAGAAGTCTTTTTGAGATACTCCTTGCTTAAATTTTATACTGGTTTAATCCTTCTTAGCAGCTAAGTGCATAATTAGCTCCTTCTTTACTTGATTTATCACTACAATAAATCGATTCAAGGCCTCTATAACTAGCTTAGGAGCTGTGCCTTCATCAATTTTTTCTAAAAAGTAAACCGCGTCTTGTAAGCTATTAATGTTCAAGTTTAATATGCTTGGCTTCATTCGGTGGATCAATTTTGCGATTTTTATATTATCACCTGGCGCAGTAAGTTGCTGAAGTTCTTTTGTATTTTCATCTACTGAGCCGATAAATATATTTAACATCTTAAGGTAAAAAGATGTATTTCCTCTACTCATTTCCTTCAAGGTAGAAAGATTAAATAGATCTGCTTTCAAAGTTGCCGGTGATGCTTCAGTTTCTACTTTTGGAGGCTCACTGCTCTCGAGCGCTAAAGGCAGCTCCTCTTTAACATTTAGGTATTCAATTATCTTAAAAATAAACTCTTCTTCTATGTATGGCTTGGTGATATAGTCATTCATTCCTATTTTCTTACTTTCATCTATTTCAGATTTAAAAGCATTTGCAGACAGAGCAATGATAGGTGTATCTAATTTCAATTTCTGCCTAATAAACTTTGTAGCTTCAAAGCCATCCATGACGGGCATTTGAATATCCATTAATATCAGGTCAAATGTAACATGCTTTAAGAGGTCGATTGCTTGTTGTCCATTTTCCGCTTCGGTAATATTTACATTCAATCTACCTAAGCTGTTGGAGGCTACCAATCGATTCATTTCATTGTCTTCTACTAAGAGAATCTTGGCATTCAGTTTTAATTTTTTAGGCAATAGTTTGCTCGTATCTACATACTTCACCTGGTCTTTATTTCCAACTTCTAACTTCAAACGGATGTGTACCTGAGTTCCCGCGTTCTTTGTGCTTTCTATGAGTATTTCTCCCCCCATCAACTCCACAATTTGCTTTGTAATAACCATGCCCAAGCCTGTGCCGCCAAATCTCCTGCTAATACTCACATCTTCCTGCTGAAATTTCTCAAAAATCCGTGATAAGTAAGTTGGTTCTATGCCAATACCTGTGTCCGTCACCGTTAAAGCTAATTCTTCCATAGTACCCAGCTTTTTTAACAATTTAGCAGCTACTTTTATTTCTCCATTTTTTGTAAACTTGACTGAATTTCCTATTAAGTTTATCAGCACTTGTTTAATCCTTTGTGCATCACCAACATAGTATTGAGCAAGATGTGCATCAATTGTTATTTGAATATCATTATTCTTTTCATCTGCGGGTCCTTTCAAGATCGAAGCTACATCTTGAATCAACTGTGGTAAATTAAAATCCAATAATTCAAGTTTCAGCTCATTAGATTCAATTTTAGCAATATCTAATATGTTATTAATAACCTCCAATAAATGATTCGAAGCTTTCGACGCTTTATTTAAATAGCCATTTTGCTTTTGGCTCAGCTCTTCCCTCTTCAATTCTCGCATCATGCCGATTATACCATTTAAAGGTGTCCTAATTTCATGACTCATATTGGTTAAAAAAGATTCCTTTGCCTTACCTGCTTCTTCCGCTTTTAGTTTTGAGAATTCCAAATATTGAATAAACTTGTCGCGCTCTAAAACTGAATTCACCCATTTTGCCAATAGCCGAATAAATTCTAACTCACTTTCATAAAATTTTCTGTCTTTCTTTTTAGCAGAAGAAAAACACACTGTTCCAAAAAGCTTATTTTCATGAATAAGCGGAATTCCTATATAAGACTCTACATTAAAACTACTGTAACATGGGTGCGTGTTATAAGGAGAGTTTTTCATATGCTCAATAGCCACTAAATCATTTGCTTTAATGGTTATGTCACAAAAGGTGCAATCCAAAGAAAAAACGATCCCATTTTCTAAGGCAGCACTATTCGAATACTGGTGTATTATTGTGTACTCATCAGTATTAAGATCAATTTTGCTGATAATTGCCATTTCCATTTCTAGAAACTCTGCACCTAATTTTAGCGCTTCAGCAATCCGTATCTCATAAGAGGAATTGTTTATTGAATGAATTTCGTTCAAAGCCCTCAATGCATTCAACTGATTAAGT
>JBKEFO010000173.1:0-7243 GCA_046709585.1 Marivirga sp.
ATAGTAAATAGAAAATTGCACAACTGCAATTTTTTTCTTTGTTGATCTATCTTTTTGTTGTAATCGTCGGTCTGCTTGTAGGGTGTAAGAGTAGATATATGAGATGTGCTATACTTTTGACTTGCTATTAAGCAGATTTATAGAAACTTGACAAGGGGTCTACTTAGCTTGATTGCTTAAGGCAAAGCGAAAATGTATTTTCGGCTTTTTAGGTACTATTGATTTCAAGTATGTTTTTACGGCCTATTGGAAAAATTTAAAGGTCTTTTTGAGTTTTTTCTCAGGTAAGTTAGTAACGTCTAGGACCAAGAAAATTGCTAATATGGAGATGCGAAAAGTTACAAAAGCGTAATAGTCGTGTCTCTATGGACATACCAGGCTTTCGGCTAAAAAGCATTGTAGTATTTGCCGGGCGGGTACGATTTACTGAAGCTGGTTTTACGCTCGTTATTTATTGCATGGGTTCTGCCCAATCTGAGTTTCTCATAAATACAGTATACTGCACATATGGTTTACCCTTATCGGTCATCTCAAATATATCTGTTACTGGCAGTAATTGAATCGTTCTATTCAACCGTACAGAATTGGAGTAGGGGCTATCGTCGCCATCCATCTTAATTAAAGATTTTTGGTGCTCGGGAGTCATTCTTGTAAAATCTTTTATACCAACTATATATGTAAAGAGCATATTATCGGCAGAAACGGGTATTTTGGTATTTGCAGCCCCATCGCTCATGAATGACGGTAATTGGTTACTGGGCATCACCATGTAACTGTCGTTCATCATAATGTTAATCGACAAGATTTTATCTGCTAGCCCTAAATCGGATTGCCTGATCTTAGACGCCAAGGGGTGGTTACCATTTACTCGATATTGAAATACATGATATAAACCAAAATAACCATATAATTTATGTTCTTGAAGCTGGTATGTTTTGTATATTTTGCTAAAATTCTGAAACATTATCTCTTCCCTATTTTGCTTGTCTTCTATGTAGATCACGTTGGTTTTTAAGTGAGACAGGATGAACAATGTATCAGGAGCTTCACTATAAATAACAGTGAGTTCCTGAAGCAAATCACCGATAGACTTATTTTCAAGAACAGCACTGTCTTCAGGCGTATTATTTGAATAGAGTTTCTTAAGGTACGTTTTTAATAGCTCACCATCTTGTAACCTGTCTATTCCAAGTACTTCAAATTTAGCATCTTTAGGAAGTGACTGATAATACCTGTGTAATTCCAAATATTTATTAAAATAATCTTTGTTGTTTCTGCCTTGTACGACGACCCATTTATTCAATATCACTTGAAGACTTTTCTCATCGCCACTTATAAGAAAATCATTGAGTAAACGAGCTTGTACAAAATCAAGTTCAGCTATGTAGTGCTTAACATTATGTTCTTTATGTAGGTATTTGAATAAGTCAATGTCAAACTTATTTGGCTGGTCAAACCCATGAATCTCGCCTACTAATATCAATTGCTTTTTTTCGATATCATTTCCCAGTGATTTATAGCTAAAAGCTGAATCCAAAGGTATGGTTTCACTATTTTCAGATAGATATTTTATATACTTTCCACCAGTGGCATATTCCCATAAGTGAAATCCACCATAGAATATTGCAGCAAATAGTATAATGCCTATTAGGATTTTAAATGACCATTTAAGTATTTTTCCTGTCATTTGTTTTTATGTAGTGAAGTATAATGTAACGACTATGCTGATGTGCCAACTAATCTGTTTTTCAGTCTCCTGTAGCAGTAAAGGCAGTCGGCATTTAAATTTACGAAAGATGATGGATTTTCCAAGATGGAATAAAGTTCCTATTACAGTGAACAAGCAGGTATTTCACAGCTAGTATTTTCTGAGAATATTTTTTTTGATTATTTAACTCGAAAATTTAATAAAGGCTTATCAATTGGATTTGTATTTAATTTTTGATGGTGAAGCTTTATCGACCTATGACACCTACTTATTAAATCCCAATAATATGCTACTCATGCTTTATTTACGATCAACTACAGTACTGAAGCGATGTACTTAAGTCAATTTAATTTATTGCCTGTAATTTTAGTACACGCTAAAGGTTTTACGAAATAAATAGCGGGGAAGGAAAAGACATATGATGCACTTCATTAAGGCCGATAGTGTACAAAGTTAAAGGCACGTCCTTTCCATTAAAACAGTATGAAATCTTGTTTTTTATTCATCTTTTCTCCACTTTTTTTTCATTAAACTAGTCTGAAATACCAGTCTATGAACTAGCGTAAAAATACCGCCTTTATGTTGTTTAGCCTACTCCAGTAGTTTTTATTACAGTGCTGGTTGCAACTTACTGTTGTCATCAATTGTCAGCTCCGCCCCACTTAACGCACCCTTGGGAGCGAATGATATCCTACTGCTTGTTTACTAATTAGATTCTTCGCGATTATAAAAGAACGGTGGGTGTTGTAAATTAGTACGTATGCTATCTGTTAAACAGAGCAAGCTAGGAATTAAGACTCAAGTAGTCAGCTGATTGCAGATTAGTATAAATTATATTTATACTAATCATAATATTAATAATAGATATTATATACTAATTTGTGTATCTAAATTTTGTCAATGGCCGTTATATCCGCAATGAGAAAAGTGATTACCATACTTTCAGTAGCCTTCCTTATCATTACAAGCGTAATGTTCGGCTTCCATGGTTTTGGCCTATCTCAAAATTTTGCTCCAGCGCAAAGTGAGGCGCAGCTCGAAGAACTATGCTATACCTTAAAAGTGGCTACTCCCTACAAAAGAGTGGCTTGGAGAGATAAAAAAATAGACATGCGTAGCAGGCTTTCGATGGTTAATGACATGCATGTGCTTGGTCGTTGGAATGGAATTTCTGCTACCGTCTTCGAAGATCTATATATTAAACATTGCTCGTATCTTATTTAATTTCATTCATCTATAGTTGCTAAAAGTAACTCAATTGTATCAGGCCTTGTGGTCTGGAAACGCCTATTTTATTAGTAGACCTTTAAATCACAGTTAAGATGAAAAATAAAACAACGATGGTGGAATATTGCTTAAAGATTATTAAGTCGGTATCATTTGATAGAAGACTATTTATTAAAGAGTATCGAAAGTCGCTTAAGTGGCTTAGCGAGCATGAATCGTCTCAATTAAAGCACTTGCTACGTCAAGACAGTCATATGCTGCTGCATACAGCCAAAAATGCAATCTGATGAGTTCATCAATCACTATATTTCTGTATTTGCCGCTCTATTCTTACACTTTATACGAGGTGATGCACGAGGGGTAAATACAGAAAGCGTAGGATTGAAAAATGGCTACAACAATTTCCTTAGTCGACCTCGCTGCATATGAATGAATTACTAATATCCACATTTAGAATAAACTTAATAACAAGTATATGAAACTTTTAAAATATTTATCACTCGTAACCATAATCTCCATCATGAGTAGCTGCGCTGTTGTGAGACAAGGTGAGGTAGGAATTAAACGAAAACTAGGAAAATTAGATCAGCAGATCTTATTACCAGGTGCGGTAGCTTATAATCCATTTTTTACGAGAGTAATTAAAATGCCTATCCGCACAATGAATATGGAAATAGCTACGAACCTACCTTCAAAAGAAGGTTTAAATGTAACGGCCATTATTTCCATCCTTTACAGGATTGTTCCTGCTCAAGCGCCATATATTATTGAGAATATAGGTATAGGGAATGAGGAAGAAGTAATAAGTAGCGTATTTCGTTCTTCTGCGGCGGATGTTTGCTCTCGGTTTTTTGCTAAAGACATGCACTCTGCGCAGCGAGCCATTATTGAAAAAGAAATTACGATGCAAATGTCTAGTATATTAAGCTCTAGAGGTTTCGAGATAGAAGCGGTTTTGATGAAAAATATATCGTTGCCTGCAGGTCTTGCTCGTGCAGTAGAGGAAAAATTAGAAGCAGAGCAACTAGCACAAAGAATGGAATTTCTTCTCGACAGAGAGAAGTTAGAGGCAGAGAGGAAAATTATCGAAGCGAAGGGCATAAGGGATGCGCAGAAAATAATATCTGAAGGTCTGACCGACAATATTATAAAATGGAATAGTATTGAAGCATTTAAGGAGTTGAGTAAGTCACCCAACACAAAAATTATTATGACAAATGGTACTACACCAATGCTGATTGAACCTACAAAATAAACTTTAACATTGTGCCTTTGGCCCTACTTAAGGCCAAAGGCACAATTACGTTAAGGGTGCTCAAGCGTGTGCTTCAATAATAAGTTACAAAACACCCAGGGCACTAAGAGTTTTGAAAAAGTCGATTAGAGGAATATTGATATTTGCTGGCGTAGTGGTAAAAAAGTGTATGGTGTATCCTTAATAGTTTATTTAGTGGCGATAGTGGTGAGAAAAATTGTTTTTTGGCATAAAAATTTTGGAATTTATTCAGATAGCACAAAATTAAATGGAAATATTACTTTTGAAAAGCGATAGAATTTATATGTTTATTAAAAAAAATAAAATATGAAATATTTAATTTATGCATTCTCCTTGTTTTTATTTTGTTTAGTAGCTTCATGCGGTACGACCGAAATCAAAACTATTCGAACAGCCAGCGTCGAAATGATTGAGGAGTATCCGATGGAAGGTTCTAATACCCTCACAGGAATTTGGAAGGTAGATCTGAATGGTATTAATATTGAAGATATTAAATCTGCGAAGGTAACAGCCATAACACTTAAAATGCAGGAGCCATCAACGTCTGATTTATTAGCAGAAATTACTATGCAATTGGCCGCAACAGGTAGCGATATGCAAAGAGTTGGAATCCTAAATCCCGTCCCTGTGGAGAAAAAGGAATTATATTTTACCATTGCTGCTGAGCAGGAAAATTTGCTTGATCTGTTAATGCAAGAAGAAATTACTTTTGTGGCTGACGTTAATCTTCAAGAGGATTTAGTTGCAGCACTTTCTGTTACGACAGAGATAGAAATTGAATTAGAGGTAAAACAATAAAAGAATAATACTATGAGAAGATTAAGTATACTATTGATTGCGTTCTTTGCTATGGTGTTAGCAGGGCCGGTAGAAATAAAAGCACAAGATGCTAAAGGAGGAGACGCCCTAGTTGGAGTTTGGGAACCAAGTCACGGAAAGGCAAGAATTAAAATTGATAAAATTGCAGATAAGTATTATGGACGTATTGTTTGGTTAAGAGAGCCAATGGATCCTGATACTGGCGAGTCGAAATTAGACAAAAACAATCCAGATGAATCGATGCAATCGGCGCCATTACGAGGTTACAGAATGCTCAAAGATTTTGAATATGTTGGCGAAGGAGAGTGGGCTGAAGGGACCATTTACGACCCTGAAAACGGAAATACCTACAGCAGCGTGATTAAGCTAAAGGATGATAACACTTTAGATATAAGAGGGTTTATTGGGGTAAAAACTTTCGGTCGTACCGATGAGTGGAAACGTTTGCAAATCAAGAAAAAATAAGTTGTCACATGAATCAATTTAAAAACATATTGAAAATAATGGCACTGCTACTGATGGTGCCATTTTCTTTTGCCTATGCTCAAGATGAAGGAGAAGAGGAGGAGGAAGATTGGGATCTTTATGGTGATGCAGTGTACATCGGAGGTGAGTCTAAATCTTATGCTAATGCAAAAATTATAGGTTTGAGTCCTGCAAGATTTATTACCGTAGGTTATGAGCAGCAAATGCCCTACGACATGAGGTTGTCGACCATTCAAAGAAATGGGTATGACTATAATGTAGATAGGGAGGAAGCCATTGACCAAAGTTTAGGAGAGACGGGAAGGGTCGCTTATACCGGTGGTTTAAGGATTAATGCAAATATCCCTGTGATTTCCACAAATAAAATCATTTGGCAGTTAGGGGCCAATTATATGCAGTCTGCCTATAGATTTAGTGAATCTAGTCCTAGCGAAGGAGGTCTTATTGAGCAGCTTGATGGTAGAAGTCTACATACTGCTGGCTTATTTACGACAGTTTTTAAACCACTTAATGAAACTACCTTTCTACTTTTTCAGGGACAATTTGATGTTAGTGGCGATTACAATTTAAGTAATATGGGGGATCAGTATCTAAGATATTCTGCAGCAGCAATGGTTGGAAAGCGCCCGCACGACAGATTGCAATGGGCCATTGGTTTGAGCCGGACGTATCGGGTCGGGGCGCCTAATTATATTCCTGTGGCCTTGTATAATTTTACCTCTGCTAATAAAAAATGGGGAATAGAAGCACTTTTGCCGGCAAGAGCCTTTTACCGATATACCCTAAATGCAACGAACTTGATACTAGCAGGCTTTGAGCTAGAAGGAGCCAGTTACCGAATAGGTCAGTTATCTAACCCTACTGCAGGTGAAATTAGTAGTTTTGAAATAAGAAGAGGGGAAATAAAAGCAAGAGTGGAATATCAACGACAATTGGCTGGCTTTTTCTGGTGGTCAGTGCAAGCAGGAGTCAGGCTAGATTATTCTTATGATGCAGATTTCTTAAACAACGGAGATGAAACTTTACGTGTTTTTGGATTATTCGGAGAAGATCCTTTTTCTATGCGGAATTCACTAGGTCCTGCCCCTTATTTTAACTTTTCAATAAGTTTTGTAAGCCCTTAATAATGGTGAAATTAGCCTTACATATTGCTTTTGTCAAAGCGGCTACATTTTTAGATAGCTTTGTAATTGACGTCAGTTTTTAAAGTCTTTTCTCTTACTATTTAAAAGCTGAGATAGCCTTTAGGAAACATGAACTTATTAGACCAAATGGTCCAATGAGTTTTTTTTTGGTTTGGTCGCTAATTTTCTATTTCTAAGTGTATTGCAGAACGTATTAAAGACAATTTTTTTCAAATCCTGAAATGAAATAGGGAGGTTAAAGTGCAAACTAAGCAAGCTGGGCCAAGTGCTTTCAAAAAGTGGGTTTTGGTTCGTTAGAATATATAGGATGTTATTTTTCGCGTAAAAACAGTGCTGATTCTTTGTCGCTATTTACACGTTCATGAAATCTCTGGTAAGTGTATGCTTGAGCATGGCCTTTGTTATAGTTTTCTTTTTTCGCAAGTGCAAGGGCCTGTTCTATGAATATTTCTGATAATTTGGCATCGATTAAAATTTAACCGAAAGCCAATGTATTGATTGCGTCGACTTGATGCCTTCCATTAGTCATTCTAAGACTATTCTCAAGACTATCAATTTCTACAGTTTTTCCGTGCTAAAGTA
>JBKEFO010000174.1:0-7229 GCA_046709585.1 Marivirga sp.
AAAATACTGTTCTTCATATTTAGCGGGAGACACACTACCTGTGTGCCAATGCCGCTTAATCGGATTGTAGAACATTTCGATAAAATTAAATATCTCAGCTTTTGCTTCGCCCCTTTGTGAATAAACTTAACGTTTTATTACTCGCTTTTTAAACGTTGCAAAAAACTCTCAGTTACTGCATTGTCATGACAGTTACTGCGTCTACTCATTGAGAGCCTTACATTATTATCACCCATGAAGTTCAAATAATCATGGCTCACATAATGGCTTCCTGGGCCACTATGTACTAAGACTTTCTGCTTAGGCTGTCGCTACCAGACAGCCATCATCAGCGTCCTGATAACCAAAAGATAACGTCAAGCAGACTGAAATACAATCACAGATTACTATAATAGAGCAAGAAGTATCAAATATAGGTAGGTGTGTTTAGCGCTTAGAGATTGGGAGTGAGATTATTTTTTGAAATTTCAAAATATATGGCTATATCTAAATAAAGTCTGAAAGCGTCAAGTAGTCACATTCTAAGCTGCTTTGTTATCTGCGATTTGTTGAAGTAATGATAAAATCTTAGCAATTGCTGCAAAAATCGCAGCTTGGGTGATGCCAGCGATCAACCACACAATTGACCACGTATATGCAACCGATTTTAATTCCTTGCTATATCCAAGGTCACTTGGCCAAAATTGTGCTGCGAGAACTACTCCACCAAGTAGGCTGAGACCAGATAAAACATAAAATAACATTACGAGATTGGCAGTGTCAGTTATATGCTCCCTTCTGCTGACAATCTGTTGCTGATCAGGGCTATTAGAATTGCTATGCATCTGATTTTTACGAGCATACGACTGCCCTCTTACTATTGGCTCTTTTTTTTGATTCAATGCGTTTTGGATATTTTTTTCATCATACTTCTCTACAAAGGCAGCAAGCTCTTCTTCCTTAAAGAAAAATTTTATCTGCTCTCCACCCTTCTTTACTGAAAATCCGACATTGTTTTGTTCAATAGTTAATCCTTTTTCATGTGCTTTATTATTAATTTCTTCGTGCAGCATTAACATAACCTTTAAAATCTAAAATTTTTACTGAACTATTTCTTGATTTTATATAAATGTACGGTGAATTACCACCTCAGAAGCTAGTGTCTAGTAAAAGTTGGGAAGCCCAATCACGCTCATCCCTAAATCTAATTAGTTGCTTAGTAAGATTATCAATATCAGTCATGTTGTTTACTTTTAAATATATAAATTATTCTATGTTAATCAACCAACGCTACCAAAATCTATATCTTGATAGCTAGCTAAGGTGGGAGTCTCCGTAGTCTTCAGCCCTAGAACGACTGTATAAGTTTGACCACAAAAAAGGCTATTGCCAAATGCTGAATTATTAAAGCCGGGATAGCGACGAGTCCGTTCTCTTGCATGACAACTCCAGAGCTCACTAACTCGCCATTAATTCGTACTTTATATCCCATTGATAGGGCCTTGCTATGCATGCTAAGGTGAATATGGTAGTCATTGTTTTCTTCATCTGTTATTGTCCTTTCATCCTCCATGTAAAAGCCAGATCCCTTGGCAGACAGGATAGGATCCCCATCTAATGAAAGAACATTCTCTGTTCCCCAGAATAATTTCTTTACGGTGAATTTCGAATGTAACAAGAAACTCTTTCCATTCCAATCAAATTTCGTTGCCATGTTATTTCCTTAATCTAACGCCAAAATAAAAGTCGAGCGTTAGCGAGACCAGTGCAACGGCTTTTTGTTGCGCGATTTTTTAATTGCCTTGTTAAGCATTAGCTAGCAGACTTCCACACAATACCTTCCGGCTGGGTATGACTTTCAGAAATTGAAATCGCCTTAGTAGCGTAAAGCCCGAACCCAAGGTTATTAGTTATTTCTAACGTTGTGAATTTACTCCACTCAAATTTTTCATCAAAAGATTCTGGCCGAACAACAAAATTAAGGCCTCCTCGATGAGCAACGCTAGGGTAGGAGAACCCATCAAGTATTTGAACACCATCATTACTAGCTTCCAATATCAAATCAGATAACGCGCTTGTAACCTTATAGTCTTTTTCTTTACAAGCAGGAGCTGAAAAGACGTCAGCAAAATACGCATCCACAAGTAGCGTCCTTACTCTTTTATCGTCATCACAATTCACGAGAAACTCATTCAGTATATTTTTAGTTTCTTCATTACCTAATAAAGGCTTATTAAATCTACGTACGTGATCAATTTCACCAATAGCCGTAAATATGGATTTTTTACTGGCGCTTACTTCTGCAATTCCAACATGTACAGTATCCCCCACTTCTGGGGTCAATTCTGAAAGAACGGTATTTAGGTTATTTGCACCATAAAATATTGTGGAATCTGGGCGGTGGCAACGACCGTATGCCTTTGAATATTTAACTGGGCAATAACTAAAATCATGCGGGAAGTTTAGAGTCTCTCTATCATTGTCTATTCTTCCCCTATAAAGTGAAAATGGAGATTCTATTGGATAACCTGAATATGGGACCTCGCGCAACAATGCATCCACCATTGTTCTAATTTCACCCCACTTTCCTCGAAGTGCCATCCCTCCTTTGAGTTGTTCTATCAATGCTAGGGCATTTTGCAAATATTGCATTTTATTACAAAGGTCTTGCGATCCCACTGGTGTAGCTACAAGTTCTCTATCTGTCACATTGGTACCTATTTAGATCGCTGACCTGAGGATGCTTAACGCCAGCATTTGCGTCTGGCTTGGAGCGAAGCGAAAAACCAGTCCGACAATATGCGCTTGTTATGCATTTACAACCTTCATTTTAGAAACACGATTGATCATCTTATCAATCTGTCTTGCTCCTAACCCCTTCAGGGAAGGACCGGCTTCATAAGAAGCTTTTTTATTTTCTAGATACTCTATGAACAATCTCTTTATCTCTGGATTTAACTGAAAGTCACTATCATCACACCATTGCAGGAAAGCTGTATCTAAAACCTTCTGTGATTTTATTTCGATTGAACCTTGCCTTCTTAGACCTAGGTACAACTCTTCGTTGTTATGTACATTTTCTACAAGGCTATCGAACGACATTATCTTAAAATCAAATGATTCGTAGGAACGGATTGTATGTATTTTATCTTCACTATCTTTATACTCGCTCCTTCTCCCAGTGACTAAAACGTACTTAATTTCTACAGGGGTATTGGAAATAGGTTTCTTTATGAAGCGCAATTGAGACTCAAAATGAGATTTATTATCAGGCTTTGAAAACCAAGCTTTCCATGATTTTATTTGCTTTACTCCACGTATGAAATCTGAGTGGACATCTGTACTTCCTGATTTAAAAAATCGAGAAGAAGGCTTCTCAATCTCGACAAGAATATAATTCCAGCCAATTGAGCTTTTAGAGAGAATCACAAAATCAGTAACCATATCGTTTGATATTTTGAGCTTCCTTAGCACTAGGCTCATATGCACCCCATGATTTTGCACGAAATGTCTTGGTACAAATTGAGTATTAGCTTCAATGAAGTCTTGACACTCCTTTTCCTTAAGCTCCTGATCTAAAATCTCTATATATTTTTCGACTAATTCTTCCATAGTTTCCTTACCGCACAACAGTACATTAGGCAGAATTCCGACTATGCAGCAATTTTTCTGCCAGTTTTCTGCTATTAATTTTCCACTAAATCATATCAAATTTAAATACCTACAACATCATTGAAATAGCTATTGCTATAAATAGTGGTAATTGGCTTAAGAGCTGCTGAGCACTCAAATACTGGGGGGGGATCATTATTACCAGCTTTTTTAAAATATGCCATCAAATCGACTAGATAACTCTGCCACAAACTCTTCAAGTCTCATAGCCCTCAGGAAAACGACGAGCCTATTCACTGACGATATTGGTCGGCTTAGAAGCTCTCGCTGCCAATTAAGCATTGGTAGATTTTATATCCAGAATATGATTTTTTTTGTTTGGGAATGCTATAGTTATTAATAACTATAGCTTTTAGGAATAATTGTGCATGAGTGATAATAATAAAAGTAAATCAGCTACCGACAGACTAAGGGAAGAAACGTATTATGATCAAGCAGCTTTAGAACTAAGCCAAGGCGAAACAAAATCTGGCTTATGGGCTAAAGCACTATCTTACAGTGACGGATCAGAAGAGAAAGCTAAGTCTCTATACATTCGCTATAGATTCCAGTCATTGCAAGATCAGTATGAAGTGTCAGGAATACTTGAAGAGCAAGAAACAGAGCGTGCTAAAGAAGAAGATCATCAAATTGAACATAAAAAAGAGAATATTAAGGAGGAAGATCCTCAGATCGAGCATAAAGAAGATAATCTCAGCAAAGAAGTCACTAGCAAAGAAATCACGAGTGGTGAAAATAATAAAGATGTTGATGATGCCTTTAGTTTTAATGAAGCAAGGAAAGTATTAGAAGAAAAAGGTTTCATTATAAGTAAATCTTCCAATGGTTGGCAGGTAACAGATCCTGCAAAGGGTGCTAAACATAAGTTCTCAACACAAGAAGAGCTTTGTGATTATGTATTTGGTGCATTACCCAAGCGATTGGCTTCTGAGACTAAAAATAATATCAAAAAGTCTCAACATAAGGCAGCTAACACATTTTCAAATATTGTGAGTAAGGTTATAGAAACCCAAGAGCATAGCAAGACAGATAAGTGGAAAGAGCCATCACCCATCGGTGGGGGCGTGAACGTCAGCCAAAAATCAACCAACGGTAAAACAAAAACCTTCAGCGAAGAGCTCAATATTCAGTGGTATCACTATGTGATGTTAGGCATTGTAATTCTTATTGGAATTTTAAAATATACACCAGACAACACTGACAAGTATCTTAATGGGGCTACTAAATCTCAGGTTTGTATAGCATTGGTAAAGTCTTATTCTTCGATGACTGGGGATATTAATCGCGCAGTCATCAATGAAAGCTCTATAAGAATTAATCAAGTAAGAGCAAGTGACCGTAAAAGATTCTATTACGATTGTAAGATAAAAAACAATGGTATTGTTTGGAGAATGAATGCTGCAGACGGCAGTATGGGGCAGTGGAGAGGCTCTTTAAATAATCCGAAATATTTTTATTCTGTATCCAATGGTAAAATACGTATTGAATAAATAGCGAATATTATTTTTTGCTTATTCCAACGCCTCTTAATCGTCGGAAGGCTTATGCTTAGCTCAATGGCTACTTTAGATTGACTTAATTTTCTAGCTTTGCCGACTATACATTTTAATATTCATTCTACAAAATAACAAAGAGAAAGACCTTTGTTAATTCAAAATATCTGAAATATAAGGGGCTAACAATAGCAGTATGTAATTAGATCTGTGTTGAGCACCTAGATGCTGGAGGTGTTAATTTACGTTGAGATTTTAAAATACACGTAAAGACATGCCCTATTTAAAGTGATTATGGTTAATTTTACTCATTCCATTGTATTTAACCTTCAAACTATCTTGCCTGTAAGCATAATTATGGTCTATTCATCACAATCAAATGAGACACTTTTTAGCCTACCCTGTACCTATGTACTAGGTAGACATTTAGCTAGGCTACAGCCCTTTGATAGCAAGGGCTTAATAGTAAATGAGACACTTGCTTACGATGCCTTTTTTAAGTGACGATTTATAGTGGCTCTACACACAGCAAATCGTTGACACAGGCTAGAAATCTGCTCATTAGCTGCATATAGATCACGGATAGATTGAGACTCCTCTTTTGATATGTGCTTTCCTTTGATGGTGCTTTTAGTTGGTACAACTTCTCCAAGCTGCTTAATAAGGCCGCCAATTAATGGGTGTGAAGCTTCGGCTGTTACATACGTGTAAGCTACTGGTAACGATAGATTGAGCTTTCCATTTTCTATCCAAGTGCTATCAAGGCCTGCGATTGTTCTGAAGTAACTAAAATCTTTACTGACTCTGATTAGTGAAATAGTTTTATTACTGTTATTTGTTATTTCATAGTAATAGTTTTTATTGTTCATCATACTTTACATTTCCTATTTATTTATATAGCGCGCACAGCAATATCTCTCTATGTTTGTTGAGTGCTAGCGATATGATTATTAAGTATTAGCGAAGCTAAAGGTGGGTGACTAAACCTTTGACCGTAAAAGCTACTTTTTGTAAATAAGCTTCTATATAAACAGGCACGCGAAAAGAGCTCCTATGGTTATGCTGAGCTGTTAAGTTTAAGACAAGGGATATTTGGGTGAATCTATCAAGCCTGAGAGGCTTTTATAATGCAGCTTTAAGTAGTATCAAAGAAAGGAAACATTACATTTATTGTGCAAACCTAATTGATCTTTAGTGTATTCCTTAGCGATCAACTAAACTAAGTAAGAGACTACAGCTAAAAATTTACCTTACCTCTTACTGTTATTATATGGCTTTTGACATCATTTGTCAAGTTAATTCTTTACTTTTACTTAACTATGTGCTACCGGACAAATACTTATACAAAGTACTGACTCCAATATTCATCTGACTTGCTACAGCCTGTTTCGTCATGCCATTAGCTATAAGGTCTTTTGCAGTTTTCACTACTATTGGATCAAGAGCCTTCCTACCTTGATACTTACCTTCTTTTTTTGCTCGCTCGATACCTACTTTTTGTCGCTCTAACATTGATTCTCTCTCCATCTCAGCTAGACCACATAGCATTGTGAAAACTAACTTACCTGCACTGGTAGTAATATCAGTACCTTCAAGGTTATCTATTATCAAATGCACCCCTCTATTCTTGAGAGTATCTACAAGAGAGAGTACTTCACTGGTTTTACGTCCCAATCTGGAAACCTCACGAACGACTAATGTATCCCCAGATTTGAGCGTGTTCACTAGCTTTTGAAACTTAGGCCTATCTAATGTTGTACCAGTGAAAGTCTCAGCGATAGACACTTCTGGTTTATATTTTTCAAGCCTTTCGATTTGCTGCTCTACATTCTGATCTTTAGTGCTAACTCTTGCATATGCGTATACAGTCATCTCAACATTCTCTTTAGGGTCTTGATGTTAATATAATACTCTATCTAGGGCTTATTTCAAGCATTTAATAGAGGTTTTTCTATTTATTTATAGAGCCTGCCCTAAATAGAATGGATCTAGCTGAAAGAGCTTAATTACCTGTAAATTAAAACTTTTATTTTTAGAAATGAAAAGAGGGGTTTGTTAAGCACTTAATACTAAGAAACAGGTCAC
>JBKEFO010000175.1:0-7203 GCA_046709585.1 Marivirga sp.
AAAAATCCTTTTATCAGTAAATTGGCCCTATTTCTTAGGCAATTAGTAGAGGGTATTCTTTCAATCAGGAAACTTAGAAAAAAAACAGAATTTGTGTTAAGCACACTGCTAATATGGGTTTTGTATTTTTTCATGACCTATGTAGTAGTTTTTAGTTTAACGGAAACATCGCAACTTAGCATTACTGCAGGCTTTACCTTGTTAGTACTTGGTGGAATAGGCATGGCTACACCTGTGCAAGGTGGGATTGGTGCATTTCATTTTTTGGTTAGTGCCGGCCTAGTACTTTATGGCATTCCTGAAAACGACGGTATTTTCTTTGCCTTTTTATTGCATACTACCAACTCTATAGCGATAATGCTGTTAGGGTTAATTTCCTTTTTTATAAGTATGGTAATTCCCAAAAGAGAAGCACAAGTAACAGATGGAAACACAGCTCAAAATACTTAACCAAGAACAAATCGCCTCAAAAGTAGCCTCCTGGAAAAAAACAGGAACAAAAACAGTCTTCACAAATGGTTGCTTCGATATTTTACACTTAGGTCATATCGATTACCTAGAAAAAGCGGCTGAGATGGGTGATAAACTTATTGTTGCCATTAACACTGATACCTCTGTTAAAAAACTTAAAGGAGCGTCAAGGCCTATAAATAATGAGATCGCACGTGCCCGGTTATTGGCCGCCTTAGCTTTTGTTGATGCAGTCACTTTCTTTTCCGAAGACACGCCTATCAAGCTAATAACACGCCTATTGCCTGACGTATTAATAAAAGGCAGCGATTATGAAATTGGCAACATAGTTGGAGCAGATATCGTATTGCAAAATGGCGGCTCTGTAGAAACCATAGCTTTAGTCGAAGGTTACTCCACAAGTCAAATTATTAAACAAATAAAAGCTTAAAATATGTTCCTAATAGTTATCTCGATTGGCTTTGTTATTTTGAGCTATGCCATTCAAAATAGATTGAAAAGTAAATTCAAGAAATATTCACAAATCACATTAAGCAGTAGAATATCTGGAAAAGAAGCCGCCGAGCAAATGCTGAAAGACAACGGCATACATGATGTAAAGGTCATATCAGTTGCAGGCCAGCTCACAGATCATTACAACCCTGCTAACAAAACAGTAAATCTTAGTGCTGACGTTTTCGAAGGCCGTTCAGCAGCAGCAGTAGCAGTAGCAGCACATGAGGTAGGACATGCAGTACAGCATGCCAAATCATATGCCTTTTTACAGTTGCGTTCTGCCTTGGTGCCCATACAAAATGTCAGCGCAAAAATTATGAATTTCATCTTTATGGCTATGCTTTTTGGTGCGTTTTTTTTGCAAGGTATATTCAGTCCACAAATTTCACTTATGGTAATCATTGTATGTTATAGTGTTTTTACGCTATTCGCCTTTGTTACTTTACCCGTAGAATTTGATGCAAGTAAAAGAGGCCTTGCCTGGTTGACTACTTCTGGAATTGCCAACAGCAGAGAGCATGCAATGGCAGAGGACGCCCTAAAGTGGGCTGCTATGACGTATGTTGTAACTGCTATCTCTTCATTAGTAACACTCCTATATTTCGTGTTCAGCTATTTAGGAGCGCGGGATTAATGGATTTTTGCTATATTTGCAGAACTTTTCAAGAAACATACTGTTTGAAAGAAACTCTAATTAAAACACATATATAATGAATTTTGAACTTACAGAAGAACAATTAGCTGTTCAGGCAGCCGCAAGAGATTTTGCGCAAAATGACTTATTGCCTGGCGTAATTGAGAGAGACACTAAAGAGATCTTTCCTGCGGAACAGATTAAAAAAATGGGTCAGCTAGGCTTCATGGGAATGATGGTAGACCCTAAATACAATGGCGGTGGTATGGATACTATCTCTTATGTATTAGCAATGGAAGAAATCTCGAAAATTGATGCTTCCGCTTCTGTATGTATGTCGGTAAACAATTCACTTGTTTGCTGGGGATTGGACAAATATGGTACTGAAGCACAAAAAGAAAAATATCTAAAGCAACTCGCTACAGGAGAAAAAATTGGTGCTTTCTGTCTCTCAGAGCCAGAAGCTGGTTCCGATGCGACTATGCAAAGAACAACGGCCGAAGATAAAGGTGATCACTACCTTTTAAACGGCACTAAGAATTGGATAACCAACGGTAATAGTGCCTCTGTTTACTTGGTTATTGCGCACACAGACAAAGATAAAGCACATAAAGGCATTAATGCCTTTATCGTTGAAAAAGGAATGGAAGGCTTTGTTGTCGGTAAAAAAGAAGAAAAAATGGGTATCAGAGGATCAGATACGCATTCTTTGATGTTCACTGATGTAAAAGTACCTAAAGAAAATAGAATCGGAGATGACGGCTTTGGTTTTAGTTTCGCAATGTCTACCTTAAACGGAGGACGAATAGGCATTGCCGCACAAGCGTTGGGTATCGCTTCAGGCGCCTATGAATTAGCACTAAAATACTCTAAAGAACGCAAAGCCTTCGGAAAAGAAATTAGTCAACATCAAGCAATTGCGTTCAAATTAGCTGATATGGCTACTAATATTGAAGCTGCAAGGATGTTATGTCTAAAAGCTGCTTGGCTGAAGGATCAAAAACAAGATTTCTCTCAAGCGAGTGCAATGGCCAAGCTATTTGCTTCGCAAGTAGCTATGGATACTACTATAGAAGCTGTACAAGTGCACGGAGGATATGGTTATGTAAAAGAATACCATGTAGAACGTTTAATGAGAGATGCAAAAATCACGCAAATTTATGAGGGAACCTCAGAAATTCAAAAAGTGGTGATCTCCAGAAATATTCTAAAATAAGCACTCGAAAAACACCTTATTAATGCATGACCTTACATCATAAGTGAAGTCATGCATTTTTTATTTTGTTTGAAATTAAACTATTCCTCATTAGATTTATACAATTATTAAAAATAGTAATTTTACTTTTTAAAGTTAATCCATTCATAAATTAAGAAAATGGAAGATTATAATAAAATCATTGAGTCTCTAGGCGTTAAGTTTGTAAAAGCCAAAAGCATAAAAATATTGAAACCTGTGACTGTTACAAATCTCTATGAGGTTGAGAACAAGTTATTGTGGGTAAATAAGGGGGAGATATTAGTAGGAGAGGACAAATTGCTCGTAAAAGAAGGTGAATTTGCCTTTATTCCTGGTGGGAAATCACATCAGATAACATACGGAAGAGGCAGCCAAATTGCAGTGGTTTCCAATGATAATTTTATTAGCAACAAATCGGAATATTTCAATTCTATCAATCACTCAGAATTAGTGAATGAGGGTGGCGATAGTTTTAGTTATATTTCTTTTGAAGCAAAGGTTTTCGATTCAGTCAACTTTTTCTCCTCATTAGATATACCTCCATTCAATTTTACAAATTCAACTCTTAAAAGTATTCATGATACGATATTTCATGAATCTAAAACGGACGAGCCGGGAGCTGACCGTATGATCAAAGTTTCTACTGAGCATCTTTTGATCGAGCTCTTTAGACATATCGTACGGAATAAATTGTTTGTAGAGCAATTAGCTACCAATAGTACCTACTTTAAAGATCCGAGGTTAATTGACATATTTAATTATATTAATGAGCATTTAGGTGGTGACCTGTCAAACAAGAAACTTGCTGAAGTTGCCAATGTATCTGAAGATTACGTTGGTCAGTATTTTAAGATGCTCACAGGTATTAATCCGCAGGATTATATCGAATATCAAAGAATGGAGGAAGCTGTTACACTCCTACGAACAAGTAAGAAAAGCATTAGAGATATTGGCCAAGAAGTAGGCTACAAAGATACCGCCTATTTCTGTCGTCGTTTCAAAATGATGTTTGGTATACCTGCAGGAAAAATGAGAAGAAGAGAGTCATTAATGAATGTTTAATTGTTTATTCATCTGACTTTTAGCTTCTGTCAAAGCTATCAGGAGATCAGGTGATTTCTCAATAGCATTTCCAACAACAACAACATCGGCGCCTGATTTCCAGGCGCTTTTTGCTTTCTGAACATTATTAATACCTCCTCCCACAATTAAGGGGATGTCAATGGCACGCCTCACAGATGCAATCATCTTTTCAGATATATTAATCTTCGCACCGCTACCAGCATCCATATAAATAAGCTTTTGCCCGAGCAATTCGCTAGCAATAGCTGTGCTCATGGCGATATCAACCTTATCATAAGGGATTGGTGTGGTATTGCTCATATAAGAAACAGAGGTACTTTTTCCCCCATCTATTAACATATACCCAGTGGAGAGCACTTCAATCTTACTGCGCTTTAATATCGGTGCAGACAAAACATGTTGACCTATCAATAAATCAGCATTCCTACCAGAAATTAACGATAGGTAAAAAATAGCATCCGCCTGTAAATCTATATATTGATTGTTCCCCGGGAAAAGAATTACTGGTATATCTGTTTGAGACTTAATAAAAGCAATACAGGCCCCTAAGGCATCCCCAATAATTAAACTGCCTCCCACTAAAAAGAAGTCTACTTTGTTTTCTATAGCTACATGAATAAGCTGCTTGAGGTCTGGCAATGCGTCAACCTTATCAGGGTCTATCAGCAAGGCGAAATATTTTATACCCTCCTTTGATCCCTGGGACAACTTCTCAAGAATTTTCTGTTTCATCATCCGCCTTTTGCATTTTATTGTTTAGCTGCTCTAGTGCCTCGTAAATTTTTGCTTTTACCAAACCCATTAACATAGAGCCGAATTCCGCTTTCAACTCATCAAAGAATAGATTTTTATTTCTTGCAGGTGCTCGCTCGATTACGATTTTTTGAGCCCCCGACAGATTATTCTCGTCAGCTCCAATTTGTTGATATACCTTTTGATTTGAATTTACTTTCTTCTTTTTGGATGATGTGAGCAGTTTCACTAACTGATAAGCAACAAAGACACCACCTGCAATAACCAACGCTTGCTTGCCCACCTCAACGGCTTTATCTTTTGCTTCTGCTAATTGCTCGTTCAATTCCTCTTCTAATACCTTTTGCTTTTGTTGAAGACTCTTACTCATATTTCAATTTTGTAAATTAACTATCTCTTTTTTTTCGTATTTGCTTATCAAAAACTTTAGTAAAGGCTTTATTATTCCTCATCAGGTACACAATTATGCCTAACAAAAAATAAAATGCTGTTACTATTCCAAATCCTAAAATCGTGTTACCAGTAACAACTGAAAGGTAAAGCCCTAAGGTGATACTTGCAAAGAAGACAAAAAGAGTAGCGGATAGCATGACCAATACTAGCGGTACTGCCTTCACTATTGAACTCACTACTTTTTCTTCTACTTCCTCTTTAATCAGTGCCACGCGGGTTTCTACCAAGCCCTGTAAAGAATGAACTATCTTTTCTATTCCCAATATCTCTAAAAGTTTATTTCTCAACATAAATGATAATAATTATCGATATCTAAGGTAGATAAATTTTACAGTATGTTAAATTAACACTTTATTAATTATTAAATAGTACTATGCAAATTATTGCTGAAAGCGGCGGAACAAAGACAGATTGGCGATTTATGTATGACGGTGGAAGAATTGAACAGTTTGTCAGCTCAGGGTTAAATCCTACATACGCTACTCAGGATGAATTGCTCCATTTATTACAAGATGAATTAACCGTTAAATGGGAAGAATCCGTTACAGCAATCTATTTCTATGGCGCAGGCTGTCAAACTGAGCAAGCAAAAGCAAAAATATACGCTGTACTTGCACGCTTCCTTCCCGCTTGTGAAACCATTGTTGTTAACCACGACTTACTGGCAGCTGCCAGGGCATGTGGCAAAGACAAAGCGGGTATTGTTTGCATTTTAGGCACGGGGTCTAACGCATGTCTCTACGATGGGAAAGATATTACTAGGCAAATGATGAACCTAGGGTTTATTTTAGGAGACGAGGGAAGTGGCGCTTATATGGGTAAACAATTAGTCAAAGACCTTTTTAACAATAGGCTTCCTGAAGAACTACACAGGCTCTTTACGAGACAATTTCCATCATTAAGCAAAGATCTCTTGTTAGAAAAATTGTACAGAGAAGCGAAGCCTAATAAATTCCTTGCTCAATTCTTTCCCTTTATTTTAGCACATCAGGCTTTCCCATATTGCCAAAAACTGATGATTGAAGCTTTCGATTCATTTCTACACAATGTCCAAGAGACTTTTGTTAAGGCAGATAAACTACCTATTCATTTTGTTGGAGGAGTAGCCTTTCATGCCAACCCGATTTTAAGGAGGGTACTACAGAGAAGACAACTTAATGTTGGAATCATTGTCGAAAGCCCGATAGCTGGGCTAACTTTGTACCATCAAAAAAATATATAATGAATACCACTGAATCAGAATCGAAACACGATAACCTCGAGCAATTAAGCATAGAAACACTACTGAAGGGTATTAATTCGGAAGACCAAAGCGTAGCAATATGCGTTGAAAAGGCGCTGCCCCAGATTGAAAGGGTCTCATATGCTATTGTAGAAAAGATGAAAAATGGTGGTCGGCTTTTTTATATCGGTGCTGGCACCAGTGGGAGATTAGGCGTATTAGACGCCTCTGAATGCCCCCCTACTTTTGGTGTAGCGCATGATTTGGTCGTTGGCCTGATTGCCGGCGGTGATAAGGCCATTAGAAAAGCTGTGGAATTTGCAGAAGATGATAGTAAACAGGCTTGGAAAGACTTAAAAGAATATGGAATAACTGATAATGATTTTCTAATAGGGATAGCCGCCTCTGGCACCACCCCTTATGTAATAGGAGGCATAGAAGTCGCCAAGAGTCATGGGATTAGAACAGCATGCATTGCGTGTAACCAAGGCTCTCCTTTGGCGTTAGCGTGCGAACTCCCTATTGAAGTAGTGGTGGGCCCTGAGTTTGTAACGGGGAGCACAAGAATGAAAGCCGGCACCGCGCAAAAAATGGTTCTCAACATGATTAGTACTACTGCTATGATTCAGTTAGGAAGGGTAAAAGGCAATAAGATGATTGATATGCAGCTAAGTAATGAGAAACTTGTGGCACGTGGAACCCGTATGATAATGGAAACCTTGTCCATTACTGCCAAGGAAGCAGGAACATTATTGGATAAACATGGTTCCGTTCGTAAGGCCATTGAGGCCCATCAAGCATCCTAAATATTACCGTTTTGCATCACATTGAACCCTACTACAGTTGGCTAAGTTT
>JBKEFO010000176.1:0-7165 GCA_046709585.1 Marivirga sp.
TATTTATTGAACCAATTAAGAACACTGTTTTTGGTTTCAATGGGCTGCCGACATTTTTTAATCGCCCAATTTTAGAGGCTACTTTGTCTGATACAGAAAATAAAGAAATGCTTTTATCGTTGGTTAAGAAATTGGAATGGGATGTTGAAATAGTAGATGACCGCGTAGCGATGGCTACACCAAGAATTATCACCATGATTATTAATGAGGCATACTATACTGTGCAAGAAGGCACAGCTACTAAAGAGGATATTGACCAAGGAATGAAATTAGGCACTAATTATCCTCACGGGCCCTTTGAATGGTGTGAAAAAATTGGAATAGAGAATGTTTTTGAAGTGCTAAACAGTATTTATGAAGACACTAAGGAAGAACGGTACAAAATCTGTCCTTTGTTGAAAAAAGAATATTTAAAAACGATTGCTTAAAAAGACCGATAAATAAAAAGTAGCATGGCAGGAGATAAAGAATACAGTTTATTTGATGAAGTAAGTAGTTTTATTGATGAGGCGGCAGAGCACCTGGATTTACATCCGGGTCTATTAGAACAAATTAAGCAGTGTAACAGTATCTATAAATTTAATTTTCCTATAAGGAATGATGATGGTAGTTATGAGGTTATTAAGGGCTATAGAGTGCAACACTCTCATCACAAGCTGCCAGTAAAAGGAGGGATAAGGTATAGCGAGTTGGTAAATGAGCAGGAAGTGATGGGTCTAGCTGCCTTAATGACTTTTAAGTGCGCAATGGTTAACATTCCTTTTGGAGGCGCCAAAGGAGGTGTTAGTATCAACCCAAAAGAGTATAGCGTTAGCCAATTGGAGAAAATTACCCGCAGGTATACCGCCGAGCTAATAAAGAAAAAGTTTATTGGTCCAGCAATAGATGTTCCAGCACCAGATTATGGTACTGGAGCCAGAGAAATGGCATGGATTGTTGATACCTATGAAGCATTTAATCCAGAAGCCATCAATGCCAAAGGGTGTGTAACGGGTAAACCACTATCGCAGCATGGTATCGAAGGCCGTACTGAAGCAACAGGGCTAGGTGTTTTTATTGGTATAAGGGAGGCAGTGAGCGTTGAAGAGGATATGCAAGCAATAGGGCTATCAGCAGGAATAAAAGGGAAATCAGTCATTGTTCAAGGATTTGGAAATGTAGGATATTACTCCGCTTTATATCTTCATCAAGCGGGCGCTAAAGTAATAGGCGTGGCGGAATACAACGGTGGAGTGTATAATGAAGCGGGCTTAAACATTGAGGCTTTAAAGGAGCATCAACAAAAGAAGGGTACCCTTAAAGATTTTCCGAAGGCTACGTTTATTGAAAATGGTAATGACTTACTGACTTATTCATGTGATATCTTAGTGCCCGCAGCCTTGGAAAACCAAATCTCAGCGGAAAATGCCAAAGACGTAAAAGCTAAAATTATTGGAGAAGCCGCCAATGGACCTATTACTAGGGAGGGCGAAGAAATATTGTTGGCAAAGGATGTGATGATAATTCCTGACATGTACCTTAATGCTGGTGGTGTAACGGTATCATACTTTGAGTGGCTAAAAAATCTTTCCAGAGTATCGTTCGGTAAGTTAGAGAAGCGTTATGAAATGGAGAAATATAAACATCTATTACAAAGTATTGAAAATGCTACTGGAGACACCTTTAGTGATGACGAAGTAAGTAAGATTGTAAAAGGAGCCAGCGAAAGAGATTTAGTAAATTCTGGATTAGAAGAAACCATGGTAACAGCCTATCATCAACTAAATGAAATGCGCAAACAAAAAGGCATTAAAAGCTTGAGGACGGCAGCCTTCATATTGGCATTAGACCGCATCGCTATCAGCTATACTGAAATGGGTATTTTCCCATAATTAAAAAGGCAAATTTCCAAGATCAATATTGCCACCACATAATACAAGACCAATTTTCATACCTTGAAATTGGTCTTTATTTTTTATCAAGGCAGCAAGTGGTACTGCTGCAGAAGGCTCAATCACTAACTTTAAATATTGGTAAATTAACTTCATGGCGTCAATAATTTCTTCGTCTGAAACTGTAAGTATCTCTTTTACCCCTTCTTTGATGATCGGAAAAGTTAAGCTACCGAGGCTAGTTCTTAGGCCGTCTGCTATCGTATCAGGATTTTCCATTGGCACTATCTTGCCAGATAATAAAGAGCGAAAAGCATCATCAGCACCTGTTGGCTCAGCACCGTAAATGGGTAAGCCATTCCCAAAGTATTTTGCTGCCAATATAGCTCCGGATATTAAACCACCGCCACCTATAGGTACAATGCATGCTTCGAGGCCCTCTGTATCTTCTATAAATTCTTTCATCAGGGTGGCTTGTCCGCCAATGATATCATAGCTATTGTATGGAGGTATAAAGGTGGCGTTGGTTCTCGCAACGACGGCCTTCAACCCTTCCTCCCGTGCTAATAAGTTTGGTTCACAAATGATTATTTCACCACCATAACCTTTTACTGCAGCCACCTTTACCGCTGGAGAGTTTGAAGGCATAACGATCCAAGCTTTCATTCCCAATTGCCTAGCAGCAATTGCCAAAGCTTGCGCATGGTTGCCAGATGAGTGAGTTGCTACGCCAAACTTTCTATTTTTAGGATCGATAGAAAGAAGGGCATTCATTGCTCCTCGAATTTTAAAAGATCCGCCTTTCTGTAAATTTTCGGATTTAAAAAAAAGAGAACAGCCCACAAGCTTGTTTAACAAATCAGAGGAAAAGATGGCGGTTCTATGAACAAATGGCCTAAGACCTAGTTCTATTTCGGAAATATTTTCTTTTAAAGGAACGTCTTTTAATTTCATGGCGAAAAATTATTTATTTTGCGTTATATTATTATACGATAGACTAATTAAAGAGCAAACAATCAACTAATATACTTCTTATGAACATCAAAAAACATTTGTTTCAAATTAGCTTATTACTAATTTCAGTTTTTCTTTTCTCTTGCGATGATGAGCTGGATTCAGGTAATGAAAATCCAACGTTTAGTTATGTTGTAAGCTATGAGTTTCTTGAAACCATTACAAAAGAAGACGTAAATACTCGTTTCAACAGTGACCCCCTCATTTCTGGTTTTATCACGAATGACGTGGAGGCCTATAAAGTTACCTACAATACAACAAACTATGACAACACTATGGTGGAGGCTTCTGGTTTGGTATTAGTGCCTCAGGTGACAGGTAAGGTAAAGTTAATGAGTTTCCAACACAGTACTTTGGCAAAAGACAATAATCCAGCAATAGACCAAGAACATAGAGCTCCTTCCTATCTTTCACCAGAAAGTGCCGAAATATCTTTGTCTGCGGTATTGTTTGCTTCAAGCGGATTCTATGTTTCTGCAGCAGATTATATCGGTTATGGAACTACCAAAGATTTAATTCATCCTTATGAGCATGCTGAAACAACAGCAACAGCTTCTTACGACATGCTTGAGGCAGCTAATGAATTAAGAGAGTTTTTGGAAGTGGAGGCAGTTTCAGGTACTTACCTAATAGGGTATAGTCAAGGAGGAAACTCTACGATGGCGCTACACAAGTATATGGAAGATAATGGCTTAACAGATAAGTTTCCTATTAAAAAGAGTGCGATGGGTGCAGGAGCATATAATAAAACAGCTGTGGGCGATTTTATATTTAATAACCAAGAGCCTTTAGGATTCTCTTTAAGCCTTTATTTATGGGTAATGGACACTTATGATAAGGTATATCCTTCTTTGGAAAAAGGCTTGGCTTATTACTTAAACGAGCCCTATGCGACGGAAGTTATTAACGGCGGTTATTTTGCGCTCTCTAATACAAATCCACAAGAAGTTTTTACAGATGCCTTTATCGCCGATATAAATAATCCACAAAGTGCTTTTTCTCAAGCATTAGCAGATAATGATATCTATGATTGGAAGGCACTCGCACCGATTAAACTTTATCACAGTCAGAATGATGGTTTAGTCCCTTATTTTAATTCAGCAGACGCCTTTGAGGCAATGAATGCGAAGGGTAGCACCGACGTAACCTTTGAAACATTTACCTTCGGTGAGAGTGTACCGGTGGAGAGTATTCATGGGGCAGGCGGTGCTCGTTTTTTTACAGAAGTGGTCGCTTATTACTTTAGATAGATAGTAAGTATGACTGCGACGTCATGAATTTCAATGGGTAGTGCCTATTCAGTCAGTAATGACTGAATAGGCACTACCCATTTTTGTTTCAAAAGATTCTATCTGTAAGGTAATTACTACAAATAAATTATAGCAATACTCAGGATGTAACAGCAATAGAGAAACTGTTCGGAGGCTACTCTAGCGCATTAAGCGTCCTTTCCACCTCTTCTACTTTAATGGCTACAGCATTAGAGGCGGGTAATATAGTTCTATTCATATAGCGAGCATGTGTATAAGTGATTTCAGCACCAAGCAATAGAATCATCAAAGAGTAATAAACCCAACTTAATAGCAACACTAAGGAACCGGCCGCACCATAGGCGTCATTTAAGTTAGAGGTTCCTAAGTAGTAGCCTATTCCAAATTTTCCAGCGACAAATAAAACTGTTGTAACAATGGCACCAATCCAGATGTCCTTCCAGCTAATTTCAGCATCAGGCAACACTTTGTAAATGACACTAAAGATTAAAAAGACCAAGCCTACCGAAATAAGTACATTGATTATTTGGGCTATGTGCAAGGTTTCTTCCGTGAATACATTTAATACTTTTTCCTGCAGAATGGTGATCATTGTATCTGCGAACAGGGAAACCAGAATGAGAAAGCCCAAAGAGACTATCATGGCAAGTGACAACAACCTATTTAAGATAAATTTCACAACTTCTTTCTTAGGCTTTGGTCTAATGCGCCAGATGTGGTTAAGGCTGTCTTGCAAAGAAATAAAAACCGTGGTAGCACTGAATGCCAGCGTACCTATACCGACTACTTTCATAATAAAACTTGCATTGGTAATGTAGGTCTGTGCCATTAGTTCCTCCACTTGCTGTGCACTGGCATCTCCCGTTAAAAGGCGTATTTGGGTGATTAATTGTTCTCTAACTAATTCATCTTCATAAAAATAACTCGCTACGGTGATAGAAATGATAGCTATTCCTGGTAAGGAGAAGATGGTAAAGAATGCGGTCGCGGCGCTGTGTTTCCAGGGATCATCTTGAAAAAAGCGAACGATAGATTCCTTAAATATCTGGAACCATTTAGTCAAAAAATTTCTCATAGCTAGTTAGAACCAAGCAATAGTTAAAAATTTAGGGGAGTTGGTCTCTTATGTTAGTGTAAAAAATCAGGCTTATCGAGCTTATTATTGATGCGATAGGCTGCATTTACTAAGCCTACATGACTGTAAGCTTGCGGGAAATTCCCCCACATACTGCCATCAGTAGATTTTACGTCCTCGCTTAATAAACCCACATGGTTGGAGTAGCCAATGATTTCTTCAAAAGCTTCCATGGCTTCATCAGTTCTATTCACACAGGCTAAGGCTTCAACATACCAAAAGGCACAGATTAAGAAAGTGGTTTCTGGTTCGCCAAAGTCGTCGGCATGTTTATACCTATAGAACAATCCCTTTCCTACTTTAAGGTCTTCCTCTAATGCTTTCAAATGGTCTTTTGCTTTTTGGCTATCATGCGGAAGGTAATTCATCATTATTAACTGCAATGTGCTAGCATCCATGCGCGAAACCCCTTCGGCTTGCGCATAGGCTTTTCTGTCTGCTAGATAACAGTTTTCTAAATGTTCTTGCGCCTTTTTTTGAAGCGATTTTGCCTTCTTTTCCAAATGTGGAGCGCCAATCTCCTTCGCGATTTTACAAGCAGCATGGCTACCGGCCCACTGAAAAAGGTGGGTATAAGCATGCTTCTGTCGCAGGTTTCTGAACTCCCATAAACCGGCATCGGCTTCATCAATGGTAAAAGCTATCTTATCAAGTATGGTATCTAATAGCGGTAAAGACTCACTGCGCTCTAATTTGGAGAACCTTTTGTCGGTATATAAAGGGAGGATAGCTAATAGTATTTGGCCGTATACATCATTCTGAATGTGCGTATAGGCATCATTGCCCAACCGAACAGGCTTATTGCCTAGGTAACCCGGTAGATCTAGCTCCGTTTCAATAATTTTGTTTTGTCCTACAATGTCATAGAGCGGTTGAATCCTTTCTTGATTGCTCATGGGTAGGTTACTAAGGAAAAGGAAGTACTTTTCCATTTCCTCAAAGTGACCAATGTTGTTAAAGGCGGTTAAGGTATAATAGGAGTCGCGCATCCAACAATAGCGATAATCCCAGTTTCGTGTGCTCCCGTCTGACTCCGGTAATGACATAGTGGGAGAAGCGATGATACCACCAGTATCCTCATATTGATGAATTTTTAATGCTAAGGAAGAACGAATCACCTCTTTTTGGTAATGCATGCCTATGCTGGTCGATTTAATCCAGTTTTGCCAATAGTAAACAGTTTTCCTCAAAAAGCTTTCGCTTGTTTCTTGCAGTTCACCTTCTAATGGAACGCCATAAGTCATGACCAAGTAACGCGGTTTGGTTAACACAAAAGGGCTGCTGTCCATCACCATATTAATGGGAATGTCTGTTGTAAGGCGAAGTGTTTCAGGTAATCCATAATAGCGGATATGGCTGCTGCCTCTTTCTCGGGTCAACTTCTTTTCACCATACTCTCCTACGGGGTCGCACTTTACAATAAGTTGTGGCGTACCGCTTAAAGGCTCAATCTTTCTGATGAGCATTTGTGGTCTATAATAGCGATCGAACTGACGAAAGCGGGGAGCAAAATCTGTTACTTTATAAGAGAAATCATCTGTACTGATAATGGTTTCCAATACATTGGTATTTTGGATGTACTGTTGCTCAGACTTAAAATTTTCTTGATTAGGCTTGATGGAAAACTCTCCACCTTTTTCACCGCCAATTAGACTTCCGAAGATAAAAGAGCTGTCGAACCGAGGCATGCACATCCATGCTATATTGGTATCGAGACCAACAAGTCCTAAATAGGCACAGTTACCAATTAATCCGAAGTCGTAGGTGTGTCGTTTACCCATATTGTATCAATTTAAGATGTTGCTCTTATGCTGAATCTAATTTTGGGATTTTTGTTGAAGAATAAAAAAAAAGGGGTAAATATTTACCCCTTT
>JBKEFO010000177.1:0-7139 GCA_046709585.1 Marivirga sp.
GCTAGGCTCTAATACCATGAGATCATATATCGCATTCTTAGCCATTCCATAATCATTATACTGTAAGGATTTCCTGTATTTCACCTTTGCTCTATTGATGTCCTCTGTGTTACTGCTTTGACTAAAACCATGCCAACTAAAAAACATTCCTAATACTATTACCGAAAGCGTTATTATCTTCTTCATTCTTTGATCTCTAAATTTAAATTATTCCCAATTTTAAGCATATACACAAGTGCTTCTTCGTAATTATTTTTAATTTTTCCATCTAGGATGGCCTCCTTGATATCATTTTTAATAATACCTACTACCTTTCCTGGTGCCAGCTGAAATTTATTCATGATGTCTTCTCCACTGATTGGCGGCTGAAAATTCCTTACTTGATCTTTATCTTCAACCTCTCGCATCTTTTGCTCCACTTCGTCAAAGTTTTTGAGATATTTTTCAACTTTAGATGAGTTCTTAGAAGTTACATCCGCCCTGCATAATGTCATAAGATCTTCAACGTCGTCACCGGCATCAAATAGTAATCGTCTTACAGCATTATCTGTAATATTATCTCTAACCAATGGAATAGGTCTCAAATGTAATAATACAAGCTTTTGAACATACTTCATCTTTTCATTCAGTGGTAATTTCAACTTTTTGAAAATTTGAGGTACTTGCCTTGCTCCTTTATCTTCATGACCGTGGAAAGTCCAACCCTGCTTAGGATGAAACCTCTTTGTAGCAGGCTTGGCTATATCATGTAAAATCGCTGACCATCTCAACCATAAATCACCACCAAAAGATGCGACATTGTCTAACACTTGTAATGTGTGATAAAAATTATCCTTATGCTTCAGACCATTTTTCTCATCTACTCCAAGAAGCCTTGTAAATTCCGGAAAAAATTGCGCTAACAATTCCGAATACAACAACAACTTAAATCCATAAGAAGGAGTGTCTGAAAGTATTATCTTATTGAGCTCATCAGTAATACGTTCTTGAGAAATAATTTTTAGTCGCTTTGAATTTTTTATTATATGCTCAAAGGTATCGGGGTCGATATCAAATTTCAGTTGACTAGCGAATCGAATCGCTCTCATCATTCTTAAGGGATCGTCAGAAAATGTTATGTCAGGGTCTAGAGGTGTTTTTATTAGCTTCTTCTTCAGGTCCCCCACTCCATTGAAGGGGTCAATTAAATCACCATAATTACTTTCATTTAGGCTAATTGCCAAGGCATTGATCGTAAAATCTCTCCTATTCTGATCGTCCTCTAAGGTTCCGTCCTCTACTATAGGCTTGCGACTATCTCTTTGATAGGATTCTCTCCTAGCGCCTACAAACTCAAGAGACAATTCTTTGTGTTGAATGCTTGCTGTTCCAAAATTCTTGAAAACTTGAATTTTTTTCTCCGCATGAATTGACTTGGCTACCTGCTGGGCTAAATCAATGCCACTCCCAACCGTTACAAAATCAATATCTTTCGAGGGTCGTTCTAATATTAAATCACGTACATAGCCACCTACGACATAAGCATCTACCCCTAATAGCTGGGCTGATTCCCTGATTTTATTAAAAATAGGCGATTGATCTAAAGTATCTTTGAAATTCATCTAACTGTGGCGCGATATTCAAGTAGTAAGCAATAAAAAATCAAATTTAGTATATTCTTTCTAGAAGCGATCCAAGGAAGGATATATTTACAATCTTTGCTAAAAAAAAAGGGCTGGAAACTCCAGCCCTTTAAGTGTAACCGCACTATTAGTTTCTTCGGTTGATCTCATCTCTAATTTTTGCTGCCAATTCATAATCCTCATCTTTAAGAGTTTTCTCTAGCATGCTGGTAAGCTTATCAATTGACATATCTTTCAATTTGTTTTTGTCACCAGAAGACTTATCGGCAGGTTCTTCCACTTTTGCTATTGGCTTTTGCAATTCATTGATATCTGCTTCCCGTGCATCATCAGATAAAACTATCCCTGCCTCTGACATTATTTTTTCATAGGTGAATATGGGCGCATCGAAACGGATACCAATTGCAATTGCATCAGAAGGCCTTGCATCAATATCGATGGTTTCCTCTCCGTTGTCACAAACGATTTTTGCATAAAACACCCCTTCTTTCAAATCGGAAATAACAATCTCCTTTACTGAGTATTTAAATCCATGAGCGAATGATTTAAACAGATCATGCGTCATGGGTCTGTTTGGAACAATTTTCTCTATCTCTATTGCAATAGCTTGCGCCTCGAACATTCCAATAATAATTGGGAGCCTTCTATTTCCCTCAGATTGCCCCAATACCAATGCAAACGAACCAGACTGTGACTGACTAGATGATAATCCTAATATTTCGAGTTTAATTTTATCCACAAAAACTAAAATTAATTTTTAGCCGCTTTCAACGCCGCTGTCAATTTCGGGACTACCTCAAAAGCATCTCCAACTATTCCGTAATCAGCTGCAGAGAAAAATGGTGCATCTGGATCTTTATTGATGACTACAATATTTTTTGAGGAGTTCACTCCTGCAAGGTGCTGAATTGCCCCCGAAATACCAACTGCAACATACAACTGCGGCGATACTTTCACTCCTGTTTGGCCCACGTGCTCATGGTGAGGTCTCCAACCAATATCTGAAACTGGCTTTGAACAGCCTGTTGCGGCGCCTAATGTTTTAGCAAGATCTTCAATCAATCCCCAGTTTTCAGGGCCTTTCAGTCCTCTGCCACCAGATACAACTATTTCAGCCTCTGGTAATAATATATCACCAGTAGCTTTGTCCTGGGAGGTAATCGTTACTTTAAAATCGTCATCTGATAAGTTAGCGTCAAAAACTTCCACGCTTGCCTCGGCACCGTCAGTCTTTAACTCAACAGCGTTTTTCTTAATCCCTAAAACCTTTTTCTCGGTCTTTATTTCAACATGTGCAAATGCTTTTCCAGTATAAATACTTCTCCTCACCCTAAATCCATTAGCGGTATCAGGTAAATCGGTTACGTTAGATACGAAACCCCCACCCATCTTAGCTGCCACTCTTGCAGCAACAGGATCTCCTAAAGAAGATTTAGCAAGTACGAGGATATGGGCATTTGAAGCATCCATCGCTTGTTTAATGACATTAGCATACGCCTGAATGATCCCTTTATCTAACTTGCTGTCATTAACATGTAGCACCTTGGTTGCTCCAGCTTTACCTGCAGCCTTTAGCGCACTTTCATCTATTGACCCTACAGCCAAACCTATTACCTCATCTCCCATTGCTGCAGCATAGGAAACTGCCTCTAATGATGTTTTTTTTACTACGCCTTCAGCGTGTTCTATAAATACTAATATTGACATTTCTACTTTTTTTTTAATGATTAAATTACTTCTGAACGCAGCTAATAAATCCCTAGATTACTTTCGCCTCGTTCTTTAATAATTGAACTAATTCTTCAACATTATTGGCATCTATCATTTTTACCGCGCCTTTTGCAGGTGGCATTTCATATTTTTCTAGTGCTATTGCCATATCAGAAGTAGTAGGCTCTACCACTTCTAATTTCTTGGATCTTGCAGACATGATACCTCTCATATTAGGGATTTTCCATTCTGCAATTGGCTCCTGACAGCCTGCAATAAAAGGCAATTGTAATTCTAAGTATTCTTTTCCACCATCAATTTCCCTAGCTACGGTAGCTTTATCACCGTCGATATCTAACTTCATCACTGGAGATATTGCAGGCAAGCCCAATAATTCACCTACCATACCATGTACCATACCACCATTAAAATCTAGTGATTCACGGCCCATCATAATAAGATCAAAGTTTTGATCTTTTGCGAAGTTAGCTATTTGCTGTGCAACAAACATCGAATCAGTAGGCTCTGCATTAATTCTTACCGCGTCGTCGGCTCCAATCGCGAGTGCCTTCCTAATGGTAGGCTCTGTTTCTGCTGTTCCCACATTTAAAACTGTTAATGAACCGCCACTAGCTTCTTTTAACTCTACGGCTCTAGCCAATGCATAATCATCATACGGCCCTATGATGAACTGTACTCCATTAGCATCAAATTTCGAGTCGTTTTCAGTAAAAGAAATTTTAGCAGTAGTATCAGGAACGTGTGTAATACAAACTAATATTTTCATAAATGATCTATTATAGTTACAATGTTTACAAACTGCATAAATCTATGCAGATAAATGTATTAAATGATAAAATTCAGTTCAGACTTTTTGATTTCGCTTAAAATCAACCAACCTTTAATTCTATAACTAGAACTAGCGCCCGAAGTTAAGTATTATTGAAAAAAATAAAAATTGAATCGTGGTATGAATCGAGATAGAATTGAACAATTATTAATATTTAGGAAAGAAACCCCTCAAGACCCCTTCCTTATTTATGCTTTGGCGACGGAATACAAGTCTGAGGAGCCTATTACGGCCAAAGAATACTTCGATATACTTTTAAATAATTATCCGGATTATGTCGGCACATATTTCCATGCAGCCTCACTTTATGCTGAACACTTCGAAAGATCAAAGGCAGAAGACATCTACCTTAAAGGAATTGAAAAGGCAGCTCAGTTAAATGATTTGCACGCCTTAAAAGAATTGAAAAATGCATATCAAAACTTTCAATTCGAAGAATGATGTGCCAAATAGTTTGCTGTATTTGAATTATACAAACATTCTCACTTATTTGCACTCATGGTATTAAATTATGTTTGGATCGCTTTTTTCCTAATTGCATTTGTATTTGCATTAGTAAAATGGATTTTTCTTGGGGATATGGAAGTATTCCCTGCTCTTACCACAGCCGTATTTGATATGGCCAAAACTGGCTTCGAAATATCCTTAGGATTAACAGGAGTGATGACCCTGTGGCTTGGTATTATGAAAATTGGAGAAAAGGGAGGCATGATAAATATCTTAGGCAAAATCACTTCACCGCTATTTTCTAGACTATTCCCTGAAGTTCCGAAAGGCCATCCAGCCATGGGAGCTATGCTTATGAATATTTCTGCCAATATGTTAGGTCTAGACAATGCAGCTACGCCCCTAGGCATTAAAGCCATGCATAGCTTACAGGAGTTAAACCCTTCGAAGGATACAGCTACTAATGCACAGATAATGTTCCTTGTGCTTAACACTTCCGGACTGACAATTATACCTATAAGCATTATGGTGTACAGAGCACAATTAGGAGCTGCCAACCCTGCCGATATATTCATACCTATATTACTAACAACTTTCTTTTCTACAATCGCAGGCTTATTAGCTGTCAGCTTTATTCAGAAAATCAATCTATTGAACAGACAAGTATTACTTTCACTGGGTTTATTAAGTACCCTCATTGCATTCATCATATATTTTTTCAGTCAATTAAATCAGGTTGAAATCGGGCCAATCTCAGCCAATCTTTCTAGCCTGATTATTTTTACAATCATTTGCTCCTTTATCTTACTCGCTTGGAGAAGGAAAGTAAATGTTTACGAGACCTTTATTGATGGCGCAAAAGAAGGCTTTCAATATGCGATTCAAATCATACCCTATTTAGTAGCTATGCTAGTGGCTATTGGTGTTTTTAGAGCCTGTGGTGCCTTGGATTTGATTGAGCAGGGATTTACCTCTTTTTTTACATTCATTGGCGTAAATGCAGATTTCGTACCATCTATCCCAACCGCTTTAATGAAACCCCTCTCTGGGAGTGGCGCTAGAGGTTTAATGCTTGAGAGCATGGAGCATTACGGGGTAGATTCCTTCGTTGGACGACTGGTAAGTGTGATGCAAGGCTCCACAGAAACAACCTTTTATGTACTAGCGGTTTATTTTGGTGCTATAAATGTAAAGAATACAAGGTATGCTGTGGGCTGTGGACTCTTTGCCGACTTAGCCGGAATAATTGCAGCAATTATTATCAGTTATTTATTTTTCTATTAGAGATCCGTTCAGTGCTATTAAAAAAGCCACTATCAGCTGATAGTGGCTTTTTTATGGTTTATGTATTTGAGCTTCCAGTATAAAAGAATACAGCGCAGCTTATGAAAGCTGTAAAGTAATAGTTATTTAGCTTTCTTCTTTTCGTAAATTTTCTTGGCACCAAAAGCTGCCCCTGCAGCTAATAAGTACTCAATGCCTGTTATGGGTACGGGGTTATCGCCTGGATCACCAGGAGGACCTCCACCAGGTTGGCTAAATATTTGATACCCTGTAAATATATATATTATTAAAGTTACTATTAACCTCTTCATTTATAGCTCTATTTTTTTACTACACGCTTGGTGATCACACCTTTTTCTGTCTCTAACCTCAGTAAATATACTCCAGTTTTATAAGTCTCTAAATTAATAGTAGAAATCGTATCTGTAAAGTTGTAAGAATTAATAAACTTACCTTCCGTGGTAAATATAGTTACTTTGTAGTTCTTAGTTGAATACCCAGTTAGGTCTATCTGTAATTCACCTTCAATTGGATTAGGATATAATTTCAAATAAGTATCCAACGGGTTCTCAGTAGCTAAAATCTGTTCTACATTAATATTGACAGCTTCACTTGAATTTTCACATACTCCATTTTTTGCGCTAACAAGGTAACTACCACTCTCATTAGCAATAAGTAATCTGTTAGTTTCACCCTCTAGTAATTCATTATTTAAATACCATTGGTAGCTATCCGCCTCAATGCTAGCTTTCAACAGCTGCTCTTCTTGAATTATTTCAATCGATCCTATTTCACTAACAGCTAATGTAAATACCTGAGAAATTGAATTACAGTTTGTTTCATTGTAAGCTATAACTTCAAAACTTGTTGAACTATCAGCTACAATAGTAAAAGACCCAGTAGTAGATTCTCTCACCAACTGACCATTATTAAATAAAGCAATTTTAACAAATTCTTGCTCAATAGGAATGTCTACAGTAACTACTTCTCCTTTACATGCTTGCAAAGCACTGATCTGTCCTATTGACAAAGTTTCACTTACAAAAATACTAGCTTGATTTTCTGACTGAAATGTCCCACAAATTTCATTTGTGATACTTATATCAAAAGTATTCAAACCAATTTCCAATGCTTCTTTCACTACAGCTATAGAAATATTCCCTTCCATATTTGCTACCGCCGATGCAATTAGAACATCTCCAGATAGTAATCTATAGACATTACCA
>JBKEFO010000178.1:0-7091 GCA_046709585.1 Marivirga sp.
CGGCAGTCTCATTAGACCTCTTACCAGTACGCAAATCCAGAAACTCGAAATAGTCTTGTAAGTACAGGGAGCGTTCAGTGATAGCAGTAAATCGTATAAATAAGCCCTGCAGCTTATTTCTTAGTCGATTAAAGGAGCCGGAAAGAAAAGTCAGATCACCTATGGTGAGTACTCCCGCAACAGTTCGAAAAACAATAAGCAGGTAAGCGCCATAATAGGCGCAGGTACTTATGATGTTGAAAAATGACCCCCAAATAGCGCGTTTGTAGGACAGCTTTTTACTCTCTTGGTAGTATTTATGAGACAGCACACTAAAGCGCTCCGCCAGGTAGCCTGAAAGACCAAAGAGCTTCACCTCTTTTGCTGTTACATCGCTAGCCCCAACATATCTTAAATAGTCCAGCTCTCTTCGCTCTTGCGTCCAGCTTCGGGCCAGAGAATAACTAGTGCCGCTAAACTTAATTTCATTCACAATGGTAGGAATGATAGATAGTACTAATAATATGATCAACCAGGGTTCAAATACCACCACCCCTGTAAGGAGCGAGGCAATTACGATTATGTCTTGACCTTGTGTGAGTATATTAGACATAAGCCCCACACGGCCGGTGGTTTGTTGACGTGCGCGTTCCAGTTTGTCATAAAATTCAGAATCTTCTAATTGCGAAAGGGTGAGTTCAGCTGTTTTATTGATAATTTTCACTGATGACTCAATGGAATATTGGTCACCTAAAAGGGCATCTGTATGTGTAGTGAGTCTGCTGAGGAGGTCGGAAGCAATCGCCAAAGAAAATTCAAGGAGTATCAATAGCCAAAGCTGACTCATATCATGCGTTTCAGCATTTATTTGCAAGACAATTTCATCAATGATAAGCTTGCCTACCCATAGCATGCTAACTGGCAGTAGCGCACTGATGATACGAGCAACTAAGTTAGTATAGAAAAGAAACGGATTGACCTTACGAATTTCACTAAAGAAACGAGGAACAAATTTAAGCGTGGCAAAACTCTCTTTGAGACTTATGCGCTGGGGTTTGAAAGATTGAGTTTGCAAATGCAAGCAATTTAAGGATTAACACAGAATGCTAAGTTACACTTTAATGAAAGCGTGTAAGTCCTTTTTTGTCTGAAAAACCATTTTCAAAGAAAATGGTTTTTCAGAAACTGCCAGAAAGCCTTTAATCTGCCTTTAGAAAATCTTTTACCAAAGTGTTTGTATCAGATTCCATCTCACAAGTCCAACTATCTATCCACCATCTGTCCTCTTCATAGTGAAGTTGGATACTATTTAAGCCCCTAATATTTGTAGCTATTTGAGGGTCTGTTCTCACCTCAAATGCACTCCATACTTGGGCGATGTTGCCAAATTGAGTAACTGTTCTTTTCAGTTCCTTTTCGAAAAAATCTTCTTTTGGTCCTAATGCCAGTGGAATATATTCTGCTGCTAAACCATGGGATTCAGCTTTACCATTATTATCTAACCTGCTAATTACTGCGTTTTCAGAATGTAGATAACTATCTCTTTCAAATTGCCATGGATCTTGGCCAGAACCGGAAATAACCTCATAATAAGCATCTATAATACTATCAATAGATTTCACATCTTTCTCATATTTTTCACTGTTAGTCTGTGCAGAAAGGGAGGAGCAGTAGATTAATACAATGGCAAGTAGTATATTTCTTTTCATAATTTTAATTTATGGTGTGCTAGTTCAATTAGTGTTGTAATGGATTTAAGCTAAGATTATTCTCTTAAACTCCAGATTTCATTAATAGGGTCTCCTTTACTTGACAAACCTGAATGCCGCCATTGATGATCCATCCGTTTATAATTAAAACCTAAAGAAAGCCCGACCTTGGAGTCGTCCTTCGAAAAGAACGCTATATCCTCTACATACTCACCATCTTGAGAGGTGTACGTACCGCCCCCTGTTCCCATAAATTGCTTGGTTTGTGTATTGTAGGCTATCCACTGAAAGCGGGTTCCGGATAAAATCTTCATGGTTTTTCTTGGACCGCTTGTGTCTCGCAATTGCTCTTCACCTTCTACTATTCTGCCAGACATTAACCAGGCACCTTGCAATGCACCGGGTTTTCCATTATCAATTCTCTTTAATTTCATGGGGCTTCCCACAATTTGGAGGGAGCTATCGGTTATTGCCACTTGAAAACTCACCTCAGTGCCAACAAGTTCTCCGTTATCAGTGTGAAACTCTACCTTTTCCGTCATAGTATCTCCTTCTAATTTCCATGTGCCACCATTGGTGTGAATAAATTTACCAGTGCTTTCGTTATAGATGGTCAATACTTGGTACCCATCCGTAAAAATCACCACACTTTTTATCTTATCTCCATTTTTAGCGGTCGAAATGTTTTCCCAGGCACCAATAGGGCTTTGTGCTTTAATTATAAATGACAAACAAGTACAAATGAGTAGTAGAATAAATTTTTTCATAGCGTTAGTTTATATTTAAAGGTCTTTAGCATAAGGGAACATATAAAATTATGTTCATTTTCTTTTCCAGGCTCATCACTTTACCCTTTATTGTTCGTTAATTCCCATTTTGTACTGGATAGCCGAGCTGTCCCCACACCAGAATGCCTTCGTCAAGAATAGCCGTATTTTTGAAGCCATTTCTTCTGAGGGTATTCATCACTTTTCCTGATGCGGCATGCGGACATGCACAATAGGCAATTACCCAGGTGCTGTCGTTGGGGATACTATTCACAAATGTTTCCGGTTCTTCGTAATAAGGCACAGGAATGGAGCCTGGAATATGCATCTGGCGCCAGGCTACTTCCGATCTGGCATCCAGAATTACAATGCGCAAACTATCCTGCAGGGCTTTCATCAATTGCTCAGCGGGTAAATATTTTCCTTCTTTTAAGGTAAATGTGGGTGATTTGCTATTCGGATTTAAGATATAATTCTCAGGCTTGGGTATGGATACTGTGTCCTTTTTTGGTATATCCCAGCCGGCAGCTCTGCTCCTGAGAAAGGCAGTAATCCCATCTATTTCTGTAGCACTCAACCGCTCTTTAAATCCCATCATTGGGGTGCCATCGCGCCCTTCGGCTATGGCATATCGAAGAAAATGATCTGTAGCGGTAGCTAAGAGCATGGAATTTCCTAAGGCTGGAGCAGAAATGCCTTCGCCTTCTTTACCATGGCAGCCGGAACAGTTGGTTTCATACAGTCTTTCTCCTAGTGCAACATCGCCTTTTATAGGCTCCCGGGACAATTCTATTCCTTCTTCTACGCCCGCTTTTTCGTATAGCCACTTGAGGAGCAGTTCTATTTCAATATACTCTAATGGCCCTCCTTGAAGATCTCTGTATCCTGCCATAGCTGTACCTTCCCGTCCATATTGAATGGTATATCGCATGAAATTGGTGCCTTTACTTGTAGCTAGCAAAGAATTGGAACGTAAGGAGGGAGCGTTATCTGCCGCATATCCCTCACGATCGTCACCATGGCAGAGTGCGCAATACTTTGCATATAATTGAGCCCCATGCAATGAGGCCGTGCTATCAAGAGGAGCATCAGGTCTTAACTTTAGTGCCATGGCACCCTGCTCTGCAGGCTCCTGAATAAATTCAAGCTGCACACCTTTTGCGTAGCTTGGGAAAACCACCAATCGTTGAGCGGAATCCAGCATAAGCAGGGCCTCTTGAGGTAATCTTTCTTGAAGGAAACTCTGCGTTTTTTGTAATTCTTCCACTTCAAAACGCACGGCATACAAACTTTGCCCATTCGTTTTTAAGAAAGTTGAAATCTCATCATCGACAGAAGAGGGAGCTATTAAGTGGATCTCCTGGTTTCGTATTAGTTTAAATCGAGCTAAATTTTTAGCATTACCTGCTTCTAATTGCACAAAACCCATTTTCTGATATTCTTTAATGGCAACTTCCAGATCATTGACTGCAATGATAATTGCTGCCGTTCCTACCACACCATTAGGGTGCACATTGTATCTGCGGCCGTATGCGTAGTAGGTATTCCACTGCTTTTGCATGCTTGGGTAATCGAAATCTACATTTTCTACAAAGTCAGGCTGATGAGCTGTTTGATCCGGGCTTGTAAAATGAAGTCTGCGGGTGTCCGGTCCGCCGGTATCTCTTGACCAACCCTCCGGAGTTTCTGCAGAACTGCGATAAGCAATTGCCGTATCCATTTGGAACCCTCGAGATGTGAGCCAGTTTGAAGTGGAATCAGTAGATGAACTGGATACTGAATACATTTTGCGGACCTTATTTTTCTTTAAAAAAGACGCGATAGCGGCGGCCTTTTCCTCCTCAGAGATAGAATCGTCCGGAGCAAGTAGTTCGAAACCAGACATGTCCGGAAAAGAAATCGCAGCTACATTAATTCCGATAGTTGCCGATTTTCCAGTTTTAGCGGGCACATTAAACCCTAAGGTGTCTTTATAGTACACACTTGCTGTGCCCAGCTCCTCAACAAGTAAAGTAGCACTATTGATACCAAAGCCTGAGCCAATGAGGTAGGGCGCTACTTTTTCTGAACTGCATGAAGATAAAGCAAAGAAAAAAAGCAATACAGCGGCGGATTTCAGGTGATCAAGTATAGTGCGGGTAGATTTTATTTTGATTAGCGTTTGCATAATTTGTGTTTTCTGAATTTATTGGCGGTAATGAAATATTGAATGTTAGCCACGCTAGTCCTCTCGTGGCAAACGCAAATCCTCTTGTGCAATTTGATAGACAAGTGCTGCTAATACAGTAGCATTTATCATCATATCACGCTCTGGCACATATTCTAAGACATCTAAGTTGGTATGGTGTGTTAGCGTGCTATAATTTAAGGGGTCTTGAATGATTTGAAAACCAGGGATTTTGTAGTAATCGAAAACATCATGGTCTGTAAAATTTGTATTTTCAATGGTGAGGTTATTCACGTCTAAATGCGCGTAGGGCGCTAACATTTTATCAAAAATTGGCCGTACCGCCTCGTTGCCCTGTAAATAGATGCCTCGCATTTGTCCTGCACCATTATCCATATTCAGATAGGCTGAAATTTTCTCTACCTCCTTTTTTCGGGTAGTCTCTTTCACTTTTCCGTAGTGATCTGCTGCATAGGCTCTTGAACCAACAATCCCTTGCTCTTCGCCACCCCAAAGCGCAATTCTAATGGTGCGTTTTGTTTTTAATCCAGATGCTTTGATGATGCGCATCACTTCCATCATCACGGCAGAACCTGCACCATTATCAGTTGCTCCTGAAGCAGAATGCCAAGAGTCAAAATGGGCACCAATCATGACCACTTCATCTTTTAATTTTGGATCTGAACCGCTTATTTCTGCGAAGATGTTCACATTGTTTTCGGGTGTTAAGTACATTTCTGAATCTAAATGAAACTTAACTTTAGGGCTGATTCCTTTGGCTATTAATCGTTGTAGTTTTCCAAAATTTTCTGGTGCAATTGCAAAATAGGGGAGTGGTTTCACATCATTTTTTTTATAATTATACGTGCCGCCAGGATGAACAATTCCGGGAAAAAAAGGGGTGGTTCCTAGCATGCTTAATGCACCTTCAGCTTTTAGGAAGGCAAAAAAGGCCTCGTTTTTTTGAGTTAACATTTTGAAAATAAGATCAAAATTTTCAATTAAGTCCATGTCTCCGGCCGAAGACCCTAAGGGTTTGTTTGGTACAGGGACAATCGATTTTGCGGCTTCCTTAATTTGTTCTTCCGTAAACCTTTTTGAAAGTGGATCAAAAAGCATATTTTGTTGTGGAGCGCTTCCAATTAAAACTGTTTTCCCTTTTAAGTTTCCATTCCATTGCTTTTTTACAAGTTCCATATCGGCATAACTTTCAATCCAAACCAATTCACCCATTTGCACACCCTTGGAGGATTCCGTCCACGCATAGGGGTAGGCCTGTACTTTCATATAGGCAGGTTCTACCATTTCTACGTTGAACGATTTGACTTCCCATCCCATGCAATCATCACAATAATTTTCAAAATAGACCTTGTCCATTCCCCAATTTTCCATTGTTTTTTTGGCCCATTCCGCGGCTGTATAATATTGATTTGTTCCCGTTAATCTTGGTCCATATACATCAGACAAGTCTGTGATCAAATTCATGACTTCAGATTTCTGAAAGCCTTCCGTATTAATTTTGGCGAGTGCTTGCGGCACTGTTTGACTTATGGCCGTATAGCCCATAAAAAGAGAGGCTGTGATAAGAATTTTAATAGCGATTTTCATGATATCAATTTTAGTTCAGTTAGTTAAAGTAGAATGCTTCTTCTCAATATTCACTTTATTCAACTCTTTTATTAAGAATATAATAAGCAGCCCGTTGTATGTCGCGATACTCATTATTTTTAATAATGATTCTATTGTTTCCCTCTGCCCATGTATTGTTGCCAATGTATGTTTTCAGCGTATCTATTTTATTGCTTTTTAATTTTTGAATAATAATACCTCCAGCAATAGATTTAACTTGTATGGAATCGGCATAATTACCTCTTGTTGGACCTGTGTAAAGACCTTCTAAAAGTGCAGGTTCAATATCTAAAGCTCTATTTTCTGGCATTTTCTTATCGAGTATTTCCCAAGTAATTTCATCTGCAAGTAGGTTGGCTCTTTTAGGACCAACCGTGTTCAATAGACAAATAATGTATAAATCTTCTTGTGGATAATACCGAGTGTCTGCTGAGAAACCATCAATAGTTCCACCGTGACCAATTCTATGCTTTCCAAAATCAGAATAATTGTTCAATGCTTTTGCATAGTTTAGCTTAGAACCATCATTTAATTGGCGGGGTGTAACCATTGACTGATAATAGCCGTCTGATAATACTTTTCCTTGATGCAAAGCAGTCATCCATTTGAGTAAATCTTCTGTGCTACTTGATAGCGCACCTGCGGAATAGGGCACATTATAATTTAGAAACCCTTGTTGTTGAAGCCCACTTGGGCTGTAACTATAGCCATTTACTTTATTTTCAGTTACATCTATATTAGAACCATAATAGGTACTACTCATTCCTAATGGGTCAAAAAAAGTATTCTTTAAATAGTCTTCGTAGGTCTGCCCGCTTACTTTTTCGATGATTAAACCCA
>JBKEFO010000179.1:0-7042 GCA_046709585.1 Marivirga sp.
AGTAGCATAGCCCCATATCCTAATACAGAGGCAATAGAGGCCCCGAGGTATCCAAAGGCAGGTATTAGTAGTAAATCAGCAGCAATAATAACTATAGCTCCCACAACACTGATATAAATACCATAAACGGTCCTATCTGTTAATTTAAACCAAATACTGATATTGATATACATCCCAAACAACAGCTTCCCAAATAATAGGATAGGCACCAAATACAAAGCCTCTCTATAGACCGCCCCTCTCAGGAATAACTGACCAATTAAATCAGCATTCAAACTTACACCCAACCAAATAATTAAGGATAGCCAAACAAAGTAGTATAATACTTTTGCAAAAAGACTTGGCGCATTTTTATCTGCTGCAGTACTAAAGAAAAAAGGCTCTCCTGCATACCTAAAAGCCTGAACAGCTAAGGCCATAAAAATACTTAACTTCACAGTTGCTCCATAGATCCCAAAAGCTTCCTCCGCTGTGTATTTAGTGTAAAAATTGGCTGGCAGTAAGGCTTCGAATACCAGTTTATCAAAATTCTCTACCATCATACCGGCCAAGCCCATTAGCAGGATGGGTGCTGAATAGGCAAATAAATCTAGCATGATCTTATTATTCCATCCTATTTTAATTTTAAGGAAGTCTTTAAATAGCAAAAGAATCATAGCAGCATTGGCCAAGAGATTTGCCCAGAACACAAATCTTACATCCATTGGATATTGATTTGGCCAATCTATATAGCCTTTATCTGCTAAGAGCGGAAAGAACCAAAGAAAGCTATAATTAAAGATGACAGATAATAGAATGCTAGACATTCTCACTGTAGCAAATTTCTTCGCTTTAGACGCTAATCTTAATTGTGCCAATGGAATAGCTACAATGGCATCTATAAACAAAATGGCTACTAATATTTCGATAATCCTGGTGTTAGGATTTATTTGAAAGTAATTGTATAAGCTAGCAGCATTTAATAGGATGAGCGAACTAAAGACGATAGAAAGCAGCAATACCGCTGAAAAGCTATAGTTGTAATAATTGACCGATTTATTCTTATTTGAAAAACGGAAGAAGGCTGTTTCCATTCCAAAAGTATAAGCGATGTTGAGAAAAGCCATATAGGCATATAGCTCAGTAATATCACCAAACTGATCTGGAAAAAAGACAGTGGTATGCAGTGGTACCAATGCATAATTGATCAACCTACCGAGTATACTAGGTAGACCGTATAAACCTGCTTCGCTTGCTAATTTTTTTAAGGGATTCATAAAAAAGTGCTTCAAAGAAGACTCTCTGAAGCACAATGATACTTATTATAATACGATATTTTTAATTATTCACCTTTAAATTCTGCTGCTCTTTTCTCTAAAAAAGCCTTTGTACCTTCTTTAAAATCTTCTGATTTGCAGCAAGAGGCAAAGCTATTAGCCTCGGTTTGATAGCCATTTTCTTCGCTTGCATAAAAGGCATTTACACTTTCGATTACCATTCCAATGGCTAAAGGTGCCTTTGAGTTAATCTTATTCAACAAACTTACGGCAAGCTCCAAAAGTGCTGCTTGTGATTCAGCAATATGGTTTACTAAACCTAATGTTTTGGCTTCTTCCGCAGCAATAAAATCGGCTGTCATCATGAGCTCTAAAGCTTTACCCTTTCCAATTAGCTGAGCAAGTCTTTGCGTTCCACCATATCCAGGTATGATACCTAGGTTTACTTCAGGCTGGCCAAATTTAGCATTTGGAGTGGCTATTCTAAAATGGCAAGCCATGGCCAATTCGCAGCCACCACCTAGTGCAAAACCGTTGACGGCAGCAATGACAGGTTTGTGACATTTTTCAATTAAAGAAAATACCTCCTGACCATTCTCAGAGAATTTTCTGCCGTTCATTTCATTCAACTCTGCTATCTCAGAAATATCCGCGCCAGCTACAAAAGCTTTTTCACCTGCTCCTGTCAATATAACCGACTTTACAGTTTCATCGTCATAGACTTCCTGAAAAACTAGCCTTAATTCTTCAATAGTAGCTAAATTGAGTGCGTTCAACTTCTCTGCTCTATTGATTGTAATGGTTAAAATACCATTATTATTCTCTAATAATAAATTGTTATAATCAGCCATGTAGTCTCTTTGTGAAGGAACAAATATACAGTTTGACAAATCAATAGCCAAGAACAAAACCGCTTATGTGCAGAATTGAGTAAATAGTAGACAAGGAGAAAGGCTTCATCGAAAAGGCTTTTAGCACTAACTATTTAAGCGCTAGTTTCATCGAAGAAATGATTGCATCAGTCGACTTAAAGATACTGAATACAAGTACTTTAGCGAATATTACAGAGATATCTAATCTCGATATTGAAATAAACCGTATCTTTGAAGTATGAAAAAGTCTACTTACATTTTATTTCTAATCGTTTTTAATTCTGTTGCTCTAAATGCACAGTATACGTCTGTGGATAATTATGAAGGTCAGTGGGATGATGCTGGATCTTGGACTACTATTGTACCGAATGATTTTTCAATTGATGAAGACATTTTCTACAATATAGATGGTTATATATCTATTGGCACTCCTTCGGTGTATCAAGATCTAAATTTTACAAATACTGGGCAGAATGAAGATTTCACAATCAATGATACATTGGTAGTTTTTGGAAATGTGAGCCATGCTAACAGAGGCCACAACATTATTATTGGGAGTAATGCTATTTTCATAGTATTTGGTAACTTCATTGCAGACAATAAAATTGACATCGAGAGTGGAGGTAAATTTATTGTGACAGGAAACTTGAGTTTTAGTCCGAGCGCTCAAGATACATACGCTGGTACTGGCGATTTATACGTTTTTGGAACCACATCAAACAATGCTGATGCTGATGCTGTGGACCAAAATCAAACAGCCTTTAATGCCAATGAAGATCCGGAGCTTATCAGCTTTGTAAATAATGCTGGGACAAATGGTAGTCTCCCTATTGATTTGGTTTTATTTAATGCCAAATCAGTTTTTAGTAATATAGAATTAAACTGGGTAACAGCCAAAGAAGAAAATTTCTCTCATTTTGAAATAGAGCGTTCAGTTGATCAAAAGAATTATGAAGTCACTGGCATTGTAGTAGGATTAGGGGAAAGCTTGGCTGAGGCTAATTATGAGTTTACTGACAATAAAGCACCCTATGGTCAATTGTATTATAGATTAAAATCTGTTGACAATGACGGTAGTTTTGAGTATTCGCCAATAGTACAAGTGAGAAAAGGCTTAGAGGGAAAAATGAGTGTTTCACCAAACCCAACAAAAGCGATAGATCAGGTCAAAATAAATCTGCCCGCTGAGTTTAAAGGGACTTTAACTAAGGTGACACTATATGATATTAATGGCTTATTAATTCAACAAGCATTCAATGTAGACGCCAACCAACCATTAAAAATTAACAACAGTATTAAAGCTGGTATGTACATCATAAAAGTACAGCATAATGGCCTCGAAAAAAAGATGAGGTTAATCATCCAGTAAAAAAGGGATTACAACGATAGGTAATTAGGCCACCTCATATGAGGTGGGTTTTTTATGTTCTGCCTATTCCCCTTTAATAATTTCTTATAGCTAACTATCTATTTATATAAGAAATAAGTAGGGGAGCAGTCTTAGTGTACCAGACTTAGGGTACCTAAGAGGAAGGTTTGTCAAAGATACATTGGGATATAAATAAATTTGAAATAGTGCATCTAAGCCACCTGTCTCATTTAATGATTCCTACAATTTTTATTTGAATTTATATACATCAAATATAAAAAGGTAGAAAATGACAATTAACCTTTTTTAGCATTAATTGAAATCAAACTCAGCATCTGAGGTCGTTTGTTTCTCACCCGTGATCTGAATATCTATGGTGTTTTTCTTAAATAAAGCATCTTCTGCCTGTCTAATCTGCCGCGCTATCTCTTTGTCATACTCCGTCACTTTAAACTCGGTACGCCTGTTCACTTCATGATCATCTTCTGTTTTGGCTTCTGCAATTATCAGCCTATTTTCGCCATAACCTCTGGCTTTAATCCTAGAAGGGTCAATCCCTTGACTGATAATGTATGCCACTGCTGATTCTGCTCTGCGTTTAGATAAATCTAAGTTATAACCTGGTTCTCCCCTACTATCGGTATGGGAGCTCAACTCTATTTTAATAGGTGGGTTATCTTCTAATATTGTTACTAGCTTATCCAGTTCCACGGCCGCATCCGTCCTGATATTAGCTGAATCGAAATCATAATAAATGTTCTCCAGCTCAAAGGCTTTATCCAAAATTATCTCTTCCAGTAAAATAGTAGTCTCAAATGTTTTGTTAGTTACCAAGTCTTGCAGCTTACTCTTATCTAAACTTTTACCCACCGTAGAGAATAATTTCCGTGTTGTAAAATAATCGCTTTTTTCAGCGATGATAAAATAATTTTCTTCTTCGGACACTCTAAAGGAAAATGCCCCGTTCTGGGCCGTTAGCACCTCTCCTATTAATACACTATCGGAGGAGTAAAATCTTACATTAACGCCCGGCAAAATCACTTCTTCTTCCTCTTCATTATGCGTTGTAGTAGTGCCCGCTAAGAAATAATTAACAATTTTAAGATTAGGGTCATCATTCTTAAAGGTATATATGTCATCAGAACCCACCCCTCCTGTTCTGTCTGAGGAAAAGAAGCCTTTATCTGGAGTATATAAATAAAGTCCAAAATCATCATTATTAGAGTTCATTTTCCCTCCTAGGTGGGTAATAATAGTTACACCACCTTTTCTTTCCGCAGAGAACAAATCTAATTTCCCTAGGCCGGGGTGCCCATTAGAAGAGAAGAAAAGTCTACCATCTTGGGAGGTGGATGGAAACATCTCATTACCTGAGGTATTGATTTTCGGTCCAAGGTTTCGTACGTTACCCCATCGTCCTCGACCGTTCACTGTTGCAGAATATAAATCAACGCCACCGAATCCTCCCTCTCTTGTTGATGAAAAATAGAGTGTTCTATTATCATCACTGAAGGCTGGCGTAGAGTTCCAAGAATTAGGATCGTTAATAGCCATCAATTGAGGTTCTGACCACTTCTTGTTCCTATACCGGGTGATGTATAGGTTAACATCATTAGCGCCTTTTCTTTTACCGGTATTCCCTTTAGCAAAAATCATGGTGCGACCTTCTGAACTAATGGTCACTGAGCCTTCATTTGTATTTGACCAATTTATAATGCTGGGTAATGCTACGGTAGTGCTCGTATCAACTTTGGCCCCCTTAGTGGCAATCTTATAAATATCTGAGAAACCTTCACCAGTTGCTTTATATATTCTATCCTTGTTTCTGGTAGAGGTAAAATAAAGGTATCCATCGTGGTAAAAGGGAGAATATTCCGCCGCTTTCGTATTAAGTTGCTTCAGGTTAGACACTTCATAAAAGGCATCCTCCTCTAATATCTGATCAATATTTTCAAGGTTTTCCAGCTCCATACGCATTAAAACTTCCATCGCTGGATTGTCTATGGTATACAGGTGTTGTTCAAGTATTTTTTTTGCCTCATCATAATTTGCATTTGCCTTTAAAGACCGAGCATAAAAGTAATATACCTCTGCCGTCTCTATCCCTGACTTAATAGCGGCTTCATAATATGGTGCAGCAAGCTCTAATCTATTAGACAAACGATACGATTCCGCTGTATAAAATAGCGAGGCTGCTCTGTTTTCCTCTTTTTTTACTGACTGCTTGAAATGATCTATGGCTATATCATATTCTCCACGGTTAAACTTTTTTTCAGCTTTCTTGTAAACAGAACAAGCACTGATGGCTAAAAAAAGAAGGCTAATGATAAAGTATTTAAATTTCATTGATTTAACACTGTCTGAAGATGTAAGCTATTGATAACGATAGAAATTTAAAAATTATACATTAAAAATATCGGCTCATCCAACTGTCTTTGGCCTTTACCTCCCACATTTGATTAAAGCTCATCACATCAGAGACCATATTATTAAAGATTATGCTGTCATGGGCTAACTCTCCTGCACTTACCATTTCTTTAACTTTTGCTAGGGGCACCAAGTGAATTTGATCATTTTTTAAATACGCAACTGTAGATTTGTCTAACAGCTGAACAGCTAATTCGCGCTCTAAGAGCTGCATAAAATGCACGGATTTATCAATAGAACATCCTGTTGCAGGAGCGGCACTTTCATCGACAGATAATACTACAAATTGGTTATAGAACACCTCTACTGATGCTTTTAAATCTTTGTTGTGCGCAGTCCAGCCTTTGGTGAACTCAATCCCTTCTCTAGTGATGAAGTTCATTTCTTGCTCTGATAATTTTCTGTTAGCTTGATACACCCACAGCCGGGCTTGATCGGATAATTCGTTAAACGGAATATACATTTTGCAATTATAATTTTCTTGTTCATGAACGAGTCCTAAAGGTAATAAGTTCAGCAAATAAAAAGGGAAGGATCGTCAAAAATCCACAAACTACCCTTCCCCAATAAGATTAATTCTTTGCTAGTAATTGGCAAGTAGATACCATATTGATAAATTCTACTCGGTAGCCATTTTCATCTTTCCCCCTAGCACTCTTCGCCAAAGCTAATAACAATTGATAATCCGCGTCTTCGCTGTAATCAGAATCAGTTAATAACATACCAAAAGTAGCGACAGCTGCAGACCACCTAAAATTATCACTGGTGTTCTTTAAATCAATTGGTTGATTAGGTTCCGTATGCACTATCAATGTGCTAGTATCTCCATCGGGAGCCTTATACCTAAACTTTACGGTAAAGAGTTCCTCACCATATTGCTTTTTGCTGGTGCTAACTTCCTGTTGATATTTTAAATCATCTATAGGCTTAAAATAGCTATCTACCCCAGCAGGAATAATTTCATATAATGCAGTAACAGCATGACCTGAGCCCAATTCGCCCGCATCTTTCTTGTCATTATTAAAGTCCTTTGCAGCCAACTTTCTATTTTCATAACCTATCAATCTGTAAGCTGTAACATTAGCAGGGTTAAATTCTACTTGGACCTTCACATCCTT
>JBKEFO010000180.1:0-7008 GCA_046709585.1 Marivirga sp.
TCCCTTTTTGCTCCAATGGTATTCAGCAATATTCCAGTTGGAAACCATGGGTTGGTCTTCTAAATTATAGAATGCCATTTTGTATTGGAACCCTTTTTTAAGATAATAAACCTCCTTATAGACAGCCCTGTCATTTGTGATCCTTTCCCTATTTTTATCATAAAAGGTGCGAATAATCTTATCCTTCTCATATGCTATTTTTGATAAGTAGGCTCCAATGGAAGCTAGTGGATGCAGTCTTTCAGAAAAATAGTGGTTGTTGACAATGCTGGTTAACCTGCCAGCATTATCGTATTCAAATATATAATGAGAAGTAGTCTGTGCCGTTGCCTTATCAATAGGGTAAGTGCCTGAAATTGTTATGTAGGGAGATACATGATTGTATCGTAATTGTCGGAAGTATTTTACCTCCTTGTTTTCTTGGGCATAGATAGCCACACTAAAAAAAAGTAGTATCGTTATTTTAATGTAATTCATAATAAAGTTTTTGAAGTCTTAAGTCTTTTTTATCTGCTTTAGTATCTAATCTTTATAAATAAGATTGATCTGTTAGTTCAAGGTCAAATTCTATTCTCACTTTCTTAAGTTGTTCAAATTTTTTATCAAAGTCTTCACATTCAAAGCGCTCAAAATGTAGCAAGGCTTTTACAATTGATGTCAATCCTAATTTCCTATAAAAGGAGATAGCATTGTCAAATCCTTGGAAGGTACAGTTACCTTATTAAGATTCATAAATGTTTTGATTTATATTTTTGTTGAAAGTAGCTTGCTAATTTGATTCCCGCCGAGCTTTCTTTGTTGGCTAGCCAAGGTTTTCCACTGTCTGGCCCTAATTTGTTTTCTGCTTTATGCTCAGCCTTCTTTAACACGCACCTTATTTTGCTCTTTTTTATTGTCGCAGGCAATTATGGATACGGAAACCACATTAGTGATAAGTAATTGGTTCTTATAGTTTTTTGATAGATTTCATTATTTATTATAAAGCTATAGAAACCTATTTCGAATTCTTGTTTTTATTAAAATTGGGCGATAGCAACGGCTTCTTCTATCGCCTTTTTTATATTTACTACAGTAATACCAAGGTAAAAGTCCATGGTTTGTGGATTAATATTGCGTCACTTCAGTTGTGGTCTGGGGTATTGTAAAACAGATTAGGACACGATCAATTTTTTATTGGGTGCTAAGGAGAATGAAGATAAGCGCTAATTATTTTTCGTATTTAGTGATTCTCTAAGCCTCGCTACTTCACTATTTTGATTTCTTAGTCGCTCACATAAAATTTTCATGATTCCTCTTATTACTTCAGAGCGGTCAGCCATAATTTCATAGAAGGCTTCCTGGTCAATTCTAAGTAATAAACTATCTTCTAAGGCTGTTACTGATGCTGAACGAGGCTCGGCATCGAGCAAGGCCAGTTCTCCAAAGAAGTTACCTTCCTTCAATTCAGCAAGTTTAATGTCACCATCATGAACATAAACGGAACCGGAATATATGATGTACATACAGGTACCTATTTCGTCTTTTTTTACAATCTCAGTTCCTTCAGAGTAGCTTATTTCTTGAAGAATTGCTGCAATGTCAAACAATAAATCTTCAGCTGTTTCTTTAAAAATGGCAGTAGTTTTCAAGGCCATTACTTTTTCTATAGTAAGTAAATTTGCGCTCATATTTATCTTCTCTTTTGCTTCTTTTGAAACTGATAATATATTCTCTTGCCCATTATCATCTTCGCTTATTAAATTGATTCTGGCAAGGATATATAGTGCGGTCTCTGCATAAATTTGCTTTTCTTCTCTACTAATATACGCTACTTTTTCTATCAATGTAGGAATTCGTATTTGTTGAACTGAATATATAGCAACTAGTCTAGTCCATGGGATGATTGTTGGACATCCTTCTCCTGTGATAAGACCTTGAAGAAACTTGTCTAATGGAAAGTCTGCAATAGGATATCTGTTTTTTAAGATTTTTAGTTGCTGGGAAATAGGATAGTTCTCTAATAAGGGGAGTACTACAGAGGTAAGTTCTTGTGAAACCAATACATCAACGATTTCTAGCGCATTAGCAATTTTATTCTTGTCTTTAAGTTGAAGTCGTTCCCATACTTGCGCTATTTCTTTTGATTCATATAAAAATGACAATAAGTACAATACACGTTTGCTTATGTGTTTTAGCTCAATATTTAGTGCAGTAATTAAGAGATCAAAATTACTTTGGTGCATCCATCTATCGGTATGTTGTAGAGCTTGAATACACTTTAAAAACCAGGTGGCATCGGCCATTTCGGAATGAATGGTTTGAAGAATATTGCTTTTATCTTCAACATTTGGAACGTAGTTTAATGCTGCACAGGATTGTAATACCTGATCTCTAATTTCAATATTTGAGGTGTAAATTTTATCTTTAAGTAGCTCAGCACCTTTTGGTGAAGATGTTCTTCCTATTATGGTAACCAATCTTCTTATTAGTTTTGGATCACCTTCAGTATTTTTAATAACAGGTTCAATGGTGTTTAGTATGTTTTCTCCAGATCGTATGAGGGCATTCATTGCTGGCTCAAATAGGTTTGGATTAGCTACTAATTCAACAAGTGTATCATATAATTTCGGGTGATTTATTTTTCCTGCAGCTTTTATAGCACTCCTCTTTACATTCTGTTGTTCATCATTTAATAATTTTAAAATAGGGCGATAGAAATTGTGAATCCCTACCTCACCTATTACATAAGCACCAAACTCCCTTTGATCAGGATTATCTGAGTTAATGAATTCCAGTAATCTTTGCCCACCAGCAATAATTCCATTAATACCTCCATAACTGATAAGTCCTACAACTGCTCCAGTTTGTATTTGCCTGTCAGCATCGTCAAGATAGGGTATTATTTCCTCTGTAATGTTGGCTTCGCCTAGGAAGCAATATGTTTGCACAGCTAGTTTTTTGATACCAGCATCGGGGTCATTAGCTATTCTATCTCTTACCACTTCACGCATCCCCATAACCTTGAAGTCAATTATTCTTTTGTATACCTCCTTACGTACCTCATTAACGGGGTGGGTAATTAAATTTGTAAGAAGTTGCTGATTATTTGTAGGGTCATCTTTACATAAAACGTCCATGGCGTAAATCACTTCACCAGGGTGTCTACTTTTTAACTTCTCTTGGATAATATGTATCGTTTGTGGAGTATTAATTTCAAGAGCAGCCGATTCTATAAACCTTTTGCTCAATACATTCTCTAGTGTTGATAGATATGATTTATTGAGATAGGGAATACATATGATCCATGCAATAACCCCTCCTAATAGTAAGTAGCTATAATGTAGGAGATCATTACTGCCTTCAGAATAAGTGAACAATAATATGACCCCACCTAGGCCAATGGCAATAATCTCAATGTTGTTCATGATTTTATAACCTATCATCTTCATCTTTCTGTCCATTGGTTGCAGCAAAGAAATAAAAGTAGTTTTATAAATGGAGGAGTTGAGAATATCACTTATCAGCATAATGAAGATCCATGAAAAGATCAGCAAAGAGCTAGAATTAGGTAATAAGCTTTCTAGAATGACTAGTAGACATATGACGCCTAGGGTTACTGGTAAAATAAGTAAGTTAAAACGTGTGCCATATTTTCGTTGAATCAGGCCATAAAGGAAAGTTTTAAAGAAAAAGGCAATGAATTGGCCAGCACCAAATACAATGGAGATGAATCTAACAATATCTTTTTGGTTGGTCATTTCTGCGTCCACCTTATTTAAAAAAGCAAATTCTATGAAGATGAATGAAATAACAGAAAAACTAATAGTGATGCTTAATAGAAATATAAAGCGCGTTCTGAATATTTTGTAAAAGAGAGACTTATTCTCTTTAGTACTTATCGTTTCGCTTGCTTCTAGTGTCTCCAAGTCAAACTTGCTGATGGCATCTCTATGTCTACCTGATACAATTACGAAGAGCACAAATAATGAAATCAAAAGGCCTACTGTGGAAATCCATAATAGGTCAATGGTGCCCATAAAAGGGATAAGTAAGGTTGCCGTAAGGTACCCTAAGATGTTTGCAGGTATTTCTGCTGAGGTTACTAAGCCATAAAGTCGTTTACTTTGCCTCACATCTAGTAACATCAGCACTAATCTGTTAAAGCCATCGTCGATATAATCAGACATCACCCTATGACCAATTATTAAACCGTAACCGATCCATGATAACTGATAATTGAATCCAAACCTTAACAAGACGATGATAACGCACATCAGAATGACTTCTGCTAAAATGATACTTCTCGTGGATAGTTTTTTCTCCAGCTGATCAAAAATTACAGCTAATATAAATAGAGATACACTTGTACCGATAAAGACATAAGGCAGCTCGCTAATAGAATTGTCAGTTAAGAAAATCGCACTGGCTGTAACAAAAAGTACGGCTAGAGAGAAGTATTGTAGGAAAGAAAATAGTAGCAATAAGCTAACAGTAGACCTTTCCCCTTTTCTTAGGTTGAGTAATTTTTGAAGCTTAAAAAAGAGGAATAAGTTTGTATTCACTTATCAGACAGTTTTATTATTGCTGCAAAATGTTTTTCCTTTAACACTTTTCTGTTCCTTTTAGCTGTATCAGTAAAGTAATGGTGGGCATTAAAAAAGCTAAGTTGCTTTTCATTAAATTCTTCTTCGGTATCAACTAAACCATAGGCAATCCATTCTTTCATTAAAGAATGCGAGATAGCATCAAAGTCGTCTCGTCCAAGATAGTCCAAATCTGCATCACAGATGATTTCTTCTAAATGTGTTTTAGGTTCTTGAGGTACCCTTGTGGCTAATATTAGTTCTGAGATGATGTTAATCTCGCTATCAGAATAGTCGTAACCAGGTAAGACTTTTTGTGCTATTTGTACTGCAACGGGTTCATTATTGGCATATTGTTCAATAAAACCAATATCATGAAATATTCCAGCTGTACGTAATAGTATTAAGTCATTTCCTACTATTCCTTCTTCCATAGCAATTCCCTCAATGGCATTGCATACGTCTATCGTATGTTCTACATGATGATAAAAAAGATCAGAAGATAGCTCACTAGATAAGCGATCTAAAGCGTATTGTTTGGCTCCCTGAAAGTCCATAGTTAAGATTGATAGCTAATTAATTTATTATATGTTATGTAAATAACCTACTATTAGAATTTATTTTAATTAGGTATTTATTTAGTTTGATAATAATGTGTCTTTTTCTTCCAATGGTTCTAATTTTCCATCTAACACATCATTTAGAAAATACATTTTAAGTTTGCCCGCGTTTTTAGCCTCTATTTCTCCTCTGTATTCACAATTGAATTTATCCTTTATTAGCTGATAAGTATGTTCTGAAATATTCACCCTTCCAGCTTCAGAGCTAGACTCCATACGGGCGGCAATATTAACAGTGTCGCCCCATATGTCATAAGCAAATTTCTTTATGCCTACCACCCCGGATACTACAGGGCCTGTATTGATACCAACTCTCACTTCAAAAAAGGCCTTCCCCTCACTTTCCTTTTCTTTCTTATGTTGATTCATGTACGATCGAATCTCTAGTGCTGCTAAAGCTACATTGGTAGGGTGAGTTTGATTTACTTTTGGAAGCCCCCCTGCGGCCATATAAGCATCTCCAATTGTTTTGATTTTTTCTAGGCCGTATTTGGACATGATATTGTCAAAATTCATAAAACACTCATGAAGTTCAGATACTAGCTCATTGGGTGTCATGGCCGCTGAGATAGAGGTGAAGCCTTTAAAATCAGTAAATAAGATAGTGGCAGAATCATAGAATTTTGGTTCAGTGAATCCTTTCTCTTTTAATTCTTCAGCAGTTTCTTCCGGTAAGATATTCAATAATAATTTATCAGACCGGTCCTTTTCCTCTTCTAATATGGCTTTTACTTTGTTAATGAATTTATACCTTCTGTAAATACCTAAAGTAAGAATCAGGACTAATAATCCAGCAATGACTGCTCCCCAGCTAATGGCTCTTTGCCTTTTGGTTTCCAGCAGCTGAATTTCATTGGAAGCATTCAATAGTTCAATTTCATCCTCTTTTTTTTCCATCTGGTAACTGAATTGCAATCCTTTAATTTTGTCGTTGGTTTCTATATTGTAAATAGTATCTTTCATTTTAGTATGAAAGTCCATGTAACGATAAGCTTCTTGGAAATCACTAATAGCCACATAATTATCTGATTGGAATCTGTAAATATCTTTTAATTGATAATTGTCTTCCAATACTTCTGAGAGTGTTTCTGCACGGTTTAAAGTATTAATAGCCTCTTGATGTTTTCCTTGTAAACTATAACTTTCGGATAAGGCAATCAGACCTTGGGAGAGTAGATTCTTCTGACCGGTTTGTTCTGTAATTTCTATGGCTTCTTTTTGAAGCGCTATAGCAGCAACTATAGCACCTTGCTTCGCTAAAACTTTCCCCTTAACCATCAAAGGATGTGGGTAAAGCACAGTTCCTTCATGGATGGTCAAGGCCTTGTCCAGGTAGTAAATAGAGGAATCGTAATTGCCTTTTTTCATCCAAAGCTCACCAAGGTTAGTTAGCAACGTGCCGATAGATTGTTTGTCTTCTATATAAGGAAGGTAAGGAAGGGTCTTATTAAAATAGCTCATTGCCTTGTCAAGAGTTTCCTCCTTGTTAAGGTAAAGCGTACCAATATTTACCAATGCCGTATAGATTCTAAGCTTATCATCTATTTCTTCTGCTACTTTTAAGGCTTTCAGATAATATTGAAGTGTGAGGGCATCATCTCCAAAAGCGAAATATACAGCACCAATATTACTGTATAAGTTGGCTACTCCTGCTTTATCATTGCTATTCTGGAAGGATTTTAATGACTCCTCCCAATAAGAAAGTACTTTAACAAAATCACCTTTCATGTAATAGCCTAAACCAATATTCTTATTGGCAACAGCCAGACCTTTTTCAAACTTAATTTTTTGTGCCAAGGTCTTTGCCTTTTCACCATATGCAATTG
>JBKEFO010000181.1:0-6970 GCA_046709585.1 Marivirga sp.
CCTCTATTTTGGTAGCGAGATCTTTTGATGATTCCTGGGCGATGGAGTTTGTTGAAATTATCAGTAAAGGGAGGAATAAGATTTTGAGATTTAGTTTCATAATTTATTCTTTTTTTTTTTGTCTAAAGTTTGTGTTTTTGGCATTAGTTGAGCTTCGTCCGTAATTGTCAGCAGGCTCAAATCCTGAGCTAATTAGGATTGACAGCTTTTAATAATTGATTTTTTAAACCCAAATCGTCTGGAAAGCACCATTGTTCAGCAAGTTTACCTTCCTTTATTCGGTAAATTGATGTTTCAGCAATCATAATTTTAGCCCCGGTCGAATCAATGCCTTCATAAGTGCCGGAATGTGTTCCCGTGGAATTATAACGTGTTACCACTTTATCTTTTTCGATAATAACATCGACTACTTCTTCATGCCAGTCGGGAAATAGTTTTCTCCAATTATTGATCTCGGTTTTGGCTCCTTCAATACCTTTCCATTCCACATCAGTTAAATAATGACATATAAAGTCAGGAGCCATTATTTCATTTAATCTTTCTGTTTGTCCGTTGCTCCAAATCTCGTGGTACTGCAGTATAAGCTTTCGATTCGAATTTGCGTTGTCTACTGCACCATTTGACTGACAGCTCAAACAAAGGAATAGCGCAGCGAATAATGTTAGAATTGAATAATTGGGTGTTTTCATTTTATGTTAATTATTTAGTTCATTGATTGTGTTGTTTCATAGGTCTTAGTCCACGAGCTGGACCAGTTATTAACAGTTTGTGTATGAAACGTAGCATGTAAAAAGACGCTAACTTTTCGGATTAATACAGAGCCGAATTGTTATATTTTGTTTTAACTGATCAATCTTAAAAGTCAAAATTTAGTGGTCTTTGTAAATAAACACAATCCTCTTGGAAAGCCTTTACTAGCTATGCTTTATGAGCGCGTCTTATTAATTAGAAGTTTGATCAATAAACTCATCTACATCCTTTTTAAATTTTTGCATTGACGGCTTATGCGTATACATCATATGACCAGCGTCATAATATTTCATGATGATATTCTTCTTCAACTCAGTATCCAGCCCCATATGATTGATAGAATACTCTACCCCATAAAAGACAGTCGCTAAATCATAATACCCGTTGAGAATTAGAATTTTTAGATTCGGATTTCTTTTCATTGCAGAAGTCATATCTGGTAATGTGCTAACCGCCACTTGTGCGTTCCATATTACATTTCCATTGTGGTTCCAGTCCCATTTAAAATCCTTTCTGGAACCTGTGCTAGTAGTATAACTCAAATCTTTTCTCACATTTAATTCATTGTATAAATAATCTTTGTAAGCTGAAATGTAAGGAGGCGAAATAGCATCTCCTTGAGGATCTGTTAGCGCAACCTGAGACAACAAGTCTTCATTAATACCTGTAAATCGTGAGTCTAATCTGCTAACAGTTAGTCCTTCTTGGCGCAGTAATTCTTGAAAATACTCGTCATTGGTAACACGTAAATCAGCCTTGAGCCAATAGCTTTTGCTTAAACCTGAAAAATCCGCCAATCTTTGAGCAATAGATTCTTTTTCAGTTAAATTCAATTGGTCTCCTTTGAACAGAGCAGTTGCATATTCGTTTTCAGTGAAACTCCGTACATTCTTTAAGAATGACTCTAGGTTTTCAGCTTTATCTTTTACTTTATTATGGTACCAAGCAGTAGATGCATAGGCAGGAAAATGGACTAAATACGAAATATCATCCCCAGGACCAAACAATAAATGTTGTAATTCAAACACAGCTGAGACCATAATCACACCATTCATTGCTATCCCTTTATCTTGGAGGTATTTGACTAGGCCAGCATTTCTAAAGGTGCCATAACTTTCACCCAATAAATATTTGGGAGCGTTGAATTTTTTAGACCGAATAATAAACTGCTCTATAAATAGACCAATACTTCTTATATCTTGATCTACTCCCCAAAAATCTTCCCATTTAGATTCTCCAATAGGTTTGCTAAAGCCGACACCAATAGGGTCTATCATGACAAGATCCGCTTTGTCCAGAATTGAGAACTCATTGTTAACAACTTTGTAAGGAGCAGGTTTAGTGTAGCCTGTATCATTTATTTCAACCCGTTTTGGTCCTAAAACCCCAAAATGCAACCAGAAAGAAGCAGATAACGGTCCACCATTAAATGCGAAAACGATAGGTCTGTTTTCAGTGGAACCAGTCTTCTTATAATGCGTGAAACCAAACAAAGCAATAGGTTTATCATTTTCATCTCGTAACTGAACCGTCCCTGTTTCAGCATCTAGATTTATAGTTTTACCATTAATTATTACTGATTGGCTTGAGGTAAATATTTCACCCTTTGGTAATTCCTTTTCTTCAGGTTTCTCTTGAGCTACTGATCCTAATGTAAAAAGAACAAATGCGGTAGTAAAAAGATAGTTTTTCATAAAATGGTATGTAATTTATTTTCAGATTAAATATGATGTTATAATGCTCGTAACAATTGGCTAATGTCATAAGAGTTGTGATTATACCTTTTTTATGCGTTCGTATTTTTTATTCCTTCTCTTCCCTCTGGTAATTATTTGTATCAAATATCGTCTCTTTGAGGCATAAACGTAATTACTTAATCGAATTAACTGCATATCAATGAATCCGGAAACTCTTCAGGGACGAAGCTTTAGCTTTATTGTCCGAGGGGGGCTGTCTTTTGACCGAAGCTTTTTTTGTTTGAAAGAGGAATGGGTCCCTTTTATTTAGACGGTTAAAAATATAAGCATAGCGAGGCTTTGGCTATCCTCGTATTGCTTATAACTTCCATATATGAGGAGCGGGGATTATAAAGTTCTTTTTTCACACACATAGGCATGCCTTCTTTTAAATTTATTAATAGCGCAGATATACCAAACCTTGCCAAACTCTCCGGACTGATGAAACCCCATTTATAGCAATTGTTAGACACTCGTGCTTGTATAACTATGCTGGAAATCTTTGAATTATAAACTTCATTTGTCCTCGATGATTTGATTCATGTTCGCAAACATGAAACCATTTACAATAATTGTTGGTAAGTTCATTATTGAAAAATGGTTCAGATTTCATAATCCATTCATCATCTCTTATTGCAAATTCGTTTTTTGTTGCTTCTCTTACTTCTTTAAGCTTGGATAAGTAATAATCAATATCATTCCCTTTTATTTGTTTGCGTCCGTCTACTCCAAGACCACTGGCTACATCCCATTCTTTTTTTATTTCGTCAGCCCAGGTCCCCCATTCCATTTCTTCAAAGGTGTTCAACTGATAATACCTTTCAGTGGCAGCTAGATGTAGAAGCATTGCACCAATGGAATTTGATTGATCGTCTATTTGAAAATCTAATTGTTCAATAGATAAGTCTTTCACCGTATCAATTACCCATTTACGCATCATTGTCATGGTAGACAATAAGGTACCAATTTGAGGAGAGTAACCTTTTTGAGGTCCAATTAAGTAAATGCTACTTGCATTTTGGGTTGGCTCAGATTTAGAATAGCTGATTAGTGGTGCAGTAATAAGACCTACAGTAATAAGAGCAGAGTCCTTAATAAATTTTCTTCTTTCCGTATTGTTCGCATTCTTTTCCATAATTGTAATCAGTTTTGATTTAAGGAGGTTGTGCCTAACAATTGGCTAATTACATGAATTTGTCACGACACCTTTTTTGTGCATTCGTATTTTTTATTTCTTCTCTTCCTTCTGATAATTTTTTATCTAAAATAGCGACTCATTAAAAAGTGGCAAAGGAAATTTTAATTATAATTTACTGTTTATCAATGAAGGTGAAAACTCAATAGGGACGAAGCCGTGACTTTATTGTCCGAAGGGGGCGGTATTTTGACCGAGAGAAATTTAGGTGTGATTAGAAATTGAATTAAAGCTAATAGAGTTCCTTTTTTGGCTGGTGATCGATAATTATTCTTTGCCATTACCTATTGTCAGAAAATAGATTTATGTTTGATTATTAACAAGTTTTCGTGAAAATTATAGCCTCAAAATATAGATATTTATTAATTACCTGCTGTATTTTCTATTTTGGAACTTCTGACATTTCCGCACAAAAAAGCCCTCATCTTGATGCTAGCCAGTTTAAAGAAGGCTTACTAGAATTAGACTTCAAAAATGCATGGCGATATCATCCGGGGGATAATTTGGAGTGGGCTAGCCCCGACTTTGACGACACTAATTGGTACCCAATAAATCCGCATAACTTAAAGGTTTACCGGATGCCCGATAGTTTGTGGACTGGCTATGGCTGGTGGAGAATGAATTTTACTGCTAGTCCCACAATCATTGAAGAAATTGAAAGGCAATATTTTTATTCCTGGGGAGCAGCTGAAATTTATTTAGACGGCAAGCTTGTAGCTACTTACGGAGATTTTTCAGGAGTTAGCCAAAATGAAAAGACCTATACTCCTGACTACAAAGGAGACCGATCATTAATCATTCGCCCGCAGGAAATTCATACTTTAGCTGTTCGATTTTCGCACCACCAGGCCAAAAAAAACCATCAGATATTTAGGTATTATGCTGAAAATTTAGGCTTTAACATTGGCTTTTCTACAGCAGTTCGAGCAGAGTATTCGGACTTTCGATATGCCAACAGCTTTGCGGTTCTTTGCGTAATAGTGGTGGTGCTTTCTATCTTGTCGCTGTTACACTTGCTCTTGTTCATCAAATTTCGGAAAGAGGAGGCTTATAAGGTGATTACAATGATTACCTTTCTGTTTTTAGTTGCTGCTATCTGTGCTCACATACTTTTGTTTGCAGAATTAGATTCTTTTTCTAATCCGATTTTTAGTAGCATTCTGAATTCCACGTCTTTTGCTTTGGGTTTTGGTCTCTTGCCCTATTCTTTAAGTACGTTATTTCGGCTCCCAAAATTCTATTGGACAAAGCACTTGGTTTGGTTGGCATTATTACGGACGGCCAACTATTTTATAAACGTTTTCAATTTCATTCTTTTTGATGCAGTGATCATACTGGTGGTCATTATTTTGATGGCGGTCGTAATGCGACTAGCGCTAAAGCAAAATAATAAAGGAGCCTATTTTATCACTTTTGGCGCCATTGGCACAGCCGTTTTCTTAATGGTGAATAGATTGATCAATGCAGATCTTATTACTGTGAGCACCGCCATATATTATGTGGATCTCATATTGCTCTATATTAGTTACCCATTGGGCATTTATATTTATATTACTAACCAATATGGACAACTATTTCTTGCCATGGAGCAAGAAGTAGAAGACCGAACACGCCAACTTAATGCCACGATCGGCAACCTGACAGAGACTCAAAAACAACTCACAGTTAAGAATAGCGAAAATGTTACCCTACTAAAAGAGATACATCATCGGGTAAAGAATAATCTGGAAGTGGTGTCGAGTTTATTGGCCTTGCAGTCAGCAAAAATTGATGACCCCAATATGCAGGAAGTGATGTTGGCGAGCCAAAATCGGGTGCAATCGATGGGTATTTTGCATCAGAAGCTTTACCAGAACGAGCACTTAGCATTTATTGAAATGAAGAGTTACTTCGAAAACCTGAGCCTTAATATCCTAGACTCCTACAACGAATCAGATAGGGTAAATGTACATATCGAAATGAAACCGCTGGAATTAGATGTTGACACTGCAGTTCCCTTAGGCCTAATTGTAAATGAACTAATCACCAATTCATTGAAATATGCTTTTCCTAATGGTCAAAAAGGAGATATTGATCTAAGTTTAAAAAATATAGGAGCAGACAATTTCCAACTAAAAATTAGTGATAATGGAATAGGCAAGCCGTATAATGCAGTTGCTAAAGGCACCGGCTTTGGTACGCAATTGGTTGATTTGCTTACCCTTCAAATTAATGGAAAACTGTTGCAAGAGGTAAGTAATGGCACAACGATTTTAATCAATTTTAAAAATAAAATAGTAGTCAATTGATCTCAACTACTAATGCAGGCGAAGCTTTTTAAATTTAGCGGATTGTTAAGCAAGCCCTATGCGATTGCGAAAGTGAGGCATCACTGGTAACCAGCTGCCTGCAAATTAAATAATTCTGAATATAATTGCTTGTTTGCCAATAATTCCTCGTGCGTTCCAATCTCTAATATGCTCCCGCCTTTGAGCACCATGATACGGTCTGCGATTCGTACGGTACTGAAACGGTGTGAAATGATTACAGCTGTTTTGCCATGGGTAAGGGAAATAAAGCGATTGAATGTTTCGGATTCAGCACGTGCATCCAGTGCTGAGGTAGGCTCGTCCAAGATCAGTACGTCGGCATCTTTCATATAGGCTCGAGCCATTGCAATTTTTTGCCATTGGCCCCCAGAGAGATCTTTACCGTCCTTGAATCGTCTCCCTAATTTTTGATCGTAGCCGTTTGGAAGTTCTTGAATTACTTCTTCTGCAAGGCTTTTCTCAGCAGCATTTTTAATACGCGCTTGGTTTTCCAGCTCTTCAATCTCACCCACAGCGATATTTTCTCTCAAACTCAGGTCGAATTTTACAAAATCTTGAAAAATAACACCAAATCGGTCGTGGTAAGCCGCGGAATCGAATTTATAAATGGGAGTACCATCTAATAATATCTCACCTTCTGTAGGTGCATAAAACTGTAATAGTAGCTTAATAAGCGTTGATTTTCCAGCCCCATTTTCACCAACCAAGGCTAGTTTTTCTCCCACCTTAAGGTGGAAACTCACATGGCGAATCACCCAATTCTCGGAATGAGGATATTGAAACCCTACATTTCGAAATTCAAAACCCTCCTTTATAGTTTCAGGCAAGGGGAGTTTTTCTTCAGTTTCTGACTCGGCAGTCTCATTAGACCTCTTACCAGTACGCAAATCCAGAAACTCGAAATAGTCTTGTAAGTACAGGGAGCGTTCAGTGATAGCAGTAAATCGTATAAATAAGCCCTGCAGCTTATTTCTTAGTCG
>JBKEFO010000182.1:0-6937 GCA_046709585.1 Marivirga sp.
GCGATTGGAAAGTTATACTCTTTACAATGTGCTGTGACAATATCAATTACATTTTGCCCGAAAACTTCCTTGTTTTCAAGTAGTTGAGAGAAATTACCGATGATAAGACCACCCAGCTTCCCTAACATACCTGTTCTTTTAAGTTGCAAAAACATTCTATCAATATGATACAAATATTCACCGACCTCCTCTAAAAATAAAATTTTTCCCTCAAAGACCGGCTCTGTTGCCGTTCCTAGCTGATTAATCAACATAGCTAAATTGCCCCCTAAAATATCAGATATCACCTCTCCTATTCTATCATGGGCCATAGAAGGAAAGCTAATATCCGGATAATTACCTTGTAATAGCGATAACAAAACAGCTGGATCGTCCTGCTCTAGCATACTCTGTAGTACGCTTGCATGCACACTACAATAATTATGATGATAAAGTGACTGATGAAGGGCAGTAATATCGCTATATCCTATAACCCACTTTGGGTTATTCTTAAATAACGACCAATCTAATTGATCAAGTAAATAGGTTACTCCATACCCTCCTCTTGCACAAAAAATTGCCTTTGCAGTGGAATGGTCTAAAGCCCATTGTAAGTCCTCTAATCTCTGCTCATGAGTTCCTGCAAATTTATAGTGATGGGAATAAGCATATTTACCAATCTCTAATTGAAAGCCCTCCTCCAATAAATAATCGCATCCTTTTTTTAATAAGACAGGATCTGCCTTCCCAGAAGGGCTTACCACTAATATGGTATCTCCTGCTGCTAGAAATGTGGGGCTTATGGCCATAAAAAAAGTCCTGAAGTTGATTCAGGACTAATTAACAAAATATAACTTTAATATACAGCCTACTAAGGCTTATTATTCTGCTGTTTCTACTGGAGGCTCTACACCTAATTTTCTTAATACTAAATCTGACATATCACCTGAATCTTCATCAGCGATATATAATAAAGCCTCTGCTCTCAACACATGCGTATAACCATTCTCAGCAGCCACTTTCTCTATAGCCACTTGAATTTTCTCATATACAGGTGAGTATAATTCTTGCTGTTTCCTAACAATTGACTGCTCAGCATCTTGCTGAAACTTCTGCAGAGACTGCTGCTCGTTTTGTAACTCCATCTCCTTATCAGCCCTAACTTGCTCCGTCATGGTATTCATACTTTGCTGATAGACTGCAACCTTCTGTTGAAAGTCCTGCACTTTTTGCTGAATTGAGTTTGAGAACTGCTTCTCATATGCCTGAATAGTAGACTGCACCTCTTTAGCCTCAGGCATTAAACCTAAAATATAATCCGCATTCGTATAACCTATTTTTAAATTTTGAGCCTGTAGGTTCATCGCTAAACCTAATGCCAACATAACTACTAAAACCTTTCTCATCATCTTTAATTTTAATTTTTATTTAAATCGTTTTCATCAATTAACCCTAATTCCTCTAATACTAGATCGGTATAGTCATGAATAGGATCGGTATAAATCATTATTAATTCTCCTGCTTTATCAAATACTATCTGCAAACGTTCTTTCTTAGCCACAATCTCTACAGCATCAAAAACTCTATCCTGCACTGGTTTCACAAGTTCCTTTTTCTTCAAAAAAAATAAACCATCAAATCCAAACACCTTTTTCTGATACTCTTTAACAGCTTGCTCCCTCTTTCCAATTTCAATTAGCCGTTGTTCTTTCAATTCTTTCGTCAAAAGTACTTCTTCAGCCTTTAATTCGGAATACATCGCTTCAATTTCTTTTCGCATTGTTTGAATCTCTTGCTGCCATGCTGCTGAAAGATCTGAAATCTCGCCTTGTGCCTCTTTGTATTCAGGCATTTTACTTAAAATAAATTTGGAGTCTACATAACCAAACTTTTGAGCACTCAGTTCAAAGGAGATACATGAGTAAAAAAGACCAATGAAAAAGAATGTTACAAATCTCATACCAATTTATCTAATTTGATTCCCAATGGTAAAATGTACTTGACTCCCACTAATAACATTGGTACCTGGCGCTGTATCAAATCCATATCCCCAATCAATACCGATGGTGCCAAATGCAGGCATAAAGATTCTTGCACCCAGACCAGCTGAACGTTTTAAGTCATACGGATTATACGATTTAAAATTAGACCAAGCATTTCCTGCCTCACCAAAACCAAGGACATAAATTGTCGCAGATGGATTTAACGAAACTGGATAGCGCAATTCCATTACAAATTTGTTGTAAATTGCTCCTCCTCTGAGACTTACCTGTCTGTTCGCTGCCGCATCGAATACAGCCTCGGTAGGAGAAATGGAATTATCTTCATACCCTCTCAAGCCTATAATCTCACTTCCTAGTAAGAAATTTTGACCTCCTAAGCCAGAACCTCCTAAAATAAATCGCTCAAATGGACCCACGCTTACCCCACTAGAGTAATTGTTAATGATGCCAAAATTAGCTCTTGTGTTTATAACCAAGTCACCTACTATTTTATTGAAGAAAGAAGCATCAAACATCCATTTATTATATTCTACGAAGTTTATACTTTTCTCGAAGGAGACATTATCATAATCTAGATTATTAAATACACTGTACGGCGGGGTAAGTGAAACTGACAAGCTAATATTAGACCCGCTTCTCGGAAATATCGGATTATTGACGCTATTTCTTGCAATGGTTGTTTTGAAAATAATGTTGTTAGCATCGCAAGTCGAACAACCTAAAGAAGAACCATAATTATTCAACTTATACTTAGAATACTCTAAAGTGTTCGCAAGGGTAAAGAAATTATCAGGCCATTTTAGCCTTCTAGACAAAGTGACATAACCTCTCAATATCCTAAATGATCCGTCCAAGTCTGAACCAGGATCAAATTGATTAACGACTCTACCTATATAGGAATAGCTACTACCAACAGTTAATGCATTTGGCTTTTTCCCTCCCAGCCAAGGCTCCGTGAAAGATGCATTATAGCTTTGATATTGTCGTCCATTTGCCTGAAATGATAACGACAATACTTGCCCATCACCAACTGGCAATGGATCCCAACTACCAAAATCTAGGAAATTACTTAAGGAGAAATTGTTGAAGGTTATTCCTAGACTACCGACAAAACCTATTTGACCACCCCAACCACCAGACAACTGAATTTGATCATTAGAAACTTCTTCTAGCTCCCAATTAATATTAACCGTTCCATCTGCTCCATTGGGCACAGGTACTGGATTAACTGTTTCAGGATTAAAATAGCCTAGTTGAGACAATCTTCTTTGCGTTTCAATAAGGTCTCTTCTCGAGAAATAATCACCAGGGATTGTTTGCAACTCACGCAATATTACGTGGTCATTAGTCCTGGTATTCCCGAAAATATTCACCTCTTTGATCGTTGCCTTTGACCCTTCAAAGATTCTAAGCTCTATGTCGATAGAGTCATTCTGTACCTGAACCTCAACCGGAGTTATGTTAAAAAATAGATAGCCATTATCCATGTATAAAGAACTAATATCGCCCCCTACTGGATCATAATTTAATTTCCTGTTAATCTTATCTAAGTCATAAACATCTCCCTTTTTGATATTTAATATTAGACTTAAAGTATTGTCAGGGTAAGTGAAATTACCTTTCCATTCAATGTCTCTGAAGTAGTACTTTTGACCTTCGTTTATACCTACCTCAATGGATACGTCTCCTTTTTCACGATAGATACTATCGTAAGTTATTTCAGCATCTCTAAACCCTTTCGTATTATAAAAAGCAATAATAGTCTTTTTGTCATTTTTAAATTCGGACTTCACAAGTTTCGAACTTTTAAAGAAATTAATATTTGCATGTTCTCCTAAATAATCCAACAAAGTACCGTTATCGATAGGCTTCTGCAGAGTTAGGAAATGAAACCAATCTTTTGGAGAGGAATGAATAGCCTTGGAAAAAATATCTTCGACTAAAGTAAAATGTAGTTTTTCACTTGTTTCCTTCATTTTCGAACGAAGCCTGCGGTCTCCAAAATTCTCATTACCCACAAAGTAGATATCATTGATTTTAACTTTAGCACCTCTATAAACATCAAAAATCAATTCAACACCATTTCCTATCAAGCTATCTATCTTCGTTTCTGACTCTACGGTCACATTCAAAAAACCTTTGTCCTGATAATAACTTATAATATTTAATTCAGCGTTTTTTATAGAAGCATCGGTTAGTATTCTCCCCTTAACAAGCGTTATTTCATCTGATAACTCCGTTATCTTCGATTTTTTCACTCCTTGGAAACTAAATTTCACCATACGAGGTCTTTCCACCAACTCCAAAATAAGCTTGATTTTACCGTCTTCCATGACCTCATAAAATACTGTAGCATCAGAAAACAATCCTTGCTTCCATAATTTTCTAATTGCAAATGAAATATCATCTCCAGGTATATCTATTTTATCCCCTATTTTAATACCAGTTATTGAAATAACTGCTCCTTCATCGAGATATTCCAATCCCTTAGCAACAATTTCTACTACCTCATAACGCTTTGGATTGTTATAATTTATAGTTGTGGTTAACTGCGCCTGAGCAATTTGAGCAACTACTAAAAAAATTATTAATACTTTAATTTTCTTCATTCATTTATCACTTTACCGAATCTTCTCTCTCTTGTTGAATAATTTTCTATCGCCTCATTCAAATGCTGCTTCCTAAAATCTGGCCATAATACATCCGTTATGTAAATTTCAGTGTACGCTAATTGCCATAACATGAAATTGCTTATTCTATATTCACCACTTGTCCTAATCAACAGCTCTGGATCTGGTATATTCGCTGTCGATAAATAATTGTCTATTGTATTATAAGCTATTGACTCAACATCTATCAAACTCGTGGAAATATCTTTCACTAACTTTTTAATTGCTTGTAAAACATCCCATTTACCACTGTAATTTAAAGCCAGTATTAAGTTTAATCCCGTATTACTTTTTGTCTGCTCTATTGCGGAGGCTAACTCATTATTACATTTTTTCGGTAAATTATCAATATCACCAATAGCAGTCAACCGCACATTATTTTTTTGTAGGGTATTTATTTCCCTCTTTATAGTACTTACTAGTAATTGCATTAAAGCATCCACCTCTATTTTAGGTCTGCCCCAATTTTCCGTTGAAAATGCAAATAAGGTCAAATGTTCAATACCAATTTCGGCACATCCCTCAACGCAATCTCGAACAGCTTTAATTGCATTCTTGTGTCCAAAAACACGAGCAGCACCTTGTTTTTTGGCCCATCTACCATTCCCATCCATGATAACGCCAATATGCTTTGGTAAATTGCTACTAGAAATTTCTTTATCCATAAAAACCTGTGCTTTGGAAACTAAGACGCAAGGTACAAAATTGATTCAAATTTATAAACTTGTACAGCTATTTAGCGAGCGGAACCGGACAATCAACCTGCCAAAAAACATAACTAACACCCACCCCAATAAAATAATACCAATCATTATCTCCCCAATTACCAAATTGAAAGTTTGTATTCCTTTTATCAGTAATCTCCTCCTCGGAAATATTATCTAAATAATCATAAAAAGTCTTTCGAGTAGAAAATTCAAAATTGACCGTCCATACTGGACTTAATAAAACTTTAATACCCAGACTCAACGGAAGCATTAATTGGATATCACTGTAGTCACGTATTTTATTAGCCCTATTAATTAGCAAGAATCCTGCCCCCACACCCACATAAGGTGTAAAATTTACCAGTGCTCTATCATTTCGAAAATCTAGAAACTCATATTGCATTTGAAAAGAGGCCTCAGTAATAAAATCATTAAATGCTGCAGACCGAACACTAGAAAGTTGTCTTTTGCTGACGGCATCCGAACCTTTGATTTTCCCGCCCGCCAACATTAATTTTGCTACCCATCCATCATTTAATGACTTGTTATAGTGAATGTAACCTCCTAAGGTTTGATTTTGTACTGAATAAAGAGGATTTATATCTCCTGTATAATTAAAAGAAGCTAAACCAAAGCCTATCTCCTTTGATTGACTGTTAGCAAAAAAAGAAATCAATAAAAATATAACTAAAAAAGGAAAGCATAGTCGCTTTCCTTCTTTAAAAGAATATAGACCCATAAATTACCTGAATTTTGCACCTTTAACGAAACCACCTCCCATAATGTATGTCAAAGTTATATTTGTTACTATAAAAATGTCATTTTCCTTTCCACCATCGCCTCTTTTGTTTCTTGTTACGTCAGTTCCACCTGGCCATCCGTAACCAGCTGCTCTTGAATAAGGGAAAATTATACCATCCTCATTTGACGTATAAGCATTTATTCTATTTGTATAAGTAGTTTCACGAATCGTTTGGGACTCTTCTTGTGAAAATTGATTCGACTTATCAGACATAGCCATGGCTAAGAAAGCGTCAGAGCCTCCCGATGCCAAGAAGCTACCTAAATCAACGTAATCTCTACTTACATCGTCTAAATAATCGGTAAAGGTATGCCTATAGCTTAACTCAATGCCGATATCGAAATTGTTTGTTAATTTATATCTGGCTCCAATTCCGATAGGAATAACAAGCTGAAAATTACTATAAGAGGTCGGTAGATCACGGTCATACAGGTCTTTATAAGATGCTCTTTGTTCATCAGTGAAATTTTGCCCTTCTGTGCCTAAATTCTTCAATGAAACCCAAGTACCTGCCTGTTCAAGCTCAACATACCTTGGGGTATCTCCTCCGAGGAAATCTATTGGATTATCTACCAAGAACGGATCTCTCGTAAAATAATCTGGTACAAGCCCTTTTGGATTATGATAAAGAAGACCTACGCCGCCAAATAAATAAACATTTAAAGGGGGTCTTGAGGAAAACCGTCCGCCATGTTTAAACAAGTCTAATTGACCAGTAAGTGAAAGTTCCAAAATATCATTCCTAAAAGAAAGATTTCTTAAATATCGATTAGCATT
>JBKEFO010000183.1:0-6883 GCA_046709585.1 Marivirga sp.
GTCTTTTTGGTGCGGTAACGCCCTTTTGTTCCTGCTCATCTGTTCCCTTATTTATTGGTTTTGTAAGAGGTGGTATCCCTTTAGGTGTCACCTTTTCATTTTTAATCACCTCGCCATTGGTCAATGAAGTGGCAATCGGACTTTTTGTTGGTTTGTTCGGCATTAAAACAACCATAATTTATGTAGTTAGTGGTATCTTACTTGGCACCGTTTCTGGTGTAATTCTTCAACAATTGAAATTGGAATCCTTTCTAAGCTCTTGGGGAAAGGAACTTTTAGTGACTGCACAAAAAGAACAAGCCAAGTTTATAGCAGAAAAGCAAACCCTAAAGCAACGCCTTACTATTATTTGGAATGAAGTGCTCACAATATTAAAAGGTATTATACCCTATGTTATTATTGGAATAGCTATTGGTGGTTTAATGCATGGCTATATTCCTGAAGGATTCTTTGAAAAATATATGGACAAAGACAATTTGTTTGCAGTGCCAATTGCTACCATTTTAGCCATACCAATGTACTCCAACGCATCAGGCATACTGCCAATAGTGCAAGTTTTAGTAGCAAAAGGGATTCCTTTGGGCACAGCAATAGCTTTTATGATGGGTGTTGTTAGTTTGTCCTTACCTGAAGCCATGCTTTTAAAGAAAGTGATGACACTAAAACTGATTGCCATCTTTTTTGCAGTCGTTACGGTCTGCATCGTAATTTCAGGTTACTTATTCAATGTAATTTTATAATTCGCTTGACTACAAAATATAGGAAATTACAAAGCATAAATTAATAAAGCTTAGCTTCGAAATTGGAAATCGGCAGATGTTAAAACTGCATATCAAATTGATGACTTGCGGAGGCCGTAAGCACAAGTGGTAAATTTGTCAGCTGTTTAACCGAATGACAATTAATTATCAAAGCTTACCATTACTAAGCCAGGTGGTGAAGCGCATTAAAATACTAGAATGAATATTAGATATACAATTGGAGCAATCTTGTCTTTCCCCCTACTACCAATAATGTACTTTCAGGCTAAAAAAGTCAAAAACAGTGTTCCAAAGCTACCTGAAGCTGAAGGCATAGAAGGCCGATCAACATATAGTGACGCAGCACAAAAAACGATAAGAATGCTTGCTATAGGTGAAAGTACAATTGCTGGTGTCGGCGTCACAACGCATCAGGAGGGATTTACTGGCACATTGGCAAATGCCTTAGCGGAGCAACTTCATACGAACATTATCTGGAAGGTATATGCTAGAAGTGGATATACTGCTAAAAGAGTCACTGAAAAACTTATTCCAAAAATAACTGAAACAAACATTGACTTGCTCATTGTGGGGATTGGTGGAAATGATGCTTTCACGCTCAATAAACCAGAAAGGTGGAAAAAAGAAACGAGAGCACTCATCATAAATCTGAAAGAAAAATTTCCAAATACACCTATCTTCTTTTGTAGTATGCCTCCCATAAAGGAGTTCCCAGCCTTTACCTCCCTTATCAAAGCAACGATAGGAAGCCTGGTCGAAATACTTGGAGAAGCGCTAGCGGAGGTAATAAAAGACTTTGATAATGTTTACTATGAACACGAAATAATAACTATCAATAGTTGGAATAAGAAATTTGGACTTGTTTATACCGCCTCTGATTATTTCAGCGATGGTGTACATCCCTCTAAATTAGCGTACCAGTCTTGGGCGAAGGACGTAGCCGACAGAATAGTCAAGGAAGAACAGCTTAAAAAGGCAGTGCACGGTGGCATATAAATGCTCGCTTCAATAGTGTATCAAAACTCGTACTAAGAGCTAAATATGATTATAACATAATTTAGCGCTCCTTGTCAAACATTATGACTGGTCCTAAGCGAAGGACAGATAATTTTTATTAAGTTTGATTACGACTTTTACCAGAAACCAAACTGACTATTCTAAAACGAATACCATGAAAAAAATTACGCTTTCTCTACTATTATTAATTATAGCAGCAGCGACTTTCGCACAGTCCCTAGATTCGCTTTTTAGCACTGTCAAGTACAGAAATATTGGTCCTTTTAGAGGAGGTAGATCTGTTGCCGCATCTGGCGTAGTAGGAGATCCCATGACTTACTATATGGGGAATACTGGTGGTGGCCTTTGGAAAACTGAAGATGGTGGTCAACTCTGGAATAACATTTCGGATGGATTTTTTAAAACCAGTTCAGTTGGAGCAGTAGCCGTTTCTGAAAGTGACCCAAACACAGTATACGTGGGGATGGGTGAGCACGCACCAAGAGCCGTAATGACATCGTACGGAGACGGTGTCTATAAATCTACTGACGCTGGCAAAACATGGCACTACGTAGGGCTAAAAGCAACGCAGCATATATCAAGAATAGTGATCCACCCAAAAAATCCTGACATCCTTTTCGTAGCAGCACAAGGAGCCTTATATGGCCCTAATGAGGACAGAGGTATTTTTAAATCAGAAGATGGCGGCGCCAGTTGGAGTAAAGTGCTTTATGTAAACAAGCTCACCGGAGCTTCCGAATTATCAATGGACTATAACAATCCTTTAGTGATGTATGCCGCGATGTGGGAACATCAGCGCATGCCTTGGAAAATTATCAGTGGAGGAGCAGGAAGTGGTCTTTATAAAACTACTGATGGAGGAGAAAATTGGAATAAAATTCACGAAGGCCTGCCTGAAGAGAAAGGTAAAATGGCTATTGCTGTCAGCAGATCAAATTCTGAGAAAGTATATGCTTTGGTTGAAAGCGATTCCGACCAAGAGTTGGGTGGCTTATTTGTTTCTAATAACGGAGGAGGAAAGTGGTCTAGAGTCTCTTCAGACCATAGCCTAATCCAAAGGGCATGGTACTATATCGAGTTGTTTGTCGATCCTAATGACGAGGAGAAAATATATGTGCTCAATGCCAGTGCACAACGCTCTATAGATGGTGGAAAAACCTGGTCAACAATAAGCGGCACACATGGAGATCACCATGATCTATGGATCAACCCATACAATAGCAATAATATGGTAATTGCTAATGACGGTGGCGCTGCTGTATCATATAATTATGCCAAGTCGTGGTCGCCTCAAAATAGAATGGCTACTTCGCAGTTTTATAGAGTAAATACTGACAATCTGTTTCCTTATAATCTGTATGGCGGACAACAAGATAATTCCTCGGTAAAAATTAGTAGCCTTGCGCTTGGTGACGGCGGTATCGGTGAACAAAATTGGTCTGCTTCTGCAGGTGGAGAAAGTGCATTTCTAGCTTTCGATCCTGACAATCCCAGATACGTAATGGGAGGAAGTTATTTGGGTACAATTGAAATTCTAGATACAAAGGCAAAAGCCAGCACTCAGATAATGGCTGCTCCTATCCAGTATTTGGGTCGAGATTCAAAAGATATGAAATACAGATACAATTGGAATGCTCCAATCATCTGGTCACAACATGAACCAAACACCTACTATCATGGCGCACAATTGTTATTGCGGACTAGAGACAATGGTGTCAATTGGGAAGAAGTTTCGCCCGATTTATCCAACAATGAAAAAGCAAAACAAGGAAAGGGTGGTGGACCTTACACAAACGAAGCAGTAGGAGCTGAAAATTATGGTACTTTAGCTTACGTTGTTGAGTCGCCACATGAAAAAGGATTTATATGGACTGCAACTGACGACGGCGTTTTGCAGTTAACTAAGGACGGTGGAAAAAATTGGGTTAATGTAACCCCAAAGAATCTTCCTGAGACTTTAATTAATTCTATTGAAGTTTCTCCGCACGAGAAGGCAACGGCTTATATCGCTACAACAAGATTCAAATTCAATGATTATACCCCGGCAATTTACAAAACTACAAATTACGGTCAATCGTGGACCAATATTAGCGCTGGTATTCCTAAAGGAGCTTATACCAGGGTCATTCGAGAGGACACTAAGCGAAAAGACCTGCTTTTTGCTGGAACAGAACTGGGCATGTACATATCTTGGGATGGTGGAAAAAAATGGCAATCGTTTCAATTGAATTTACCATTAACACCTATTACCGATTTGAAAGTTAGCCATGACGACATAAGTGTTGCCACCATGGGCAGGTCGTTCTGGATCTTGGATGATTTGGGATTGGTAAGAGAGTTTGATGGCAAAGATAAATCTTTCACACTGCTTCAACCAGAAGACGCAGTTATAGGGAATTGGGCCAGTCAATTGAATAGTAATTCCGGTAGCTTTTCGGGAGCAGATGATTCAGAAGGTGTTAATCCTGCTAATGGAGTGGTGTTTTATTATTACCTGCCTGCAGCTGCAAAGGATAAAGCATTGACTTTGACGATTGAAGACAAAGACGGGAAATTGGTTAGAACCATTAGTTCTAAGGCAGATTCAGACTATATAAAATATCCTGGTGGCCCTTCTGCTGAGCCTATACTTTCAAATAAAGTGGGGCTTAACCGTTTTGTTTGGGACATGAGATATACTAGTTTACCAGGGGCGCCCACTGCATACATTGAAGGGTCTTTAAAGGGTCATAAGGCAATGCCAAATACCTATTCAGCTACCATTAGGCAGCATGATCAATTATCAGAAGTAAAATTCAAGATATTACCAAACCCTTTATATGAGGTTACTATACTAGACTACCAGGAGACGCATAATTTCAAAACGCAAACTGAGGCAAATTTAACAGATATGCATATTCGCGTTAATAAATTAAAAGAAGTACAAAGCCAGATTACGTTAATCTTAAAAGACTTGTCAGAAGATGAGAAATATAACACGGTGAGATCTGAAGGACAAGCTGTTATTAAAAAGCTTCAGTCTTGGGATGAAGATATGTTGCAACGAAAATCAAAGGCTTATGATGATGTAGAGAATTTCCCGAATAAATTCACGGCCGAATATATCTTCCTTATAAACCAAAATGACAGTGATCTGCCTAAAGTAACGCAAGCGTCAAAAGACCGACAAGCTGAGCTTGATAAACAATGGGAAGTACTGCGAAGTATTTCAGAAGAACTGATCAACAATATTATTCCTGCGTATAATAAATTACTTTGGGATAATGGTATTGGAGCGCTTAAAACAATGTAAATATATGCTTGTTAAAAAAGTTGTAACAATTTTTTTAACAAGCATATAAAAATTATTAAATAATGGTCTATCAATTTTTGTGAAGGACAAATTGCTTGAGTCAGTGATCAAAGGGATTTTAGACGGATTTCCCGAAGAATCGTATGCCTTGCTTTGTTATAGCTATCTACAAATAGTAGATAGCTATAACCCAATCAGCAGCGCTAAAAGGGCATGCTTGACAAAGTTAAAGGGACATAGTTTACACTATAAAAATACAGCTTAAAGAGATAAGACAAGCCGATCAAAAAGTAAAGATTATGATGAATAAGAAAGTACTAAAATATATAGATGAAGTATTAGTAAATATGCCAACCGATTGGTTGAGTCTAACAACCCATCGACTAGATATTTATGACGAAAAACTGGCTAAAACTCAATTCTTAGATCATTTTGAGACTTTATTTAAGGATAATAAGGCTGGAACAGCAACACTAAATCAGTTACCCACTGCTTACGACTATATCAGATTAGGACATCCATTATCTAGCATACTAGAATGGGGAATCGCCCACTTAAATAATGTGAAGCCAGAAAATGTAATCAGTTTTTCATCACAGACCATTCCAGTTTTAGCGATCCTAAGAAAGAATTTATTTGACCGCAAGAACACCCAAATAGTTTATAAAGATGAATTACCAGATTTCTTTGATTTCGAAGCACTAAAGCTAGTTTACGGTTACAATTTTGAATTGAAAAAGGTTGAAAAAATTGAAGATATTTCTGGGTTCAAAGGCAGTACCGTTTTCATTTCGCCAAAACAGAAGATTGGTGATTTTGACCTCACCTCCATCCCTTCCAATATAGGTGTTGACTTTTTTGTCAGTCTTGATGCTGATCTAGGCAGTATTTTATTGGTGAACGGCAACCGCAATGAGCGTTACATCTCAGATATTCAGCATGTACGAAGAAGGGAGACCATAGCCATGACTCCCGATGACTGTTTATCAGCTCTGCAACAGCTAATAGGGAAGTCTGCTACGAACAAGAAAAATAATATTGAAGTAAACAAGGCAAGCGTTGTAAAATCGATTCACGAGATTACGGCGACAAAATCGAAGGCGCTAATTGGTTCAAGTGGGTTATCAGTTCAATACGCGATCATGATGGGGCTAATTGACGAGGCACTAGAAAAACATAAAGGGAAAGCAATCAAAATTATTGTTCCTCCAAATTGCTATGGGGGTACCAACGACCAAGCAAGACGAGTTGCCGCAGGCATTGATAGTGTGGAAATTGTAGATCTACCAGTTGATGGTGACAATGATATGGTTCAAAGTATTGCTAGGGTTTTGGATAAAGTGGCTAGCGAAGATGCTGTTCCCTTTATAATAGCCGAAATCCCAACAAACCCTAGAGTGGAAGTGCCAGACCTTATGCAATTAAAGGCCGTTTTAAGTGCCCGCAGAGAAACGAAAGATGGTGCAATTGCTATCGATCCGGTTTTTATTTTAGATCAAACATTTTGTCCTAATGTTCAATTCTTAAGTGAAAGCGGAATACTCTCCACGGTCAGATCTATTGCATACGTTAGTGGCTCGAAATTCCCTAGTGGAGGGCAATGTACTGCTGGCTACTGTGTAGCAAATAAAAAAGGTGAAGAGCTGATGGATAAAATAGACAAACATCTAAGACTTTGCGATAACGAGGCAACAGGCTTACAAATGGAAATATTAGCAAAGCAATTACCTTCCATGAATCAAAGGATTGCTGATGCTTATAAGAATACCCGCGAATTCGTCAACTTTATAGCGCATGCATTACCAGAAGCTAA
>JBKEFO010000184.1:0-6878 GCA_046709585.1 Marivirga sp.
AACAGCTTTCATTTCAGCTAGCGGTCGGTATCCTCGGGCGATGAGGTATGCTTTATCTTTTATTTTTAATACTACTGAAGGGAAGCCTTGGACTCCCATCTCTCCTGTAAGTTTAAATTCAGCGAATGCCTTCTCTTTATAGCTTTCAAGCTGCATTTTTTCTTTAAACACATCCCAGTCGAGATCAAATGATTTCACCAATGATTCATAACTAGCTAGCTCATTTAAATTATGTCCCTCAACATATAGGTGCTGCTGCAATGCACTGGCAAATTCTACTGATGACTTCGGGGTCATGGATTTATAGACTATCATAGCGATGCTTGGAGTTTCCGAATTAAGCATTAAATCTCCTTTTTCTAAAATAGCGAGGTATTTTCCACCAAACGTAACACCTGTCATTTCCTCTAGTCTAGGCATTGCATCTTTCAAGTAGTCTCTCATTTCACTGAGTGGTTTGATTCGTTCGCCGAGTACCATACCGCCACAAAGTGTTTCGAATTGTATTTTCGAATTGTATTCGGTTTCGAGGGCTTTTATAACAGGGCTGAAACCGAAACACCACCCACAAAGCGGATCAAAAACATAATATAATTTATTCTGCATTTGTACAAAGACGTAAAGTGATATTGATGGTTATTCTGCTGTATATAAAATATTGCTTCTTTTAATAAGTTTCAAAGAGTCAGCAATAGAGAAATCATTTCCATATAGGGCACCCTCCCACTCACCATACATGGGGTTTGGGAGCATAATGAAGTTATTAAACAGTTCCTCTTGATTTTTACCTACCAATAATTTCCCTAAATCTTCTTTTCTTTCAGCATACGCTTGATTGTAGTCAGTTAGATTATCGCCAATGTATAATAAAACATGATGTTCGGCTTTTACCATATTTCTCCTGTCAGTTTTATCACTTGTGGAGGTCCGTAACATTAAATGTGTCGAATCAGCTTGAGGGGCAGCTATTTTTTGTAAATTTCTCAAGGTAGCTTGGAATACATTCTCCTTTCTATTGGAGATGTAAAATATTTCTATGCCATTTTTATGCGCGAAATTTAAGAACGCAAGGGCGCCGGGTAGGGCATTTGCTGATGCTTCCTCACACCAAATTTCCCAACTTTCTGATTGGTAGTTCGCTCCAGTGCGTATTAATCTAGCTTCATAAGGACTGTTATCCAGTACAGTTTCGTCAAGGTCTAAAATGATAGCCAGTTTTTTATCACTATTTATTGTGTCTAACTTGCTCTTAAGTAGGACCTCTCCAAGCTTGTAAGCTTGCAGGAAGCTTGCTTGCATCTCGGCAGATTGCTGAAACCACAACACGGCATTCCCTAATTGATTTGACAATGTTTGGGCAGCAGTATCTGGGGTTTCTTCTTTTTGCTGCAATTGACAAGCAGAAAATCCAATAGCTAATGTGGCAATAAGTAGGAAGTTTTTCACGGCAAGGTATTTTTGTTCAAATTTAAGCATCACAATTCTAAAAAAGCACTTTAATCGACCGATTTTTTATTTATTAGTAGATTGATGAAGAAAAATACCTTTAGTTCAATTACTATTTTTAATTTTACATTAATAGAATAACTAAAATATGGGCAGAGCATTTGAATACCGCAGAGCGGCAAAAGAAAAGAGATGGGGCATGATGTCACGTCTATTTCCAAGATTGGGTAAAACCATTACCATGGCCGCAAAAGAGGGTGGAACCGACCCTGAGATGAATGCCTCTTTGCGTACTGCAGTTCAGAATGCCAAGGCGCAAAATATGCCGAAAGATAATATTGATGCAGCTATCAAAAGAGCAACGGCATCTGAAGCAGTAGATTATGCTGAAACCACTTTTGAGGGGAAAGGACCGCATGGCGTGTTGTTGTTTGTCGAGTGTGCTACTGATAATAACAATAGAACCGTAGCTAACATCAAATCATATTTCAATAAAGCGGGTGGTGCTTTGGTCCCTAATGGTTCTTTAGAATTTATGTTCGACAGAAAAGCTGTATTTGAATTTGAGAAGACAGACCAAATGGATTTAGAAGAGCTTGAACTCGAGCTCATAGATGCAGGGATGGAAGAAATTGAAGAAAATGAAGGTACAGTCTATGTTTATGCCGATTATACAGAGTTTGGCACCCTTTCTAAAAAATTAGAAGAGCTGAAAATTGATGTTAAAAATGCATCCTTAAAAAGGTATGCTACTACGCCGGTAGAGTTTACCGAGGAGCAGATTGAAGAAATTGATAAGTTGTTGGATAAAATTGATAACGATGATGACGTTCAAGCTGTTCACAACAATATAGCCTAACTTATCCCTAACAGTAATTCCACCTATTTATAAGAAGATATGAAGTACGAATTAAGCGACAGAATTAACAATATGTCTGAATCAGCCACTTTAGCCATGGCGGCCAAGGCAAGGGAATTAAAAGCGGAAGGAAAAGATATTATCAGTTTAAGTTTAGGAGAGCCCGACTTTAAAACGCCACAGCACATACAAGATGCTGCAAAAAGGGCTATCGATAGCGGTAAGTATTTCGGGTACCCACCAGTAACAGGTTATCAAGACCTTCGCATAGCTATTGCAAATAAGTTGACGAATGAGAATGGTATTCCTAGCAGCCCTGAACAGATAGTAGTTTCTAATGGAGCCAAGCAATCTATCGCTAATGTGATGTTGGCTTTATTGAACCCTGGTGATGAGGTAGTTGTTTTTGCCCCATACTGGGTGAGTTATGCAGAATTAATAAAATTGGCAGAAGGGACACCAGTAATGATTACTGGAACCATTGATAATGACTTTAAACCTACAGCGGCACAATTAAAAGCAGCAATTACAGATAAAACGAAGGCCATCTTGTACTCTTCACCTTGTAATCCGACTGGAGGGGTATTTACGCGAAAGGAATTAGAAGAAATTGCCGAGGTAGTGAAGGCTTATGACAATATTACAGTCATCTCTGATGAAATTTATGAGCACATCAATTTCACGAATGAAGGTCACTGTAGTATAGCGTCCTTGCCAGGAATGGCAGAGAGAACTATCACTGTTAATGGTTTTTCTAAAGGATTTGCCATGACGGGCTGGAGAGTAGGGTATATTTCTGCACCAACGCCAATCGCTAAAGCGGCAGCAAAGGTACAAGGACAAATTACCTCAGGTAATTGCTCCATCGCACAAAGAGCGGCCTTAGCAGCAATCACGGAAGATCTACAGCCTACCAAAGACATGACCACGATTTATCATCAAAGAAGGGATATGGTTATTGACTTGTTGAATGATATGGAAGGTGTAAAGACATATGTTCCTAAAGGAGCATTTTATATTTTCCCTGATATCAGCTATTTCTTTGGTAAATCTGATGGTGAAAGAACTATTCATGATTCGAATGATTTAGCAATTTATATTCTTGATGAAGCACAAGTTTCTACTGTTACGGGAGACGCTTTTGGCGCACCTAATTGTATTAGAGTTTCTTATGCGGCTTCAAATGCGGAACTGAAAGAGGCTATGAAAAGGTTAAAAACAGTTTTAAATAAATTAAAGTAATTGATGTCATTCAAGAGCACAGATGCTTTCTTTGCTGCATTCGCCGATTTAAAAATTTTGGTGATCGGAGATGTGATGATTGATTCCTACATCTGGGGGAATGTAAGTAGAATTTCTCCAGAGGCACCTGTTCCTGTAGTGAATGTAAAATCAAAAGAGAAGCGTTTAGGTGGTGCCGCAAATGTAGCCTTGAACCTACAGTCGCTAGGGGTTAAACCTATCTTGTGCGCCGTTATAGGGCAAGATGAATCTGGGCAAGACTTGATCAATTTATTAGCTAAACGAGAGATATCAGATGAGGGTATTGTTAGCAGTAATGACCGTATGACCACGGTAAAAGAAAGGGTTCTTGCAGGAAGTCAGCATTTGTTAAGAATAGATACAGAGAGTTTGCAGGCTTTACTGGCCCATGAGGAGGAAAAGTTGCTAGCCCGTATTTCTAGTTTAATACCTTCTTGCGATGCTATTATTTTTGAAGACTATGATAAGGGAGGCATAACTCCCAGTCTAATATCAGCTGTGGTGACAATGGCAAAAGCACACCATAAACCAACGATAGTTGATCCCAAGAAAAACAATTTCTTTGACTACAAAGGTGTGAGTTTGTTTAAACCAAACCTCAAGGAGCTTCAAGAAGGGATGCATATAAACTTTGCCAAAGATGATTTTAAGACACTTGATGAGCAGGTTGGTAAATTGTTGGACACGCTTTCTGCGCAATACGTAATGACCACCCTCTCTGAAAAGGGCGTTATCATAAAAGGTGCAAAAACAACCCATCATATTGCAGCACATAAAAGGAGTATTTCAGATGTTTCGGGAGCTGGAGATACCGTGGTGAGTATAGCGGCAATTTGTATGGCATTAGAAACTGGCCCAGAGTTTACCGCTGCATTAGCCAACTTGGGAGGAGGGATCGTTTGTGAAGAATTAGGCGTAGTGCCTATACAAAAAGCCAGATTGCTGGAAGAAGCAAAAAAGCATAACTTACAGCCTTAGTATGAAAATATCCAAATTAAGAAATGTGCTGGTTGAAAAGCTTAATAATGCTATTTACAGCAGCAAGGATGCGGTTTTAAATACTATTATTTCCCTAAAGGCATTTATTTGGCTTACAGCTACCGTCTTATTGATTTATGTATTCGGCTTTGAGACAAAGGATGAAGATCTTCAGCAGGTATTCTTAGGGTTGGATATTGTACTTATTATTTACTTTCTTACTTTTCTCGTTCGCTTCATTTATTCTTTTAGAAGAAGAATTTTTCTAAAGGAACATGTGCTAGAGACAGTTTTGGTTGCGATCATTTTCGCTAATGTAGTTAGTAATTATTTCTTTAATAATCTGTTGATTCGTTTTTTTGCGGAACAATTTGATTTCAAGAATTATGAGGATGCTTACCTCACCATCATCACCTTTTACTTTATGGTGCTCATCTCCTATGAGACCATCAAGGCCAGCACCATACTAAGCAAGCTAAAGTCTAAACCAGCTAGAACATTCATTTACAGCTTTTTATTATTAATACTTTTTGGTACAGCTTTGCTAATGCTGCCAGCCATGACAACCCAAGAAGGGTCTATGTCTTTCTTTGATGCGTTATTCACCGCAGTCAGCGCTAGCTGTGTTACAGGCTTAATCGTGGTGGACACGGCTACTTTCTTTACTTTCAAGGGTCAGTTTGTAATCATGATATTGTTTCAGTTAGGTGGGCTAGGTATTATCTCCTTTACCTCTTTCTTTGCTACTTTTTTAAGAAGTGGCGTGGGTATTAAACAACAGTTGATGTTGAGAGACTTTTTGGTAAGCGAGTCGCTTTTTTCAGCTAAAGGCCTTTTGCGTCAGATTATTGTAATTACCATAATCATTGAAAGTATCAGTTTCATTCTCGTGTTTTTTACTTGGGGGCCAGACGTACATTTTGATTCTGTAGGGCAAAAAGTCTTCTTCTCTGCCTTCCATGCTGTCAGTGCATTCTGTAATGCAGGTTTCAGCTTGTTCTCCAGTGGGCTTTATCAAACAGGAGTAGCTTCAAGCTATGTTTTGCATATTGTTTTGGCCCTAACCTTAATAATGGGTGGTTTGGGTTTTTCAGCCATTCAGGATCTATTTGCCATTAAGAATCTGAGAGATCGCCTAGCCAACCCGTGGAAAGATTGGGCACTTAGTACCAAAATAGCCGTCTATACTTCTTTTATATTAATAGTGCTTGGCACTGTCGTCTTCTACCTATTAGAGAAGGACAATGTTTTGCAGAATCAAAATTTCATGGAAGGCATGATTGCTAGTTTCTTCCAATCTGCATCAGCTAGAACAGCAGGATTTAATACGGTAGATTTTGGTGCTTTGAGAACCCCCACACTCTTGCTAATTATTGTGTTAATGTTTATTGGCGCTTCATCAGGATCCGTTGGTGGGGGTATTAAAACATCTACTTTTTATCTTCTTATTACTTCTGTTTTCGCAACACTTAGAGGGAGACTGAAAATTGAAATAGGCAGAAAGTTTATTCCTAAAGAGCTACTATTTAAGGCATTATCTATCTTTTTCTTTGCAGCTTCACTGAATCTCATTGCTGTTTTTCTGTTAACAATAACCGATAGTAACATTCCTTTGGCAGATCTGATTTTTGAGGAAGTTTCAGCATTTGGAACAGTGGGGTTGAGCACAGGAATCACCTCTAGCTTGTCTGTAGCAGGCAGGACAATCATTATCTTGTCAATGTTTATTGGAAGAGTGGGTACCCTTACTTTTGCACTTGCATTGAGTAGTAGAACGTCCTCTAAAGGTTACAAATATCCGAAAGCACATTTAATGGTAGGTTAATATATTTATAAGCGTGCCATTCTGACATCAATTTTTTTTTGGTGTTATTTTAGCTGCTAACAACTCATGCAAGTAATACCATTTTATAAATATCAGGGTACAGGAAACGACTTTGTGGTAATTGACAATCGAGATCATAAGGTAGATGCTAAAGATACTAGCCTCGCTAGAAAGCTTTGCGATCGTAAATTTGGTGTTGGTTCTGACGGCTTGATACTAATTCAAAACCACCTTGATTATGACTTTGAGATGGTGTTTTTTAATCCCGATGGTTCTCAAAGTATGTGTGGTAATGGTAGCAGATGTGCCGTCATGTTTGCGCAACACCTCGGTATCATAAAAGAGGAGACTATCTTTCTTTCTACCGATGGCATCCATACTGCGCGTATTTCAGAGGATATTGTTAGTTTAAGTATGCAGGATGTGTCATTAGATGCTATTGAGGAATTTGAAGACCATCAAGTGATTAATACGGGATCGCCACATTATGTAGTTTTTTCTTCCAAT
>JBKEFO010000185.1:0-6863 GCA_046709585.1 Marivirga sp.
TATATACCCTTCTGGGGCAGCATCATCCTTATACACTGGATTTCTGTCTTTGCTGTTTTTCGATTTTTGAAAAAAGAGAGTTTAACACTTGCTGACATTGGCTATAAACTTTCAAGAAAAAACACCACACGCTTTATAAGCTATTACGCTTTGGCTGCAGTACTTTTATTAATAGGTGTTGAAATAACACTTAGTGATTTTGAATTGGATAGTACACAATTGGGAAGCCTCTCTGGTTTAATTCCGAAAACAACGACACATAGAATATTTTTTATTCTCCTAGTATTCTCAACTGGGTTTTGTGAAGAGATAGTTTACAGAGGTTTTGCGATTACTCAACTTCAAAAAATGGGCTTAAACAAATGGATTGCACTTATAATAGCGGCATTGCTCTTCATTGGAATTCATGGATTTAACGCCTATTCTGGTCGATTTGTATTCTTATTCGGAGGCGGCATCATGTTTGGATTGGTATTTTTATCTAGCAAAAGGTTGTTGCCTTCAATCATCATTCATTTAGTCATTAATTTGTCTGCTATGATGGCTATTCTTCAACTACTAAAATAGAAAATACGCTAAGAGAACGACTAAAAATCACCGCTCGAAAACAGCTTATCAACTCTTTTAGACCACGATGTATGGATGTCAAGTACACCGCAGCCTTATTTAAATTCCTAACGAACCAGAATCTACGACTTGATATTAATGAAGCCATTACATTTGCCACTTCTAATTGGGACACTCACAATTACCTATGCCTTCGAATCTTTCCACCGGAATTCTTTACCATTTTGACCCCTTCAGTGTATGGGATTTCTAAATCGATGGCCTCTATCGTTGAACCTAGCTTTGCTAATAGGCAGGTTTGCAATTCGGCTAAACTTAACTATAGACAAACCTTCGTTTCAAGTATTTATTAGGGTAAACTACATTGCCGATAGCAGTCATCTCGCTACCGCATCATACCCTTCATCTCTGAGACCTTTTGGCACCTAACTTTAGTACTTTTTTGGTACAAAATAGAACTGATTATAATATTACTGCTATTTTAATATCCATTTATTTATATTCGTTAATATCTAACCAGCTTTTACTTGAATTCACAAACTGAAAAAATATTAATTACAAAGATACAAAAGGGTGATCAACCAGCATTTGAAGCGCTATACACCGATTATTACCCTCGATTGGTAGCCTTTGCTGACGGCTATTTGTTTGACCATGAGGAAAGTAAGGGCCTGGTGCAAAAGTTTTTTATCCAATTCTGGCAAGATTTAGCTACTATTAAAATTCATGTCTCTTTAAAAGCATATTTATTTTCCGCGGTAAAAAATAAATGCCTTAACCATCTAAAGCATTTAAAAGTCACAGATCAAAACAAGCTTCAATATATAGAAGCAAAATTACATACTATGGCAGTTGCTACACAAAGCGAAATGGAGGAAGAATTAGAACTCTCCTTGCAAAAGGAAATGGTGAAACTACCAGACCAGATAAAGAAAGTGCTCTTTTTGAAATATTTCAAAGGTAAGAATAGACAAGAGATTGCCGCGGCACTAGACATATCTGAAAATTCAGTAAAAACGCAACTTCAACGTGGAAAAAAGAAGTTAAAATCTGTATTGTCCATTAAGGCGTCTCATCTAATGAGCTTATTATTCTAAAATACCATGCTATCTCAATGGGCTATAGGCCATTAAAGCACCTAACTCTCACCTCTTTGTCAATAGGTAATATTGATTAATTAAATATTTACAGAATATTTTGTCACCCATTTCTATTTTTAAGTTGTCTTACTATTGATAACACTTAGAAATGAAGAATAATAATTTTATTTATTCAATTGATTTTGAAATAATCTGGAAAAGCCTGCATACGCAGTTAAGTAAAGGCGAGCAGGCACAGCTTTCGGCTTGGCTTGATGAAAACAAGAGCCATCAGACATACTACCAAAAGGCTGAGGAATTTTATGCTAAAGAAGCGCTTAGTATTGCCTCAGCAAACCTCACGGATTTACGCAAAGAAATGGAGCCCTACTACCTGACGCCTCCGCGTGGTAATAGGTATAAATGGATAGGATATCGCTCAGTAGCCGCAGCATTTTTATTAATGGCCTTGAGTGTTTTACTCTTTGTAAAAATGAATAATACGCTAACAGATGATCCTATTTTAGCACAGAAGGCAGTTGAACCAATTCCTGGTGGGCAAAAAGCCATACTACATATTGAAGGTGAGGAAAACATTATACTTGGAAAGGGTTCGCCGTCTGTTCAAAAATCAAAAAATGCTACTCAATCATTCTTAAATATTAGCAGCAAATCTTTAACCTACGGTGTGCCCAATGAAGGCCCTATAAAGCAGCATATTTTGGAGACGCCAAGGGGTGGCGAATTCAAATTGACGCTTACCGATGGAACAAAGGTGTGGATTAATGCAGCATCAAAATTAATCTATCCTTCAAGATTTAGTAAAACAGAACGCGTCGTAACGCTGGAGGGTGAAGCCTATTTTGAAGTTACTCATGATAGCAAGAGACCATTTATAGTGCACTCAGGTAAGCAACAGATCAAGGTATTAGGGACTTCCTTTAATCTGACTCATTACCCAAATGAGGCAATCACCTCTACCCTCGTGAAGGGTAAAATCCAAATTGACACTAAAAAAGGATCCAATACTATACTTTCCTCAGGTGAGCAAGCTACTTATAACCAAAATAATGAATCGTTAGAAACAAAGAAGGTCAATACCAATCATTTTACAGCATGGAAAGACGGGCTATTCTATTTCAATGATGAGCCACTAGAAGAAATTATGAAGGCATTATCTAAGTGGTATGATTTTGATGTGATTTATAAAAATGAGAAGATAAAAGATGTTCGTTTCACAGGTACCTTAAAACGCTACGAAAGTTTTAAAGAAGTTACCAATATCATACAAATGACCGGGCACGTAAACTTTAAATTAAAAGGTACCAAAGTAATTATTGAGTAAACAAAAAAAGGGAATGCTCGAACATCCCCTTCCAAACATTCAATAAATAAATAAATGTTTAATCTAACTACACAAAGCTATGAAAATATCTTTAAAAAAAGAGTGCTGGCAACAGCTGAAAACAGCATTATTACTAATGAATTTAACAGGATTTATTTTTTTCCTTTCCTTACTATCGGTTTCGGCTAGGAGCTATTCACAGGGCGAAATCACAGTTCATCTTCATGACACCTCTTTAGATGAACTAGTAGAGCTTATTCAGGAACAAACTGATTATAAATTTTTCTATAAAGCGAGCCTGTCAGATAAGGTCGGGAGTATGAATATGGATATTGACAATGTTTCCATCAACAGCTTCCTTGACGAGCTATCATCAGAAGCTAAATTGGAATACAGTATTAAAAATTTCAGCGTGGTATTGAAAGAAGTGCCCATAGTGGAAGAAAACACAATTGAACGCCGTGAAAAGCTGCAAGGTAAGGTGCGAGATGGAGAAACCGGAGAAGCCCTAATAGGTGCCTCTGTAGCCATAAAGGGTACTTCAAATGGTTCAGTGGCCGACCTAAATGGGTCGTACACATTGGATTTAGACCCTGGCAAATATACACTTTCCGTAAGCTATATTGGTTACAAAACCAGAGAGGTAAATGTAGAAATCATTATCGGCCAGAGTAAAACATTAAACATAAGCCTTGATAAAAATGTAAGTTCTTTGAACCAAGTTACCGTAGTAGGGAGTAGGGCCACACCACGTACGGCTATGGAGTCACCTGTACCAATCGACAATATCTCTGCTAGTGAACTTGGTAACACAGGCCAAGTGGTATTAGACCAACAATTGATGTTTAAGGTGCCATCCTACAATGCTACACAACAACCGATATCTGATGCAGCGGCACACTTTAGCCCTGCTGGTTTAAGAGGCCTATTACCTAGTAGAACTTTGGTATTAGTGAATGGCAAAAGAAAGAATAGCTCTGCATTAGTTTACAGTTATGTAACACCAGGTCGTGGTGAAGTAGGTGTAGACATGAAGTCTATTCCATCGTCTGCTATCGAAAGAGTGGAAATATTAAGAGATGGGGCCGCCGCACAATACGGGTCCGATGCCGTTGCAGGAGTGATTAACTTAGTATTAAAGAAGAAATCAGATCCTTTTGTTAACCTAGGTTATAACGTAACCTCCCAAGGTGATGGTCAACAAATGAGTTTAGAAACAGGTTTCGGCTTTGATATATTAGACAAAGGGTATGCGAATTTCACCTTTAGCCATTTTGAGCAGATGAGGACTCAACGGGCAGGAAATATCACAAGTTTAGAAGATGAAGCCGGGTACTGGGGCGTAACGGATGCAACAGACTATTCTTTAACTGATTTAGACGGTTTTCTGCAAAGAAATCCTTCTGCAGGTTTTCAGGTAGGGCTGCCAGATATGACCATTACAAGCTTCTCTTATAATGCTGGCTACACACTAATTGAGGAATCAAATACCGAGCTTTATTCATTTGGTACCTTAACTTCCAGAACGGGCTCCGCCCCACAATTTGCACGTGTGCCTTATTGGGTACCTGGCTTTGAGGCGATCTATCCTGATCAGGAGTTTTTTCTCGCAGAAATGGCCCCTCAGATACAAGATAACACCTTTGTATTAGGACTGAGATCTGAATTTAATGACTGGAATTTTGATCTAAGCAGTACGTTAGGTAAAAGTCGTATAGACTACTACATTATAAATTCATTTAATCAATCTTATGCGGGTGCTAGTCCTTCCAACTTTTATAATGGCGCACATGAGTTTAGTCATGTGGTTAATAATGTCGATCTCTCCAAAGCATTTGAGCCCGACGGTATTGATAGATTAACTTTAGCTTTTGGCGCTGAACATCGTACAGAAAATTATAAAATTGAGTCCGGTGATTTTGCCTCTTATGGTGATGGAGAATCACCTGATGCCCAAGGTGGTCGAACAGGATCTGAATCTTTCCCGGGTTTTAAGCCAGAAAATGCCTCTAATAATTACAGAAATAATTTAGGCCTATATACTGAAATAACTGCAGATCTTACTGAAGATTTTTTGATCGGTGGTGCAGCGCGGTATGAGAATTATAGTGATTTTGGAGAAAATGTTTCGTGGAAGCTGAATTCTAGGATTAAACTTCTTGACAACAAACTTAATATAAGGGCTTCTATAAGTAGTGGCTTTAGAGCTCCTGCATTACATCAGATTTATTATACCGCAGTAACCACAACACTTACTGAAAATGGCGTGGTGCAAAATGGTATCTTAAATAATGAAAACCCTGCTTTACGTGCTTTGGGAATTCCCGAATTACAAGCAGAAACTTCATTTAATGTTGGTGCAGGTTTTACTTACCGTATTACCGATAGAATAGGTTTCACAGCTGACATTTACCAGATAAATGTTGATGACCGTATCGTATTATCTGGTCAGGTAACAGCTACTGGTGATTCATTGTCACCCATCGACCAAGTACTAGAGAATGTGGGGGTAGGTTCAGCTGGATTTTTCCTTAACGCAGTAGACACTAAAACACAAGGTATTGACTTGGTTTTAAGCTTTGATGACATTGTTGCTGGCAAAGGTTATTTTGATGGCAGCTTATCTGCTAACTTTAACGCAACAACAGTAGAAGATATCAACCTGCCTGAATTTATTGTAAATAATGGACTAGAAGATAATATTTTCTCCAGAGAGGACGTGTCAAGAATGGAAACGTGGAGACCACGCCAAAAAATTGTAGGTAATGTTTCTTATAACCTGGACAAGATCTCCGCCTCCTTATCTGGTATTTATTATGGAGCAGTAACGTATCTGTCCAACAATTTGGTGGATGACGCTACTTATGGTGGCAAAACACTTTTAAATGTGAGTGTAACCTATCGAGTTACAGAGAAAGTAAATCTTACTTTAGGCGTTAATAATATTGCCAATGTTTACCCTGACACTTTTGCTCAAGTATATGCAGATAGAGAAGGGCATCCCACCAATAGAAATTTAGATTTTGTCGGAAGGTTTAAGTATCCTTGGCAAACTACTCAGTTTGGTATTGACGGAAGAAGGTATTTTGCTAAAATGAATTTTAAGTTCTAAAACACACCATATAATCTTTCTATTAAGCAGTCGTGAAACTTTGATTTTACGACTGCTTTTTTTTGCTTATACCTGCCTGATACTCCATATGAAGAAAAAGAGGTGTTGCATGAGATCCGATTTTATCGAAACGAGAAATGGTAACTAAGCCAAATGATACCCACTGGCAATTATTGCTGCTATGCTGAAACTTTATCCATAAGTAATGAGCCCTGATTACAAGAATCCCAAAGGATCAATGAAACATACTATGATAAGCAGCAGCTATCAGTCGATGCTCTTAGTAAATTTTAAACAGCATTTATCTTGAAGCCTAACACTAGCTTCTGTACTTTTTTATAGCCACAATTAAAGCCTATGAAAATTAGCTGTATATTCATATACCTTAAACGGTTTACTATTTATTATAGCCTAAAAAAATTATACTTAAACGCCATCTAAACCCCAATAGGGAAAGAAAAATAAGACGATTTATGGCGTGGCCTATAAAGAAGAATGATAATCTTATCCGTTATAACGAACTTAAAAAAGATGAAAGCAAATCACGTCAAAATACTAGTAATTATCCTATTATCGAGCGCTTTTAGCCTAAACGCACAAAACAATACACATACGGAGATCCCTTTAAAGAAAAATGCCATTTCGTTTAGTATTCTTGGTGTTACACCAGCTCTTGGCCTTGTTTATGAACGTATTATCTCGAAAAAGGTGAGTACCGAATTAGGAGTCGGCTTTTTAAGCCTAGGTGCAGGAATAAAAC
>JBKEFO010000186.1:0-6816 GCA_046709585.1 Marivirga sp.
ATCTGCATCACTTAGGCAAGGCACAAATGCAGGTAATTGCCGATGCCTCGGATCCCAATACCGCCGCTACACTTACAAGCTACATTGAAAAAATTGTTGAAGCATACCAGCAAAAGATCAATAAAACTATGCCTGGCGCTGTGACTATTATTCCTGAAATTAGAATGCTCTACAACCCTGAACTGAAGGGATCCACCAACTTTGTACCTGGCGTAATGGCCTTGGTATTACTATTGGTTTCCGTATTAATGACTTCCGTTTCCATCGTGAAAGAAAAAGAAAAAGGTACCATGGAAGTATTATTGGTCTCCCCCATGAATCCTTTTACAGTGATCATCGCCAAGGCTATACCGTATTTCTTTCTCTCGCTTATTAACCTCACAGTCATTCTGCTCATGAGTGTATACTTGCTGGATATGCCTATGAATGGCAGCATTGCTTTGTTGTATTTTGTAAGTAGCATACTCATTCTTTGTGCCCTCTCTTTAGGCCTATTAATTTCCAATGTGACCGATACCCAGCAAGCAGCAATGCTTATTGCACTCATGGCGATGCTGCTGCCAACGGTCATGTTTTCTGGCTTTATGTTTCCGTTGGAAAACATGCCTCTACCCTTACAAATTATTGCTAACATCCTTCCTTCCAAGTGGTACTACATCATCGTAAAATCAATTATGATTAAGGGCTTAGGCATTATGGGCATATGGAAAGAAACTTTAATCCTCTCAGGCATGACCATCGCTTTATTATTTATCAGTTTCAAAAAATTTAATATCAGACTACAATGAGACCATTAAAATTTTTATTGATAAAGGAGTTCAAGCAAATTTTCAGAAATAAAACCTTGCTCCCCCTCATTTTTGCTTTGCCGCTAATTCAGTTATTGATCATGCCGTTGGCTGCAGATTATGAAGTAAAAAACATCAACATTTCCATCGTTGACAATGACCAATCTTCTTATTCCCAAGAGCTGACATCAAAAATACTAGCTACAGGCTACTTTCAATTAGTAGGCTATACCCATTCCTTTAAAGAATCACTAAAACAAATTGAATCTGATAAGGCTGATTTGATCCTAGAGATCCCGATAGACTTTGAGAAAAACTTATCCCGCAATGGCTTCGAAAAATTATTTATTGCCGTAAATGCTATCAATGGTACCAAAGCAAGCTTAGGAGGGAGCTACATAAGCTCCATCATTAGGGACTTTAATCAAAATATCAATACAGAATTAGGCACCTTACCTTCCCAATCGACCTATAAAAACATTGAAGTCACCTCCTTGAACTGGTTCAACCCCTATTTGAACTATAAAATCTTTATGGTGCCCGCCATATTGGTCATTCTTGTGACTATGGTAGGGGCTTATATGTGCGGATTAAATATTGTAAAAGAAAAAGAAGTCGGCACGATCGAACAAATAAACGTGTCTCCTATAAAGAAGCACCATTATATCTTGGGTAAACTCATTCCATTTTGGATTATTGGAGTAGTGGTATTTAGCATAGGGTTTTTCATAATCTCTTGGCTGGTATATGGTATCGTTCCACTTGGGAGCATCTTACTCCTATATGGCTATTTGGCCCTTTTCTTAGTGGCTATACTCGGCTTTGGCTTATTGATTTCCACCTATTCTGACACCCAACAACAAGCCATGTCAATCGCTTTTTTCTTTATGATGATCTTTATTCTGATGAGTGGGCTCTTTACCTCTATAGATGCAATGCCTAGTTGGGCCCAAAAGATCGCTTACGCCAACCCTGTAACCTATTTCATTGAAGTAATGCGCATGGTTGTATTAAAGGGCAGTGGCTTGGCCAACATCTACAAACACATATTTATTATGGTAGGATTTGCCATTCTCTTTAACACTTGGGCTATCATTAATTACCGCAAAACCAGTTAACTTCAAAGAACTAGCCCGCACTAGAATCAATAAACTTAATTTCTATAGTTTGTAGTTAAACTTCCCTATCATATATTTGGTCAAAACTGATATATAAAAGCCTACTACAAATTATTGAAAAAAAAAATGAAGCAACTTGTTATATTTTTTCTCACCATAATTTTAAGTCTTAACTGCTATTCACAAATAGCCTTTGAAAAAGGTTACTTTATTACTGATTCCAACGAAAAAATTGACTGCTTAATCAAGAATAACGACTGGAGAAATAATCCAACTGAGTTCGAATATAAGTTAACAGAGGACTCTGATAAAATTATCGCGGCCATTGAATCCGTTAAAGAGTTCGGAGTCTATAAGGCATTAAAATACGAAAGACATATCGTTAAAATCGATAAATCAAGTAATGATATCGGTCTTATGAGTAAGGTTAAAAAGCCGATTTTCGAGGAAGAGCAACTTTTCTTAAAAGTGTTAGTAGACGGGGCAGCGAAACTATATTTCTTCAAAGCTGCAAATTTAAATAGGTTCTTTTACAGTAAAGATAGTTCTGAAGTAGCGCAGTTAATCTTTAAAAGGTATCTAACTCCTGATAATAAGGTAGGTGAAAATAACTGGTATAAACAGCAGTTGTGGAGTGCGTTGACTTGCTCAAGCTTTAGTTTAAAGAAGATAGAGTCGGTAGATTATAAAGAAGCTGAATTAGTGGATTTATTCATGGCCTATAACAGCTGCGATAACGAAATCCCGACAAATCTTGTGGAAAAACCAAAAGCAGATATTTTTAATTTAAGCATTAGGCCGAGCTTTAGGGTTAATGCCTTTGAAGTACGCCATCCGGGACTAGCAATCGAGACCGCCTACAACTATAACGAACCGAGATTTAATTTGGGAATTGAAGCGGAATTTATTCTGCCATTTAATAAAAATAAATGGTCATTTTTAATTGAACCTACCTATCATTATTCAATGTTTGAAGGAGACTTAGGTAACCAAAATGTTACAATTGATTATAAATCACTTGAATTACCTCTAGGGCTACGCTACTATATCTTCCTAAATGAACTATCAAAAGTATTCCTTAACTGCTCATTTGTTACAGATTTTAATTTTAATAGTACCATTGTCATCGCTTCAAGCACAACAGGTGCAAGATATGATTTAGATATTTCCTCAGGGACTAATTTTGCCTTGGGAATAGGGTTTAAGTATAACGATAGGTATAGTTTTGAATTAAGACATCAGACTTCTAGAGATCTTCTAAATACTTACAGCGCTTGGACCTCTTCGTTCGACAGCTTTTCTATCATATTTGCTTATTCATTTTTCTAATTTAGTCTACCAGATAATATTATGTACGCTTCTTGACTCATATTATTATCTCTACTTGCATGGTGTTTTTAATTGTCTCATTGGGAGAAGTATTTATTAAGGATCACTAATGTATTTCAAACTATCTAGATACTAAGAAGTTAAGTAGCTGGATTTTGATTCCATCTTTAAGCCTTTAGATTTGTTCAATTCCACTGGTACCGATTAATCATTCTAAGCTACACCAAATAGCTTCAATAACTTTAAACGGCAGAAGTAAACTGAATCTTCAGCTTTTTCATTACGCGCTGATTCACAAATAAAGAAATTAGGCCTCCTGCTACATAAGTAATGGCTAGGGCAATAAAGACCCCTTGAATACCGCCAAAATACTTGCCCATGAATATGATTGGAAGCCCTAATACTAACATCTGAAGCACAATAACCATTGAAGCTTGCAGTGGCTTACCAATTGTGTTTAAATGGCTGTTGATAATACTCAGCACACCTTGCAAGCCAAATCCAGCCGGCACTATCCATAGGTACCATTGTACTGTTTCTATTACCTCGGGACTATCATTAAATATGGAGGCAATAGGCTTGGCAAAAAACGCCAGTGTACACCATGCTATCAAGCCCCAAACAAGTGCGAATTTCACGCTGATATTCACTGCCCCATTTACCCTCGTCATATTTCCGTTGCCAAAATTCTGTCCAACAAACGGACCTATAGAAGCTGATACCGCAAATAATATACTGGAGGCTAGAAATTCCACACGACTGCCTATTCCAAAAGCCGCGACGGCAAAGTCACCATAACTGGCCAATAAACCTGTGATAATACCAGTGGCTATTGGTACTACTAACCTGGCTAATCCAGAAGGTATGGCAATACTTAAAATACTCTTCCAGCAACCACTAAGTACCGCTCTACTTGGGATGATGAAGGTAATCAACTTTTCACGCTTGATCAAAATATAAAAAGAGAGCAGCATTGTCAAACCCCTAGAAATAGCGGTAGCGATGGCAGCGCCTTCCAGACCCATGGCCGGAGCACCCCAATAGCCAAAAATTAAGATAGGATCTAATACAGCATTGATGATCACTGCAAATAACATGATTAATGCCGGGGTACGGGCGTCGCCAGTCGCACGAATGGCGCTGTTACCGACATAGGGCACAGAAACGAAGAATAAAGCAAAATACCAAACACGCATATACTCCTCCACTAAGGTGGCGGTATTTGCGTCAGCACCTAGCAAACGGAAAGTTGGCTCTATCGTGAGCAAGCCAATAATGACAAAGAAACCTGTGATGATAAGTGTTAGGACAATGCTATCGGTCGTTTCACGGGCCGCCTTTTTACGGTCTTTTTTGCCAATCGACTTAGCAATTAAAGCGGTGGCCCCAATGCCCAAGCCCTGAATGAAACTAAAGAGGACCATGATCACTGGAAAGGTAAAGCTAAGTGCTGCAAGCTCTGTTTTGCCTAACTGCCCCACATAAAAAGTGTCAATCAGGTTAAAGGCCACCATGCTGACGATCCCCAACATCATGGGTAAACTCAATTGCATTAACTTCCTAGGTATACTCCCTTGGGTAAGGTCTTTTTTATCAATCATCGGTGATGAAATGGTTTGGTAACTCTGTTGTCCTGAAAATATGTTTACACTAAATCTACTACTATTTATTTAGGTGCATTTAAAAGATGGGTATTATGGTTAGCTGGCAAGCTTGCTATTTCACTACATCTCAGATGTGTAAAAACAAGAAAGGTTTGAGCAATGCCCAAACCCCTCTTACCTCTTTGCTATTGGCTTCGTTGTGTTTTATCAATTTAAGTACTATTTACCAAAAATAAACGCATGCAATAACAGGAAACCTAGCTATTTTCCCAAAATTAAATCCGCTGCTTTTTCAGCGATCATAATGGTAGGCGCCTGTGTATTGCCACTTACAATTTTAGGCATCACTGATGCATCTACTACCCTTAAGTTAGCAATGCCATGTACTTTCAGTTCATGGTCTACCACAGCCTCTCCCTCTTTACCCATCCGGCAGGTAGAGGTAGGGTGATATAGCGTTTCACCTGTTTCACGGATAAAGTCTTCGATGGCCGCATCATCAGGCAAAGTGGCCTTAGGCATAAAGTAACCATTATGATAAGGAGCAAAAGCTGCTGACTTACCCAATGCTATAGCCAGCTTATAACCCCAAATAGAACGCTTCACGTCATCCTCCGTGCTCATATAATTATGATCAATCAGTGGCTTATCTTGAAAGTTAGCAGAAGCCAGACTTACTGTACCCATGCTGCTTGGGTTCAATAACTTCCCTCCTATTGAATAGCCATTACCCTTTTTGGGGCTTTTTAGTCCGTGCGCAACAAAATAAGCAGGACCGAAATGATATTGCACATCAGGATTAGGGGCAGACTCATCAGATTTTACAAATGCACCCGCCTCACCTATATTACTGGCAAAGGGTCCTTTTTTATGAACCAGATAGTTAAAGAGGTTTTTAAGTATAGCAGGGAATCGCTCTGCGGCATCCAAAGTCTTTTTATAGCTACTGTTGAAGATCGCGAAAAACACCATATGGTCCTGTAGATTCTTGCCTACCTCTGGAGAATGCAGTACCACATCAATACCTTGCGCTTTAAGCGCTTGTTCATCACCTATACCCGAAAGCATGAGCACTTTGGGGCTATTATAGGCACCACCACTAAGAATCACTTCTTTGCTTGACAGGACTTCTTTCCTTAGCCCATTTTGGTGGTAAACTACACCCTTAGCAGTCTGGTTTTCAAGAATTATTTTCTCCACCTCGGCATTGATTTCTATGTGTAGATTCGCCCTGCCGGCTACTGGATGGAGATAGGCCCTGGCAGCACTGCATCTTTCTCCATTGATATGGTTTACTTGGTAGTTGCCAAAGCCTTCCTGATTAGCGCCATTAAAATCTTCGTTCTTCGGATAGCCTAACTCCTGCCCTGCTGCCACAAATACAGCTGATAAATGGTTGGTATAATTACGGTTGGTGATATTTAAGGGACCACCTTTTCCGTGGTATTGACTATTAATTACCTCATTATTTTCTGCCTTTTTAAAGTACGGTAAAACCTCTTCATAAGACCAACCTTTGTTGCCCATTTTCGCCCAGCCGTCATAATCATTTTTATGCCCTCGGATATAGATCATGGCATTGTTGCTGCTGCTCCCACCGAGCATCTTTCCTCTCGGCAAATAAACCGATCGATCCTTCATACTTTTCATCTTTACAGAATAGTAGCTGTAATCTAGCTTTGATAGAAAGGTTTTAGGAAAAGCTGCAGGAATTTTTACATCATTGCTTTTATCGCTACCTCCAGCTTCTAGGATCAGTACACTATGCTTGCCATCAGCAGACAACCTATTGGCCAGCACGCAGCCGGCGGCGCCAGCCCCAATAATGATGTAATCGAATTTCTTTACTTCCATTTGATTTGATAAAATCTATTACTAAAAATGACCTCAGTTACTTAAGGCGAATTGTTGTTACTACCCCACTCTTAAGATCTCCTTTTTATAAAAACTTCCAAAAATTCCTAGCGGACGACTTGG
>JBKEFO010000187.1:0-6785 GCA_046709585.1 Marivirga sp.
TAGAAGTAAGAAGTCCACCACCAAGCGTGATGTTACTTTTACTGCCTCCGTATGTATAACTGGCGAATAGTAGATTACCTACGAAATCAGCACCATAAGTACCTAGTATTAATAAATCTCCTATTGCGAAATAGGACTTATCGTTTATTGGAAACGCATATTTCGTGGTAAAATAAAATGGGAAACCTATGATGGTAGTTCCCATGCCGAATGAGAAACGATCTGTAATGCCGTATTGTACATCATGGATGAGGAAATAGATGGTGTTATAGTATAGCTCTCCTTTTTTAAGCGGCCTGGCAGAGGGAGCGAAGAAATAGCGTGAATCATGCTCCGATACGGAAGGATCAAAGACAATGCCTTGGTTATTATCAGCTTCTTCGGTTTCATTTACTTCTTCTTTGGTAAGAAGGGCATCATTATTGGCCGATGGATTATTAATGATATCGGTTAATGCATAAAAAAGCAGTGTAGCCTTGTCTTCATTTGAAGCTTGATTGAGTGAAGTGCCCATGTTCTTTTGACCGATCAATTTATCTTTACAGTCTTTTATGGCTGCATAGCTATTGCCGTCCTTTATAAAAAGATTAGCAAAATAGTAGTCACATTTCTGCTTATAATCTACCATCAAGGTATAAGTAATACCTTTTGTAGTGAATTTTGCCATTAATAGACTGTCAATTCTGTCGTTTAAGATTTTCGTATTGTCTTCTATCACTATTTTTTGAGCCTGCAATGAGAGGCTGAAACAGATAAAGAATGAGATAAAACCAACAATAATAAGAGAGCGTTTCATAGTGCCTGATTTATTAAAGTAATTTAAATAAATTTGTTTAATAATCATACGATTATCCTCTGGTAGAGGATGTTTAGTAAATTTTATTTTTTATGCTAAATTATATGCCTATCTCTCCACATTCTGCATTATTTGAAAGGCCTACCCCCATGTTAATTTAATAAAATTGACAATTGCTTACTTTTTATAGTGGTATGGAATCTATTTATTTCTTATTTTGCTATACATCAAACGCTTATAAGTAGTTATTGATTATATCTATGTTGTATAAAATAAAATCGATTGTGTTTATGATGCATAAATCTATGTAGCTACTTATATTTGTTTATTGAAATATTTAAACCTAATAATAGACCTATGAAAAAGTTATTCTTAAGCTATGGGCTTTTGACTGCATTGCTCATGTTTACCGCTTGTAACAAGTCGAGTGAAGGTGAAATGGCAGAAGCTCCAGATAGCTATTCAGGCGCTACAAAAATGAGTGCTTCAAATGAAAAGGCAGTGCAAAATGCTGAATGGTGGCCTAACCGCCTCAACTTGTCCATCCTTCGTCAGGATGCTGCTAAGTCTAATCCTATGACTGAGCACTTCAATTATGTTGAATCATTTCAGCAGGTTGATTATGCAGCATTGAAGCAAGACATAGAGAAATTGATGAAAACCTCTCAGGATTGGTGGCCAGCAGATTTTGGCACTTATGGTGGTTTTTTCATCAGAATGGCCTGGCATAGTGCGGGTACTTACCGCTCAGCAGATGGACGTGGAGGCTCGCGTTCAGGAATGCAGCGTTTCGCTCCACTAAATAGCTGGCCAGACAACGGTAACTTAGACAAAGCGAGAAGGTTGTTGTGGCCTATCAAGCAAAAGTATGGGAATGCTATTTCATGGGCTGATTTGATGATCTTAACAGGAAATGTAGCTTTAGAATCTATGGGCTTTCAAACCATTGGTTTCGCTGGTGGTAGAGAAGATAAATATGAGCCAGAATTAGATGTATACTGGGGCCCTGAGAATAAGTGGTTAGCAGGTGACAAGCGTTACTCTGGAGATAGAGAATTAGAGAAGCCATTAGCAGCAGTGCAGATGGGCTTGATCTATGTAAATCCTGAAGGACCTAATGGCAATCCTGATCCTGTTTTAGCAGCGCAAGATATAAGGACTACTTTTGGCCGTATGGGTATGAATGACGAGGAAACTGTAGCACTTATTGCTGGTGGTCATACACTGGGTAAAACACATGGGGCTGGACCTGCTTCTAAGGTTGGGCCTGCACCAGAAGCAGCACCAATAGAAGCGCAAGGAATGGGATGGAAAAGTACTTATAAGTCTGGTAAAGGTCAAGATGCGATCACTTCTGGCTTAGAGGTAACATGGACTTCTACGCCGGCTAAATGGAGTCATGATTATTTAACATTCTTGTTTAAATATGATTGGGAGTTAACGAAAAGCCCTGCAGGAGCTCATCAGTGGGTAGCTAAAGATTCCGAAGAAATTATTCCTGATGCATTTGATAAGGACAAAAAGAAAAAACCTTATATGTTAACTACAGATTTATCATTAAAATATGATTCTGCGTATGCTAAGGTGTCAAGAAAGTTTTTAGAAAATCCTGAATTGTTTAATGAGGCCTTCGCAAAAGCTTGGTTTAAGTTAACACATAGAGATATGGGTCCAAGTACTACCTATTTAGGCCCAGAAGTACCCACAGAAGACTTTATTTGGCAAGATCCAATTCCTGCTGTTAACCATGAGTTAATTAGCCAGAATGATCAGGACATGCTGAAGAAGCAGTTATTAAATAGCGGTTTAACCATAAGCGAGTTGGTAGAAACTGCTTGGGCATCAGCTTCTACTTATAGAGATTCTGACAGAAGAGGAGGAGCAAATGGTGCACATATCCGTTTAGCGCCAATGAAAGATTGGGAAGTAAACAATCCTGCACAATTGCAAAAAGTATTAGGTAAGCTAGAGGCTATCCAAAAGGATTTCAATGCCAATGGTGGAAAGAAAAAAGTATCTATTGCTGATTTGATTGTATTAGGTGGTAATGTTGGTGTAGAGCAAGCAGCAGCAAATGCGGGCTATAAAGTTACTGTACCGTTTACTCCTGGTAGAATGGATGCACTGCAAGAACAAGTTGATGAAGCTTCTTTTGCTTTATTAGAGCCAATGGCTGACGGTTTCAGAAACTACCTAAAGAAGAAATATTCTTATCCTACAGAAGAGTTATTAGTGGACAAAGCGCAGTTATTGACTTTATCAGCACCAGAAATGACGGTGTTGCTAGGTGGTATGCGTGCTTTAAATACCAATTATGATGATTCTAATAGCGGTGTCTTCACTGATAAAAAAGACCAATTAACAAACGACTTCTTTGTGAACTTATTAGATATGAGCACCGAGTGGGATGCTGCTGATGGTACGCATGAGCTATTTGAAGGTAAGGATAGAACAAGTGGAGAAGTACAATATACAGCCAGCAGAGCAGATTTAATCTTTGGATCTAACTCAGAGCTTAGAGCTTTAGCTGAGGTATATGCACAATCGGATATGAGAGAGCAGTTTGTACTAGATTTCGTGAAAGCATGGGATAAAGTGATGAAGCTTGATAGATTTGATTTGGTGTATCAATAAGAATTATATGTAACCAGAATAAATAAAAAAACCAGCCTTTTAAGGCTGGTTTTTTTTGTTGTGATAAAGTATAGTTAGTATTCTACTAACTTTTTTTGCTTATAAATAACTATGACCAATGCACTAGAACTTATAGCTATACCCAAACCGAATTACCTGTGTTTCATAAAAGTCTCTGCTGGTATACGTAAAATTATTGCCCTTTATTTTCTTCCTAATAATCATGGTATTTTGGAGGTCCGTAGCATTCAAAAATAATTCTCCTTTTCCATCTTGAATCATCTTCCTCACACCAAGGTCCAGAGAAAACTTAGCATCAATGGTTCCTTGTGGAATGATATCTGGCGCGAGGTATATGGCTGTTAGCTGAGCTTCAATAGCATGAGCGAACTTGAGGTTGGTTTTAAGCTTGATATTGCCAGTGTAAATACCTGGCTTTTCTGCGGTGAAGGTATTTTCAATAGGATACCGATTGACCACTGTAAAAGCATCAATCAGATTGTTATATCCGTTTATGTTTAGGTTCATATTTACCTTATCCGAGAGGTCCTGGCTTATGACTATTTCAATTCCAGTATTATCACTTTTGCCAGCATTCTGCGAGAGGTTGTAAATTAGGTTGCTTGTATCTACAGTTGTCGCGGTACTTGTTATGGTGCCTGTGGAAATGCGGTGGTATGTTGCTCCATAGAAATAACCTGTATTCCATCCATTTTTGAAGCCTAGCCCGAAGCTGTTGGTAAACTCTGGCTGCAAAGCTGGGTTACCTACTTTAATAATTTCGGCATCATCATATTCCGGGAATATCCGTATATCGCCCTTGTCGGGTCTGTCAACTCGGCGGTTATAAAATTCTGACAGCTTATTTCGTTCATTTAATTTGTAAGTGACGCGCGCATTAGGGAAGGTCTGGAAATAATTGTAGCCATCATTTTGGTACGTATTGTGGTTGGGTCCACTTGGTATTGTAAATCAACATATTCTATTCTAAGACCTACTTCTGCCTCTAAGCGTTTCACTTCATAGGTATAATTACCGTAGAGAGCGGGTATGGTTTCTTTGTATGTCGCTAGTCCATCAGCTCCCGTATCTAATACTGAATTTGTCGCTGATGGATTGAATTGCATATTCGTGGGGATGGTCCTTCTTCTGAATTTTATACCTGTTTCTAAGAGGCCATGTTTCATGGGTTTGGTATAGTCGATGTTAAAATCAGCTACTTTCTGGGCAGCAACTAGGAAAAAGGATTCATCAGTAGTGTAGGTCGGTAGATTATTGTTGAAGAAATATTTCTGATTTTCCCTATCGAAAGTATAGTTGAGACCAATGGATAATTGATGGCGAGGTTCTTGGAACTTGTGCTGGTAAGTAGCACTTGCCATGCTTGCTGTTACGACCTCATCTTTCAAGAATTTCCACAGTCTCAGACTTTCGCCTGAGTTTCCGTTAAAGAATGGCTGATCACCGTAATCCTTGATTGTCTCTTGGCTAAGAAAGCCCGATATAGTGAGCGTATTATTTTCGTCGATAAACCAGTCGATCCCTGCCGTGGTGGTAAAGAAGTTTGTGTCTCTATTTCTCTTCATTTGTTGGGTTATCTCGGTGCCGTCATCGTAGGTACGGTTAACAAGCTCATTTTTGTTGAAAGTTTGTGTGTATAAATTGTCTGCTTGCAGAAAAATATTGACCTTTTTTTTACCGGTAATTTAAAGCCAATGAAGGATTGATTTTGGGCGTAGCTTGATATTGTTTCCTTGTACCGAGTAGATTTTCTTTGCGTACCAACAATGCTCCCAGCCCTGTAGTAAGGCGTACTTTACGATTCAAGCCCTCTTGGTTTTCTTTTTTTAGGATGATATTGATGATGCCTGCATCGCCATTGGCATCATATTTTGCGGAAGGATTGTTGATAATCTCAATTTTCTCTACTGCTGATGCAGGAGGGTTATCTAGTCCGTTCTGTTTACCAAACCCAGTAATGGCTGTTTGTTTACCATCGATAAGAATCATCACCTGATCATTGCCTCTCAGTTGCATCTGCCCCTCTTGGGTTGTAATTGCTGGTAAGTTATTCATGGACTGCAGCACGCTACCACCACCTTGACTTACATTGTCTGCCACAGCATATGTTTTTTATCCAAGGTGCCTGAAACAGCATCTTGCTGACCAGTGACGAGCACTTCTTGTAGCTGCTCAATATTTTGTTCTAGTAAAATAGAACCAATATTTAGGTATTCAGAGTTAGCACCTACAAAAAGCATAGTGGTGTAGGTATTGAAACCAATATAGGATGCTTCAAGGAGGTATTCTCCAGATGTGATTTCAGCAAGAGGGAAGAGACCATTATAGTTGGTAAGAGTACCTGTAATTAGTGATGTGTCAGCAGGCTTTTTCAGAACGATATTTACAAAAGGCAAAGCCTCTCCTGAAGCCTTGTCTTTTATATTTCCTGAAACACTGACTGTCGTTTGTTGTGCCGTCAATCCCATAGGGAACAGAATGCAGCACAAAAATAAAATTGGGTTTATTTTAGTAATTGCTTTCATGTTTTTCTTTTAATTGTTTCTTTATGATCTTACCGTTCACATCAATGGCTACTTCGATTTCAGTTTCATCTTTTTCTAAGGCAAACTCATACACTTTTCCCTCCGTCGTTTTAGATATTTCAGACTCCTCTACAGCATAGTCTCTGAATTCCTGCTCTAACGTAGCTTTAACAGCAGCTGGGGCTTTATTCATGTTAATTTCATGTTCGGTTTCTTTCCATCCACCTGCTGTAGTGAAATTGGCAGAGTACTCGCGTCCGTTCGTTTTAAATTTAGCTTCCCATTCAGTTTCATCTTCTTTATCCCACTTTACTTTCTTTGCGTCAGGGGATTTCTGACTAAAAGCTTCCATGACTGCTTTGGGTACTTCTGTTGTTTGCGCGCAGGCATTTAGCAGTGCTGCACCCACAATATAAGCTACTAGGCTTACAGTTTTCGTTAGTTTCATTTACTTGATTTATTAGTTGCAAATCAAATATAGGAAGGGATTTAGAAGCAATTTAGAATTATAAGAGGGTGGGGGATTATAATAAAACTAATGCTTTGAATGCAACCATTGTTTCCAAAGGCCCCTTGGCAATAGCTAAATTTACTAGCCAGCTGGGAATTAAACCGCCGGCGCTAGATATTACTTGGTATTCTATCTGAATCAACTGGGTTTCTAGTGGCTTTATAGTCCAGGTGGAACTAAAGGAAGGAATTCTAACTAGCCCATTTTTTTTATCAATTATTTCATCAACTGCTTCAGATTGCGAGTAGTAGATCCCCGTTTCATTATCTAGCCAATGTTTGCTTTTTATGACCAAATC
>JBKEFO010000188.1:0-6778 GCA_046709585.1 Marivirga sp.
AGTTAGGGAGTTGGCGAAAAATTTTAGAGATAAAAAAATCCCTTGTGACGTAATCCATCTAGACATTGACTATATGGATGGCTACCGTTGCTTTACTTGGGATAATAAAAGGTTTCCTGATCCCAAACAGATGATAAGCGATCTGAAGGCTGATGGATTTAAAACTATCGTTATTATTGATCCAGGGATAAAGATTGATCCAATGTACGCTGTTTATCAACAAGGGATACACCACGATTATTTTTGTACCCGCATGGATGGGGCCCCTTTTAAAGGAAGCGTTTGGCCAGGGCCATGTCATTTTCCTGACTTCACTAATCCGGCAGCGAGAAGGTGGTGGTCTAGCTTATACCATGGCTTAGTGCACGATGGTGTAGCTGGGGTATGGAACGACATGAATGAACCTGCTGTTTTTGAAGAAGGCTCCTTCCCTAGAGATGTGCGTCATGACTATGACGGACACCCTTGCAGCCATAGAAAAGGACACAACGTTTATGGCATGCAAATGGCCAGAGCAACATATGAAGGCCTAGAGCAATTCAATGGTAACAACCGTAGTTTTACTATTACTAGAAGTGCCTATGCAGGAGTTCAGCGCTTCAGTTCAGTATGGACAGGCGATAATATGGCTACTTGGGAGCATTTAAAAATCGCTAACGTGCAATGCCAAAGACTTGCCGCATCTGGAATTTCTTTTGCAGGTTCCGATGTTGGAGGTTTCATCGGTTCACCTGATGGTGAGCTATACACGCGTTGGATTCAGCTGGCTACCTTCCATCCATTCTTCAGAACACATAGTTCAGGTGACCATGGAGACAAAGAACCATGGCAGTTTGAGGACAAATACCTTAATATTGTCAGGCGTTTTCTTGAAATGCGCTATGAGCTGATGCCTTACCTCTATACTACCTACTGGCAATATTCAGAGTTTGCTGTACCTATGTTGAAATCAATTTCTTTGGCTTATCAGAACGATAAAGAAACACTTAACAGAGAAGAGGAGTTTCTCTTAGGTGACCAATTGCTTATCTGCCCTATTAGCGAAGCAGGAGCCACCTCTAGAATGATGTATATCCCAGAAGGTAAATGGGTCAATTTCTGGACCAACGAAGTAGTAACAGGTAAAAAAGAAGTTGAAGTTGCTGCACCATTAAATCAAATACCACTATTTGTTAAGGCTGGAACTATACTTCCTATGCAACCCAAAATGCAGTATACAGACGAGTTTATTCCAAAGGAAATAGACTTGCATGTATATGCTTCGGAGCATGAGACGACCTCCACCTTGTATGAGGACGATGGTCAAACTAAAGACTACGAAAGGGGTTTTAGCTGTATAAAAAGTTTAATCTATACGCCATCTGCGAATGAAATAAAGATTAAGCAATTACAAAATGGTGATTACGATTTCGGTTACGACCATTACCGTATTCACTTGAAAGCTTTAACAAAACCTGTTCACTCCATTACTGTTGATAGCGAGCAGATAATATTTGAAAATATTGATGGTATCATCAGCTTTATGGTGAAGAAAGATTTCGATACCATAATAGCAGTTCTATAATTTTTTAATGATAAGCATATGAAAGTTTTAATGATTGGTCCAGCAAGTGCAAATTCCTCAAACTATGGTATGGGGGTGGCAACTGCTCAAATAGCGCAGTTTTTAGCTTCTAACTGTGAACTAACGATAGTGTCCCCTACGCAAGCAAGCGAAATGGAAAGCAGCGTAAGCAAAAGCACTTTGCAGGTGCAAATAACTGAAGGCTTAACCGATCAAAAACAAGTAGATGCCCATGCTGTACACATTCAGTTACAATCTGAATTACCGGCCTACATTTACCACGATGAACAAATAAAAGCGGAGACTACAGAAAAAGGAAGTATAAAAACGGAGAGCATCCAAAGTCAGTTAACAACTTTCAGTAAAAATGTTGTAGTAGCCGTCAGTGAATTGGCTTTTGATGTAGTTTATGCGCACGATTGGCTTTCAATTGATGCGGCTATCGATTTAAAGAACAAGTCTGGCAAACCCTTCATCTTACATATTCATTCACTAGACTATGACCGCACAGGAAAAAATAGTCGTTCTTGGATTTATGAACTAGAAAAGAAGGGAATGGAACAAGCCGACACTGTGATTGCTGTTAGCAACTACCATGCAGAGATAATGACCCTGCATTATGCTATACCTACGAAGAAAATTAAGGTAGTGCCCTTAGCACTGTCCAAGGTGAAGGATATACCCTATACGTCACCTTTTTCAGAGAAAATAGTTTTATTCTCAGGCCGATTGAGTCATCAAAAAGGTGTCTTCAAGTTCATCGATATAGCAGAAGCTTTACTTGAAACAGAATCAGATTTAAGGTTCATAGTAGCTGGTGCTGGTGAATTATCACTTGAAGTGGTTAGTCGTGTGCAGGAGAAAGGCTTAACAGCATACTTTAACTTTACTGGTCGCATCAGTCAAGAAGAGTTACATGCCCTGATGAAGCATTGTGAAATATTTATCATGCCTTCTGTGTCTGAACCATTCGGCTTAGTTGCCATAGAAGCTGCAGCAAGGTCCCTTCCTATTGTAATGACAAAAAATGCTGGTGCATTACAGCTATTAAAATCAGCATTTGTACCTAAAGAAGAAACCGTTGCAGCTTACGTGAAGCAAATAAAAATGGTGTTAACCAATAAAGAGAAAGTTGCCGAGGCTGTCAAGAGGAATCAAATAGCTGTAAAAGGAAGAGACTGGCAGCATGTAGGAAACGAAATACTTCAAATTTTAAATAAGTAATATGGCGGTTCCCTACTTTCAGATAATTCATTTCCACTTTACCATACCGCTGAAAGAAATTTCTTTCTTAGAGGTGCAGTCAGCCACCACATTATACGACGAGGCATTGGCAGAGACTTTATTTGCTAGCGCCTATAAGCAGGAGATCAAAGCAAAATTAATGCAGCTTGAAAAGGCCGTTAAAGATAAAGAACAAGTGATGGTCTACTTCAGCAGTAGCTTCTTAAGTTTATTAGAAAAGGAAGATCCCGACAAACTAGAAGAGATTGCGTACTTAGTGAAAAAGGAACGCATTATTCTTATTGGCTCATGCGCCTACAGTTCTTTTTCTTACCTATGTCATGCAGCACTTTTTACTGAAGAAGTAAAATTGCACCAACAGCATTTGCAGCAGTATTTTAACTGCGACGCCAAATATTTCATTAATACGGCTTGCTTATATGACAACCAGCTAGCAGAATTATTGCAGCCTTTTCATTACGAAACGGTGATTGCAACAGCCAACAATTGGCACCTTGCAGGAAGGCAGGCTAGCCAGCTATTCTTGTCTGCAGGAAAAGAAGCATTACAAATTATACTTGCCAATGGTGATGGTAATGCGCAGCAGCAATTTGGTTTAGTGAATGGCTACGGTAGTGCTTATAGCGATGAAGCATTCCAATCGATAAGTAAGGAAACCCTGCCCGCTTTAAAGCAAAAAAATGCTCAAGAAGGCCATATCTATTCTGTAAGCTTACCTATCAGCTCACCAGAGTGGCAGTATAATATTCCACAATACATGGCCAACCCACTACAAAAATCTTTGGTTCAAGAAGGCCACCGCTTAATGGAAGTTAAAGGTGGTCAGCTAAAAGCTACAGATTTAAAAACCTTGATGTTCCTATTTCAACCTGAACAACTATTAAAAATGAACCACAGCAGCCAAGCTAGCAGCTATCAGCACTTTATTCATAGCATGAATATACTGACAGCCATTGGACTCAAAGTCGCGTAATTTATTAGTCCGCTTTCAATACAAAAGCACTCCTGTTCACTGCATAAATAGAAATATAATTCTCGGATGCTTGTAAGAAACTCTCATGAACTGTAGTTGGCTCTATCCTAGCGTGTCCACCATACTGTAGGTCATCTGAATTTAGAATATAGCTAAACTTACCCTCCATTGGAACCCAAAATTTATAGTCAGGGATACTTTTTGCAGGACTAAAATTGAAAATGAAAATAAGACCAGCCCTTTCAAAAATCAGAACTTGGTTGGTCTCATCCAAATTAATAAGCCTCGCAGGCTCTGAACTTAATACATCATTGCTTTTCAGTACTTCGATCATATCATGATCGAATGTATTGAGGTAGTCGAATTTCAGTTCTTTATTATCTACTAAAGACCATTGTCTTCGTGCATACTTATAGCTCCATTCGTTTCCTACTCTTGGGAAGTCGAGCCACTCAGGATGTCCAAACTCATTGCCAAAGAAGTTTAAATAACCTTCCCCTCCTGCCGAGGCCGTTACCAAGCGAATTAGCTTGTGCATTGCTATACCTCTCTCGATAATCAGACTTTCGTCCTTTTTATCCATATGCCAATACATCTCTTTGTCCATCAGCCAAAAAGCAATCGTTTTATCACCTACCATTGCTTGGTCATGCGACTCAGCGTAGGCTATTGTATGTTCTTTATACCTTCTGTTGCTGAGGACGTTCCATATCTCATCCATACGCCAATCTTCATCGCGTTTATGCTTGAGCAGCTTTATCCATTCATCAGGAATACCCATTCCCAAACGAAAATCAAATCCTAGCCCTCCCTCTTCAATAGGTCTGCATAAACCGGGCATGCCGCTCATATCTTCTCCTATTAACAGGCAGTGTTTTTTGACGGATTTCGCGAGTTCGTTTGCAAGCTGCAGATAACGTACAGCATCCCAGTCGACCCCTTCCTTAAAGTACCTATCATAATGGTCAAAGGCCACCCCTTCGCCGTGGTGGTTATAGAGAATGCTGGTCACCCCATCAAAGCGGAAGCCATCAAAGTGAAACTCTTCTAGCCAATACCTCACATTTGAAAGTAAGAAACGCTCCACCTCCTCTTCCGCATAGTTAAATAGTTTCGAATCCCAGCCTTCGTGGTAGCCACGGCCACCCTCATGGAAATATTGATGTCCACTGCCGTCGAAGTTATTGAGGCCCTCAGCCTCATTTTTTACGGCATGAGAATGCACTATGTCCATGATCACTGCTATGCCCATTTCATGGGCCTGGTTAACTAGCGACCTTAACTGATCAGGGGTGCCAAAGCGTGAAGAAGGTGCAAAGAAATTTGACACATGGTAACCGAATGAACCATAATAAGGATGCTCAGCAACTGCCATTAATTGAATGCAGTTGTATCCCAAAGCTTTTACCCTTGGTAAAATATTTTCTTCAAAGTCTTTATAGGTCCCGACCCCTTCCTGTTCTTGCGCCATACCAGTATGGCACTCATAAATTAAAGGTGCTCCTAGCTTTTTAAGCTTAAATTTACTGTCCGTCCATTTAAAAACCTCTTCTGGTTGCCATACTGTAGCTGTATAATCATAGGTCTCTGTATTCTGAACAGCATAGCGTGTATAAGCAGGCATTTTATCCATCAGTTTGCCCCCTGCTTTTACCTGTACTTTATAATTACTTAAGTGTTTTATTCCTGCTGAAGAGGGAATCTCTACTTCCCAAATACCATTTTCTATTTTTTTTAGCGGATGCTTGCTGGCATCCCACTGGTTAAAGTCTCCGATAAGGCTAAGTGCATCTGCTGCTGGCGCCCATTCACGGTACCTCCAGGTTTCTTTGGAGTCCATATAATGTAAGCCCAACTCCTGGTCTCTTTTCGCATACTCAATCAGTGAATCATGCGATTGTTTAATACGCATAATTGCTTGCTCAAAATAGTCGATACGCTCCTGAATATCATGGGCGTAAGGCTGCAGCCAAGGGTCATCTTGAATAAGTTGTATCATATTTATTTAGCTATTAAAAGACTTATAGAAAATAGTGACAAAAGGTAACAAAAAGATTGCTAGATTGATAAATATAAGTTGAAAAATTAATCATGGAAATTAAGCTGTTGAAACTGTCTTTTTTAGCAAACGCTGGAGGCATAAGAAATTAGACATTTTCATAAACACTACCGCCGGATTGCCGTTCTTCAACTAAACTACAAAATTCTGTAAATTGATTACTATGCGAATTATCACAAATATGCTTGCTCCAAAGGAATATGAGAGTAAAAATGAATCGGGCAATATTCTCAACATCGATATGTTTGATGCTAAAGAAAAAGATTTCATGTCTCCTATGGAAAGCTTATTATCTGCATTAGCCTCCTGCGCCTCTGTAGACTTGGTAGAGATGATTAAAAAACGCAGAAAGGAATTAGTTGATTTGAATATTGAAACCATTGGTGAAAGACGAGACGATGATCCTCGGGCATTTAACAAAATACATATGACCTTCACGCTTACTTCCCCGAATTTGGAGCAAGAGGAAACGGAAAAGCTGGTAGCGCTTGCCGCTGGCAAATACTGCTCTGTAGCGGCTACCTTAGCCGTTAAAGCCACTCACTCTGTGGTAATTAAAAAAGCTTAATAGCTTGTGTTTAAGCTTTAGTAAGCTTCCTAATATAATCCAGCTCACTTTAGTAAGGTTCCGGGGCAAGCCCGGAACTTGTTACTTAATACAATAATCATTAGTAAAAACGCTCCGGACTCGATCCGGAGCCTTATGAAATGTATCAGATCATAACCCGCAGCCTTATGAAATTAAAGGTATCGTGAAACCAGAGCCTTTTGAAACATACGATATCATAACCCAGCTATTTTGCGTATCAAGTAGCTAATCCAATAAAGCTGCCAATACCTCCACCAGCTGTTCATTTTCCTCCTCAGTGCCTACGGTTATTCTCAAACAGTCGCCACATAAAGTCACATTTGAGCGGTCACGTACAACCACACCTTT
>JBKEFO010000189.1:0-6777 GCA_046709585.1 Marivirga sp.
GCATATCCCAGACCATCACCGATCTCTTCTTGTCAAAAATCATATCTTCAACCAACTCCAAAATTGAAACATCTTTATTAGAAAACTTGGTGTCAATAGGACCAATATCCGCTGAACCGGCTCCGGCTGCATCATCTTCACCACCCCAGCTGTCGTCGGAACCCCAATCATCACCACCGCTTCCACCACCAGAATCACCCCATGCATCGTCTTGACCACCACCGTTAACATCCTTTAATTGTGGGTTTTCAAGATTAGATAGAAACTCCTCCTTAGTATACCTGGTAGTACAAGAATCATTCTTATAAATTGGTATGATACCAGCCTTTGCTGCATTTAAAATAATCTTAGTGATTTCATTTTTATTTGCAAAGAAAGGCTTGTTTTGCTTTTCGTTCAAATCCATCCGTCGCCATACCCTCTTCTTAAACATGATATCATCTTCATGAATAGGATAAACGGAATTTGGATTGTAGCCTGTATTTACAGACTCCTGCGCCAGACTAATATGTGCACTAAATGCACCTACTAGTATAAATAATAACACAACTCTTTTCATAACACACATTTTAATAATTGTTAGTTTAACTGGATGGAAAAAATCTGTTCCCCCAAATTAACCTCTTCAGTATTACCTCTGAAGTTTCTTCTCATTACCTGATCTATCTCTACAATTAAGCGATCTCCTGCACGAGCATTGCTCATCAAGGAAGAAAGATTCACAGTTTCACTAGTAGCCTTTAAAGGCTGACCAATTGGACGAGGACCTCTGGCCAATCTAATGGTCCAACTTGTAACACGATACTGCGCATCATCAGGCAGCTGCTTCTTAAAGTTATCCTCCGCAATAGCTGCAGTCCTTAACACTCTCAATGCGCTTAAAGATTCCCCCTGCTTTTGGTTTACTGGCTTCGAACCCGCATAAACAGCAATACTAGGTTTCGGTATTCTTTGAACATCAAATTCAACATCTCCAATCCTAGTAGCATTGGAAGAAACGCTTATAGTTACTTTTGGCGCATTAGGAACAATAGTAACCAAACCTCTGTCCTTCCCTGCTATTGAACTACCACCTTTAACCGAAAATGACGGATTATAAGAAGTACCCAAAGCCGGAACACCTATATTTAATTTATTTCCACAATTTAAATACAAAGTACTTAATGAAGCAGACTGGACCTGAATCACTGGCTTAGCTACAAAATACTCAATCTCGTTAGTGTAGGTAGAATCTTTTAATTTTGCTGTAGCTACGAAAGTCTTACGAACTGTACCATCTGCACCATATGCACCAGCCGAAGCAGTAAATTCAATTAGACCTTTTCCCCCTTCAACCGTGATTTCTTTACCATTAAAAGTCATCTCTGGATCTTCCGCAGATGACGAAGCAGCAACAATTAAACTAGCAACATACTTAGCACCTGCAGCAACTACTTTTGATTCCGGTAAAGCTACTAGATTGATATTATCGAACTTCAAATCGCTAGCACCAACTTTTCTGGCAAGTACGTCTAGCGCTTTCGCTTCGTAGGCCATTACTTTATTTTGATAATCTGAGATCGTTGCTAAACCTGCGGGTGTAGGCGTTCCCATAAACTCTAAGGTAGCCCAATCCTTTCCTTTTTGATTTGGATCATCTTTATACCTTGGGTTGTCATTGGCATCTAAAGCTAGTGGTGGAAAACTAGCAACCGAGTCAGCAACTTTACTATCGACCAGAGCAGCATATGTATTTAAGCTTTTTTGCAGAACTACACCATTATTTTGATTATCAGGCATCATATAATTACCAACCATGTCGTAATCAGTCTTACCGATAAGTTCTCCTGTCTTAGGATCCCTGCCTTTAGTGATTTCAACAAACTTTTCCTTATATACCTCTAATTCAGCAACCATTTCACGCGTACTTTTGCGGATCTCTTCAGCTCTGGTTAAAATTAAAACATCACCTGATCTTCTGCCTGATTCCTCGACAGCATTTTGTATACGCTTTAGGGTATTACCATTTTGCTCTGCAGCGGCATCTACCGAAACTTCAAGAGAATCATTTATATCAACAAATTTGTCAAGAACAGTTGCACTAACATTCAATGCTAGTAATGCAATAAGAACTAGGTACATCATACCTATCATCTTCTGCCTTGGGGTTTCTTTACCTCCACTCATAGGATTATTATTTTAGTTGGTTTAACACGTTATTAACCTTTCATCGCAGAGAGCATGTTCCCATACACCTTGTTCATTTGCGAAAGATTCGTAGTTAAGTTTTTAACCTCAGTTTTAAATTGCGCAGTATCTTTACTCGCCTCGGTCATATTCTCCATAGCACTTGAAAGGTTAGAATAAAATTTATTCATCGCTTTCACGTGATTTTGAGAATCCTGTAATTCCATTTCATAAACCTGATTCAGCGCTGATAAATTCTTTGTTACAGCCTGAACCTGTGAATGATATTGTTTAGCATCAACAGAAGCATTAGACATGTCCGACATTGCCTTTACAGTTGTATCATAAGATTTATTCATCTCCAATAACGACTTTGAAGCTTGCTTCACATTCGTTGCATAATCATTTGTTGCAACTGCAGCGCTACTTAAGTTTGACATTTGCTTTGCAGACTCAGCCATACTTTTCATACCTTCTCCTAAACTTTTCACTAGCTCAGGACCAACTTTACCTTCTTCTAATACCTTATCTAATTGCTGAGCAGTTGAAGATCCGGAAACACCAGTAGAAATTTGCTTTCTTTTTGCAGGCTCTCCAGCAAAATCATCAGACAATTCAGGGTATACCTTGCTCCAGTCTACTTCTCCATGTGCAGGCTCAAATGCACTAAAAAGAAATATTAACGCCTCTGTACCAAGGCCCACGATTAACATAAAACTAGCACCTTCCCAGTGCATAATTTTAAATAAGGCACCAACAATAACAACTGCAGCTCCAATACCGTAGATCTTCGGCATAATGCTGGTAAAAAAAATCTCTGTGAATCCACCTTTCTTTTTGCTCATGTTTGTAGTTTTTAATGGTTAATGTTTTAAATATTGTTCAATTATTTCTAAATATCAATTAAAATTCTGCGCCACCCGATCTACCTAGGTAAGTCATAGCACATCTAAAACCAATAAACGCTCTGGAAGTATCTTTATGCTCGAAAGCTCTAGTACCTGTCTCCAGATAATAGGCGATATCTTTCCATGAACCTCCACGGATTACTTTCCTTGGTTCATCCTCGTCAAAATAAGTCGGGTTTAAATCCCATACTAACGGAACAGAAGCTGGATTGTAAGCATCCTCACACCATTCTGCTACATTACCAGACATATCATACAAACCCCAGTCATTCGGAAAATAAGAAGCAACTTCAGCAGTATAGGCATAACCATCATCAAAATAGTTACCTCTACCTGGCTTAAAGTTAGCTAGCATACATCCTTTAGCATTTCTTATGTATGGATTTCCCCAAGGATATTTAGCCATATCTCTACCTCCTCTTGCGGCGTATTCCCACTCTGCTTCAGATGGAAGTCTGAATGCTGGCATAGGAAACTCACCTAGGGAGGAACGATACGTATTTAAATAGTCTGACCTCCATTTCGCAAAGAAATTTGCAGCTTCCCAATCTATTCCTACCACAGGAAAATCATCAAATGCGGGGTGCATATAATAATATTCCAACATCGGGTCTCCCATATGATTAACAAAATCTTTAACCCATACTGTTGTATCAGGATAAAGTTCTTGCATGATATAGTCGCGACCTAAGCTTGAGGAATCCTCTAACATTCTCGTGATAAACTGACGATACTCATTGTTAGTAATCTCAGTGTCATCCATATAGAACCCACCGATCGTCACCTGCCTGTTGAAGTTAATCTGGCTATGAGCTACATCCTCATCCGCTTGTCCCATATGAAAAGTTCCCGCGGGAACAGATATCATACCATAAGGCACCGCCATATACCAGCCTTCTCGTCCAGCTACGCCGACGAGTTCACCTCCATCACCAGCTGAACCTCCAAATAACCCACATGATTGCAGGAATACTGAAGACATAAGCACCAATGCAAGGCCTACATTTTTCAAAACACTTTTATTATTCATAACACCTATTTGTTTCAAACTAAACGCTAATATATTGTTTAAAATTTATGTTAGCGCTCTACACCTAAATAATTAACCCCCTGTTGTAAGGTTTTATTATACTTTAAAGAAATTCACTATAGTTCCTACAATTTTGACAAAAAAGATATATTTAACAAATCTTTTTCGATTAATTCTGTCTAAACCTAGGTGTACGTACCACCTTTTTACCAGATGTAGATATTGCAGGCAGTCTATAGCTTATCATTACCTCATGTGAAGTGGCACTTTTTGCCTGCTGCGCTACTACTGTATAGTCAAATGAGTAACCGAACCTTAAACTGTTGTCTTTAAAAAAGCTGTATCCAAGCATAACAATTACAGCGTCTTGCTGCCTGAATGATAAACCTCCCCAAATCTTTTCTTTATACTCAGCTACAGCAGAAATATCAAATGTATAAGAGGAAAACTCCGTAGTTCGCACCAAGAAGCTTGGAGTAATATTTATATCATAGGTTACAGGAAAGGTATATCCACCTGTAACTAAAATCTCTTTCGGATAAGGATTTCGCACATTGTCGATGCCAAAATCAAATTCTGCCTCAATCATATGGTTAAAAGCTGCTCCTATATAAAAATCTTCGTGCTGAAAATTTATCCCCATAGAGAAGTCGGGCCTTGTTTGCGTGCTTAGACTTTCGGTAATCGTTGGATCATCTTCATAAATAGCCCTATAAGCATCCTTATTAACTGATTGCGTAATTACACCAGCACGAATTCCTAAACTAAGCTTTGCATCTTTGATTCCTAAATGATAAGCAGCTGAAGTTTGGATTTGAGTGATGTTTTGAGCACCCACTCTATCATTCATCACATACGCACCAAAACCTGTATTGAATCGCATAATTGGACTTGTAATAGTCACTAACTGCGTAGTAGGTGCTACACCAGGGTCATTGGCAGTAGTGGAATAACCCGCCCATTGTGAACGATGAAATAACGAGAGTTTAGTATAACCTTCAACACCAGAATAAGCAGGATTATTATATATATTATTAAACATATATTGTGAAAACTGCGCATTTTGAGCACTAGCACTGATTGTCATCAGGCTTGAGATCAAAAATATAGCTATAATATGCTTCATACTTTTCTCCATTTAGAGGGATAAATATAATAAAAATAACTTTTGTTCAAGCCTTTATGTAAAATAATTAAAGTTATTATATAGATACACAAGTTTAATTACCTATTAATAAGCTACTTAAGGCTATTTGCTTTTTTTATATATAACTCTAAAGCACCTGTCATTGAAGGCGCATTTGGTAAAGGCGCCTCAATATCAAGTATCAGACCTGCATCCACGGCAGCTTTAGCGGTAGTGGGGCCAAAAACGGCCATCCTAGTTTTGTTCTGATTAAATCCAGGAAAGTTTACATATAAGGAGTTAATTCCTGATGGACTAAAGAAAGCAATTACATCATATGACACATCATCTAAATCAGAAAGGTCTGCCGCTACGGTCTTGTATATAATGGCCTCAGTAAAACTGTAGCCATTCGTATTCATAAATGAAGGAATATCATCTTTTCTAATATTGGAACAGGGGAAGAGATATTTTTCATTTTTATGCTTCTTTATAACTTCCAAAATATCTTGAGCCGTTCGTTCGCCCACAAAAACCTTCCTCTTACGGACAACAATATATTTTTGCAAATAATTTGCAGTCTGTTCAGAAATACAGAAATACTTCATCTCTGGAGGCATCTCAATTTTACTGTCTTTACAAATTCTAAAAAAGTGATCTACGGCGTTTCTACTGGTAAAAATAACAGCCGTATGTTGTAAGATATCAATTTTCTGCTTTCTGAAATCTTTTGCATCTATTGGATCAACTTTAATAAATTGCCTAAAGTCTATTTTGATGTTGTACTTTTCCGCTATTTTATGATATGGACTATTGGTTATATCATTTGGTGCTGGCTGTGATACTAAGATGCTTGTAACTGGATAAAAACGATCCTTAATTGCTGCTGACATAGATTGGGTTCTTCATTAAAATACTGAATCAATAAAAATACTTGATCCCTACTATAAATGGGAATAATTCCGTTGTGCAAAAGTAAGAAAATAAATATACATAAGTAAAACCACTGAGTTTTAATATTTTAAAATATAGTAAAACACCTCTTAATAAATAGATAATTATAAACGTAGCACCCAGAAAATTATGAAAGTCGTCCGGTATTGACCCTTGAAATAGATATACCAACAGAACAGGTACAAAGAGTATGCAAACAAAAAGTAGATTTAAATTAATTAGCTCTTTTACATAATAGGTGTTAATCTTCCTTATTTTGAATAGATAAGAAGCTATGTAAATAATAAACACCTTAATAAACAGCAAACTGGCGACAGTCATAAGTGCATATAAAAACTGTTTAAGAAAAGAATATGCTACTCCTCCAATATCTGATTCTTGAACAGATTTGAAAAATATGGCTGCAATGGTCGAAAAGATAAATAAGTAGGCCAAAGTAGCCATAATCCCGCCTTGGTCGAATACGCGCAGGCGGTTAGAATCACCCTCTAAGGGTCTAAGTGAGAAACTCCTATTAAGATTGTAAATTTCATAAAACCGACTAGAAAAATTTATCCTTAACATCACAATTAGCAGTACACCTATCAGGAATA
>JBKEFO010000190.1:0-6711 GCA_046709585.1 Marivirga sp.
AACGATATTTGAAACGTCGGCAAATGGCAATCAGCTAACAGAGCGTACTGTATTTGAGAAATCTGATAAGATAGTAACTTTAAATGTCTTCCCTAAAACAGCATACCAGACCATCACCGGCTTTGGAGGCTCTTTTACAGAAGCTTCGGCCTACCTGCTACAAAAGCTGGGGCCTAAGAATCGTGATAAAGTATTGGAGGCTTATTTTGGCGAAAGCGGAGCACGGTATTCTCTGACGAGGACGCATATGAATTCATCAGACTTTTCACTAGGCAACTATAATTATGCACCTGTTGCAGATGATAAACTGCTGGAAAGTTTCTCTATTGAAGAGGACAGGGATGACATCATCCCAATGATAAAAGGGGCGATGGAGAAGTCGAAGGAAGGCTTTAAAATCATTAGCTCACCTTGGACTGCACCACCGTGGATGAAAGACAACAAAAGTTATGTGGGGGGTAAATTACTGCCAGAGTATTATGACGCATGGGCCTTGTTTTTCTCTAAATATATAACTGCCTATAAGGAAGAAGGAATTGATATTTGGGGTGTGACGGTTGAAAATGAACCATTAGGAAACGGTAATAATTGGGAGAGTATGCATTTCTCAGCAGAAGAATTAACAGGCTTTGTTCAAAACTATTTAGGTCCCAAGCTTGAAGCAGACGGCAAAGGGGATGTGAAAATTTTGGGTTATGATCAGAATAGAGGTGAAGAGCTCAAGGAGTGGGCCCATGTGATGTATAAAGATGAGGCGTCATCGAAATATTTTGATGGGATGGCTATTCATTGGTATGCGAGTACTTATGACTGGTTTCCTGAATCTTTACAGTTTACCCACAATGCGGCGCCTGATAAGTACCTGATTCAATCTGAAGCCTGTGTAGATTCAGAGGTGCCTAAATGGAAGGACGATGCGTGGTATTGGTCTAAAGAAGCTACTGACTGGGGTTGGGATTGGGCGCCTGAAAAGGATAAACCACTTCATCCTAAATATGTACCTGTATACCGTTATGCGCGAGATATAATAGGATGCCTTAACAACTGGGTAGATGGATGGGTAGATTGGAATATGGTTTTAGATAAACAAGGAGGGCCTAATTGGTTTGAAAACTGGTGTGTTGCTCCCGTGATAGTAGATACTGAGGCCGATGAAGTGTATTTTACACCGCTATATTATACTATGAGCCACTTTAGCAAATACATACGACCTGGGGCTAAAAGAATCGGCTTTGAAATTTCAGATGATACGCTAATGGCTACAGCCGCTCAAAACCCTGATGGCACCATTGCGATAGTACTTTTAAATCAAACAAGTGAGCTTAAAACAATATCATTAACCGTTGGTGGTCGTGCAAACGATTTCAGCATTGGCGGCCAAGCCTTACAAACCATCTTAATATCACCTAAAAGCTAACAACTATGTCTACAACCACAAACCAGGTCCCTTTCGGACAAAAAGTAGCCTTCGGTATTGGCATGCTAGCCAATCAAATGTTCCCTGCCTCGCTCGGGATATTTATGGTGGTACTGGTGCAGAACTTAGGATTTCCTGGATGGATGTATGGGGTAGTTTATTTTCTTCCTCGTATATCCGATGCTTTTACAGACCCTATTATGGGATTCATCTCTGATAATACAAAATCTCGATGGGGAAGACGTAGACAGTATGTACTAGTCGGTGCGGTAGTCATGGGAGTTGCCTTTTCTATCATGTGGCAATTATATGGCGAGAACAGTGTTGACTACAACTTCACGTATTTTCTTATTTGGTCCTTTGTATTTTACATAGGGATCACCATTTTTAGTGTGCCCTACGTAGCCATGGGTTATGAAATGACTACTGACTTTCATGAGCGTACACAGATTATGGCTATAGCACAATGGATCGGGCAATGGGCATGGGTAATAGCCCCTTGGTTTTGGGTTATCATGTACGACCCTGATTGGTTCCCTAGCACTGAGGCAGCCACGCGACAATTGTCTATATGGGTAGGTGTAATCTTTGCCGTTTGTGCCATGGTTCCAGCAATTTTTATCCCTAGTAAATCCACCTTGAACGAAAACTATTCTCCTCTTTCTTTAAGAGGCATTGGCGGAAGTCTCGCGGAAATATGGAAAGGTTTTAAGGAGGCTTTCTCTTCTCAACCTTTCCGGAAGTTGTGTTTTTCTACATTCTTCATCTACAACTCTTTCATGACCATAGCTGGTTTCACCTTCTTTATTGTTGTCTGGTATCTCTTCAATGGAGATGCCGAAGCAGCAGGCTATTGGACCCCTTTATTTGGTAGTGCTGGAGCAGTTGTGACAACCTTTTTAGTTATTCCTATAGTAGCGCGTATGTCCAAAAAAATAGGTAAGAAGAATGCTTTCATGGTCTCGCAAGGTATCTCGCTAATTGGCTATGTCTCTTTGTGGTTTCTATTTGTACCTGGTAAACCTTGGATGTTTGTTTTCGCTTTACCTTTTCATTCCTTCGGTATAGGTAGTCTTTTCGTTGTAATGATGTCAATGACCGCAGATGTAATTGACCTGGATGAGCTAAATTATGGCGTACGGAGAGAAGGCGTATTTGGTGCAATTTATTGGTATATGGTAAAATTTGGTTTCGCCATAGCAGGTGGTTTGAGTGGCGTTATATTGAGCATTGTAGGTTTTGATGGCAATGCCTTAGTGCAGCCTGAAGGTGCCATCGATGGTTTAAGGCTTGCCTTTTCTGGTCTTCCAATTCTGGGGACTCTTGTCGCAATGTATATTATGCACGATTATGATGTGACAGAAGAACGTGCGGGCGAAATACGTAGGGCACTGGATGAGCGAGAAGAAAAAGCAAAAGTCGTTACTTCTTCTTCTTCATCTTACAACCAAAAAGACAAGTTAAGTAGCTTAACAACTAAAGATTTTGTGATTGATTTGTCAGTTCAGACGGATTATAGCACTAAAAATGAAGCTGAAATACAGGCTATGTTTGCCTCCTCTTTAGAAGGCGGGATGCATGGAATATGCTTTAGTCCATATATGTCTCATCAGAATATTGGCGACCAACTAAGTGAGGAGCAAATTGGAAGACGTATGCAAGTGATAAAGCCTCACGCCGAGTGGGTGCGCTCTTTTTCTTGTACTGAAGGCAATGAACTAACTGCGAAGGTAGCGAATGACAACGGTTTAAAGACAATTGTTGGTGCATGGATTGGGGCAGATAGAGTGAAAAATGAAAAGGAAATTGAAGCGTTGATAGTGTTGGCCAAGGCAGGATATGTTGACATAGCTGCTGTGGGTAATGAGGTCTTATTAAGAGGTGAGATACCGAAGGCCGAATTGCTAAAATATATATCGAGGGTGAAGGAGGCCTTGCCTGATATCCCGGTAGGATGTGTTGATACCTATCATCAATTTGAGCAACATCCAGAATTAGTAGCAGTAAGTGATGTGATACTTGCTAACTGTTATCCTTTCTGGGAGGGAAGCGAAATCAGTGATTCGGCTCGCTATCTTCAAAAGATGGTGGCTTTCACGCAAGAAGTGGCTAAGGAAAAACAAGTAATTATTACTGAAACGGGCTGGCCAAGTGGAGGCCCAGATACTGGTGATGCTTCCCCATCAGCTATTAATGCTATGAGGTACTTTATTGAAGTAAATAATTGGAGCAAGAAACATAATATTGGTCTTTTCTACTTCTCCTCCTTTGATGAGTCGTGGAAAATACGTCATGAAGGTAATGTAGGTCAAAACTGGGGAATATGGAATGTAAACGAAAAGTTAAAATATAAATAAAGATGTCATTAAGAGCTGGAAAATTTTTATCATTAGCAGGCCTTCAATATGAAGGTAAAAAGGATGAAGCGTTAGCAGAAAACTTCCGCAAGGTATTAGAAAATGGGATGCATGGCTTATGCTTTAGTCCCTATGTTGAAGGTCAGGAGCCTGGTCAAGAGATATCTGAAGAGCAGATCCGTAAGCGGATGGAGGTTATTGCTCCTTATACTAAATGGATTCGTTCGTTTTCTTGTACAGAAGGCAATGAGCTTATCCCGAAAGTGGCCAAGGAATTTGGTATTAAGACGATGGTTGGTGCTTGGTTGGGCAAAGACGATAAGATTAACCAAAAGGAAGTAGAGAACCTTATTAAGATTGCTAAGGAAGGCTATGTAGATATAGCTGCAGTGGGTAATGAAGTGATGTATAGAGGTGACTTGACGGAAGCTGAATTATTAGCATTTATTCATCACGTAAAAGAAGCAGTGCCTAATGTGCCGGTAGGGTATGTAGATGCGTATTATGAGTTTGAGCTGCGACCCAATATTACAGAGGCAGTAGATGTGGTACTTGCTAACTGCTACCCCTATTGGGAGGGCTGCCATGCAGATTACTCTCTGCTATACATGAAAGACATGTATCAAAGGGCCGTACGTGCAGCAAATGGTAAGAAGGTGATCATTTCTGAAACAGGATGGCCAAGTGAAGGAACAGGCTTACATGGTGCATTACCTTCTGAAGAGAATTTCATGAAATACTTTATTAATTCCCAAAAGTGGTCCGAAGAAGAAGATATTGAACTCTTCTATTTTTCATCATTTGACGAATCTTGGAAGACAGGTGACGAAGGCGATGTGGGAGCCTACTGGGGTTTGTGGGATAAAGATGAGCATTTAAAGTTCTAGCAAGAGCACGTAAAATACCCAGTGTAATTCCAAGTGCTCAGTGCAGTATTTTTTATGCGAGCGCTTTAAAAGCTTTTATAAGTGAAGCCGTTCTTCAGCTAGGAACAAGGCTAGGAACAAGGATAGGAGGGAGCGCAATAGGGTTCCCTTTTATCGTTTCGAAAAATGATAAAAATAAGAGCGCTTAAAGTTTTTCAATAGTATTTCTAATAATAGTTTGATAATGGAATACCTGCAAAAGGACAGTCCATGCTGATGAAACAGCTTTTTTGGTAAAGCTGAAGTAATCCCATAGAGGAGTGCTTTTAGTCGATCAGTGATTTATTTTAGTTGACAAATGAACATAAATGGAGTTATGCTGTTTGCATTAAAAAAAAAGATAACTATGAAAAATTTAATGAGAATATCCGCATTCATGTTAGTAGCTTCATTCATTAGCTTCAACACTTTTGCGCAAAGTAAAGATATTGTAGCGCTTGCTGCAGGAACAGAATCACTTTCTACATTGGTAACAGCAGTTAAGGCAGCAGGTTTAGTGGAGACATTACAAAGCGCAGGTCCTTTTACAGTATTTGCTCCAACAAATGCAGCTTTTGAAGCATTACCAGAAGGTGTTTTAGCCTCTTTATTAAAGCCAGAAAATAAGGCGCAACTAGTAGCAGTATTGACTTACCACGTAATAGGCGCGAAAGTAATGTCAACAGATTTGGAAGAAGGTCAAAAAGCAAAAACAGTACAAGGTGAAGAAGTAATGATCAGCTTAAAAGACGGTGCGTCAGTAAGTGGAGCTAAAGTAGTTAAAGCGGATATCGTTGCTAGTAATGGCGTGGTACATGTGATAGATCACGTGATTTTACCTCCTTCAATGAAGTAAAATTGCCCATCTATTAATAAAAAACCTCTGGAGCATTCCAGAGGTTTTTTTATGTCAATTATTAAAAGTTGTTGTAGGTTTCAGTCTTTGAAAGTTTCATTTTTTACAGTAATAAAACAGAGCAAGTCATGCATCACCTAATAAGAAATTCTAGGAAAGCACAGGAGTTGATTATACAATAAGCCTGCTTATAGCTTCTCTCGCTCAGCTTTAAATTCACTGCCTTCCTTCCATTTCGGAAAATATTGCTCGTCAGCTAGTTTTAGTCCTACCTTATAAAACAACTGTAAGTCTAAGCGAATACCGCTTAAGTCAGTGGTTTTACCATTGTAATTATCAGATACCTGATGGTATTTTTGCTTATCATAGACATCATTATACTTTTTTATTTCTGCAATGCTCTTGTCAAATCCTTCATATCTGCCAGCAGCATATAAGGCAGGAATACCAATTTTGGCGAAATTAAAATGATCTGACCTAAAGAAATATCCTTTTTCAGGTGTAGGATCAGGAATGATGTATCTGTTTTGTTCTTCCGCAGCTGCTTTAGCATAGGTATCCATTTCAGACTGCCCATAACCCGTAATGGTTAAATCTTTCATTTTACCTGGGCTATCCAAAGCATCCATATTAATGTTGGCTACCGTTTTGGCAGGGTCAAAAATAGGATTCGAAGCGTAATAGGCCGAACCTAACAAACCTTGCTCTTCCGCTGTAACAGCAATAAATACAATAGACCGTTTTGTCGGGCCACTTTTTTTGAAGGCTTCTGCTATGGCTAATAATCCTGCAGTTCCAGTAGCATTGTCTACTGCGCCGTTGTAGATGGAGTCGCCATCAATGGCCTTACCTACTCCTAAATGATCCCAGTGTGCAGAGTAGATGATGAACTCATCTTTCTGTACTGTGCCGGGGATCATGGCCACCACATTTTTAGAAACGTCTTTTTTAATTTTATTCTTGATGCCCACGCTAACATTTAAGGCTAGCGGAATAGGTTGAAAGCTTTTGGCGTGTGCCATCGTCTTATAATCCTGTCCTTTCATGGCTGAGGCATCAAACATTTTTGTGGCGCTTTCACCACTTATCCATGATTCCACAGCTAAAAGTGGTAAACTACTTTCTATAACTAGGCGTGCGCCAGTCCAACTGGATTCTATCACATTCCAGCCATAA
>JBKEFO010000191.1:0-6711 GCA_046709585.1 Marivirga sp.
AGTATTGTAGTCCAAGTCAGCAATCTTCTTAATAGCATTCATCTCAGCATGAGCTGTAGCGCCATCGTGTATAGTCGTATTGTAACCACTAACATATTGGTCGCCTGGATCAACTATTATTGCGCCATATGGCGTTCTACTTTCTTGTGCTAAATCAATAGCAGCCCTTATCCAGAAATCATCACTTGAGTCCATTTATTTAAGCTTATTTATGTGAATGGCACTTTATTGTGCATTGTTTTTAGTATTTTCAAGTTCTGAAAAATAAATGAATAAACTATGCAATTAAAGAATAAGCTTTTACTAGTACTAATTGTTTTTATTGCGGTAATAGGATGTACCTCAAGCGAAAAGAATGAAGGTGATAATACACTTCAGAGAATTAATGAAGAGGTATTGGCCAATAGTCGCGCCTATAATAATTTAGAAAAAATAACCTCAGAAATTGGTCATCGCTTAACGGGTTCTGAGAATGGGAAAAAAGCTGAACAATATACTTATGACTTATTGAAATCTTATGGTTTTACGGATGTGAAGTTCCATCAATTTGAGGTTGAGGCATGGGCGAGAGATACGGTCGCTATAGATTTCAATGGTGTTGATGATAAAAATGTCGTGTCATTGGGACATTCTCCTGTTTTTGCAGATACAAGTGCGCAGTTAGTTGATGTTGGCAACGGCTTAAGAGTAAACTTTGAATCTTTGAAGGAACAAGTGAGCGGAAAAATCGTACTAGCTTATATAGGTCTTTTGGATGGTAGTAGTGAGGAGTTAAAAAACATTCATAGGTCGGAGAAAACAGCTTTAGCAATTGAATATGGTGCAAGAGGCATCGTTATAATTAATCAGGTTCCAAATGGTGTATTACTTACGGGTACTGCTTCTGTAACGGGTAGTTTAATTCCTATACCAGCAGTTTGTATTACGTACGAGAAGGGGATGGAACTCAAAAGGCGTCTCGAAGAAGGAGAAGATATTTCAGCGCACCTTTTTATGAAAAATAAAAGTGAGGTGATCAAGTCTAGAAATGTAGTGGCGACTCTAGAAGGGAGCACATTGAAAAATGAAAATATCGTCATTGGAGGGCACCTTGATTCTTGGGATCTTGCTACTGGAGCTATTGATAATGGTATAGGTATTGCAGCAGTTTTGGATATGGCTAGAACATTCAGCACTTTAGGAATACAGCCAAAAAGAACTATTCAATTTGTCATGTTCATGGGAGAAGAGCAAGGATTACTTGGATCTAAAGCTTTAGTAAAGCAGTTAGCTGAAGGCGATAACTTAGGACGCATAAGTTATATGATGAACATTGATATGAGTGGAAATCCAAAAGGCTTTAACGCTTCAGGACGCGCTAATATGGTTCCTGTTTTTGATGCGATTGGTGAGAAAATTAGCCAAGTTGATTCAAGTTATCAAAACGAAAACAGTAATAAGGCCGGTCTACATTCAGATCATCAAACTTATATGATGGAGGGTGTTCCTGTTGTTGGCTTGGTTGGTGATTTGGAGCCCATTGTTTATGACTTTTACCATAGCAATGGCGATGATTTTGAGCTGGTAAATGAACAACATTTGAAAAACACTGTTCGTTTTTCAAGTATGATGCTTTATGAATTGTCGACCATGGAAAATATTCCGGCTAAGAAGTTGGACTTTGAGCAAACGAAAGAATTTTTAATTGATCAAGGGCTACGTGAAGAATTAGAATTGGGTAATGAATGGAAATGGGGTGAATAAGATGCAAATGAACTAGCTAATAACAACTATTAACAACTATTAACAATAATTAAAATAACAGAATAATATGGCAGAATTTGAATTTGATGGAGATAAGGCCAAGGAGTCTTTCCAGAAGATAGTTAAGAATATAAGGCTAATAGCTGTGGTCGTTGTGGCGGCAATAGCTGTACTAAGCACTTTTTTCACGGTAGGAGCCGAAGAAGTAGGTGTAATAACGCGCTTAGGCGAATATAACAGAACTGTTGAATCAGGATTAAATTTCAAAGTACCTTTCGCTGAATCAGTAATAAAGGTACCAGTAGAAAGACAGCAAAAGCAAGAGTTTGGTTTTAGAACTACAAGCGTAGGTGTTCAATCAACTTTCTCAAAAAGAGGAGCAGAGGGGGAGTCTTTAATGTTGACTGGAGATTTGAATTTAGCAGACGTAGAGTGGGTTGTGCAATATCGAATTGATAACCCGTATAACTTCCTTTTCAAGGTTAGGGATCCTGAGAATACATTGAGAGACATTGCTGAGGCAGGTATGAGACAAATTGTTGGGGACAGAACAGTTAATGAGGTATTGACTGTGGGTAGAACTGAAATTGCCGGTAAATTGAAAATTCTTATTCAAGAGATAAGTGATGAATATAGCTTAGGAATACGTATTGAGCAGGTAGTTTTACAAGATGTTACTCCACCTGAACCTGTAAAGGCAGCCTTCAATGCAGTAAATGAAGCGCAACAAGAAAAAGAGACTTTGATTAATCAAGCAAAGTCGAATTATAATAAAGTAATTCCTAAAGCAAGAGGGCAAGCCCAAGAGACTATTCAGAAGTCAGAAGGCTATGCTACTGAACGTGTGAATAACGCCGCTGGTGAGGTCGCTAGGTTTAACGAGCTTTATACCGAGTACGTAAAGGCGCCAGACGTAACCAAAACACGTATCTATTTAGAAACGATGCAGGAGGTACTTCCTAAACTAGGAGATAAAATTATTACTGGGGATAAAGGTCAAAATGTATTGCCACTGCTACAATTAGGCGCAGCAGCAAGTACACAAAATAAATAAAGTAAGGAAATTTTAATAAAAAATTATGAATCGTAAATTAATCATAGGATTGGTCGTTGCATTCGCCTTATTTATTGGCGCGATGCAAGGCTTTTATATCGTAAACGAATATGAACAAGTAGTGATCACTCAGTTTGGGAAACCAGTTGGAGAGGCTATTACAGACGCAGGAATGCATTTTAAAATGCCCTTTATACAAACAGCAAACTTTTTTGATAAACGCTTTTTAGAGTGGGATGGAGATCCTAATCAAGTAACGACAAAGGACAAGAAATTTATTTTTGTAGATACTTACGCTAGATGGCAAATAATTGATCCACTACAATTTTATAAAAGATTGAGAAATGAGAGAGGCGCGCAGTCGCGACTAGATGATATTCTTGATGGTGAAACAAGGGATTTTATAGCAAATAATTACCTAGAAGAAACGGTAAGAACGAGTAATAGAACTCCGATGTCAAGTGGCGCGATTTCTGAAATAATTGAAGATAGTCTTGCCGTAATTTATGTAGGCAGAGACAGTATTCAGGTAAGCATTCAAGAATCAGCTAATGCACAAGCTACTGATCTAGGGATAGCGATTCTCGACTTTCGATTTAAAAGAATTAACTACGCTGAAGAAGTGAAAACTCAGGTTTATGAAAGGATGAAGTCAGAGCGTTTCAGGATAGCTGATAAATTCCGTTCAGAGGGTCAAGGTGAGGCTTCGAGAATTAATGGTGAAAAAGAAAGAGAGCTCAAGACTATTCAGTCAGAAGCTTTCAGAAAAGCAGAAGAAGTTAAAGGTGTGGCAGATGCGAAAGCTGCGGCAATTTATTCAGCTGCTTATGATAAAAATGGCCAATCACGTAAGCTATACAGTTTCTTGAAATCAATGGAAACTTTTCAGAAAACGTTTGACCAACAAACAACAGTTATTCTATCCACTGACAGCGACTTGTATAAGTACCTGAAAAGTATGGACTAATAATAGTAAAAGGCAGCTTATACTTAATAGGCTGCCTTTTTTTATGTCTTTTCCTACCTTATATTCTGTACCCTATGGCAAAAAATTTGGACCCTTCAAATGAAAAACCACCCATACTGGGTAGTTGGCGTAATTTCTATAGACTAGTATTAACTGTACTAGTTCTTTTAATTTTAACCTTTTACCTCATCACAAAGCATTACTCATGAGTTCTTTAGATTGGATTGTCTTATTTGGCACCCTAATTTTGATCGTGGGTTATGGGGTCTATAAAACCAAGGGCAGTAAAGATATTGAAGGATATCTTAAAGGTGATAATAGTCTGAAATGGTGGTCTATTGGCCTTTCAATCATGGCTACTCAAGCCAGTGCAATCACTTTTCTAAGTACGCCAGGTCAAGCCTATCAAGATGGTATGGGCTTCATTCAATTCTACTTTGGCTTACCTATAGCCATGATTATTATCAGTATTTGGATATTACCCATTTACTATAAACTTAAGGTTTATACTGCTTATGAATACCTAGAAAAACGTTTTGATCTTAAAACAAGAGTGCTAGGTGCTATATTATTTCTTATACAAAGAGGGCTTGCCGCTGGTATTACCATATATGCCCCAGCCATTATACTCTCCACCATTTTGGGTTGGCCACTAATTTACACAACATTAATTATAGGAATACTCGTAATTGTCTACACTGTTATTGGTGGTACTAAAGCAGTAAGTCAAACGCAAAAACACCAGATGATGGTTATGATGGGAGGGATGGTAGTAGCTGGCATTTTAATTATCCGTATGCTTCCTGCTGAAGTAGGTTTTAGCGAGGCTGTAGATATTGCAGGGCATTTAGGGAAACTTGATATCATAGATACGACTGTTGATCCTGATAATCGCTATACACTATGGAGTGGCCTATTTGGAGGGTTATTTGTAGCATTATCCTACTTTGGTACAGATCAATCTCAAGTAGCAAGATACTTGGGTGGAAAAAGTCTGACGGAAAGTCGTTTGGGTTTAATGTTCAATGGTTTGCTTAAGATTCCTATGCAGTTCGTGATACTTTTTATTGGTGCAATGGTGTTTGTGTTTTATCAATTTAACCAGCCGCCACTCTTCTTTAATCAAGCAGCAGTGGATGAGGTGAAGGCAAACAGCATTGGTAAAATCGCTTATGAGGAAACAGAGCTAGCTTACGAAGAGGTGTTTTTACTCAAAAAAGAAAAAGTACATCGTTTGGCTGCAAGTGATAATGAGGAAGAAATCAACGCGCTAAAAGCAGATATTGATATACTTGAACGAAAGGGAGATAATTTACGGGAAGATGCTAAAAAGTTAATTTCTTCAACCAACGAAGAATTGGAGACAAATGATACTGATTATGTTTTCATATCATTTGTAATGAAGTACTTGCCTTCTGGCATCGTCGGACTACTACTGGCGGTTATTTTTTCTGCAGCGATGTCCTCAACGGCTTCGGAACTTAATGCTTTAGCATCTACCTCTATAATTGATGTCTATAAGCGTAATATTAATAAAAATGCTTCCCCTACACACTATTTAGTAGCCTCCAAAATGGCCACTTTTATTTGGGGTGCTATTGCCATAGGCTTTGCTCTTTTTGCTGGTTTGTTAGACAATCTAATTCAGGCAGTAAACATATTAGGCTCTATTTTTTATGGAACAATATTAGGTATATTTCTTACAGGCTTTTTTCTTAAAAAGATAAAAGGACAAGCAGTGTTCATGACGGCATTATTGGCACAAGCAGTAGTACTATATTTTTACTTCTTTAGTGATGTAGCTTATTTGTGGTTTAATGTTATTGGCTGTGCAATAGTGATGGTATTTTCATCCTTAGTGCAATATCTGTTTGACAAAAAATAGCATGCAATAAGTCCAATTACTTGCAGCTTACACCTGCTAATTGTATTTTTCATTTTCGATATGAAACGTATGAGAATAATTTATTCCATTTTTTTAGTAGTGCTATTACCTTTTTGGTCTTACGCCCAAGATGCTGAATTGTCCAAAATATACATGGAACAAGCAGATCAAGTTTATGCTGAGGCGAAAGATGCTATCGAGATCGCTAAAGAGATTTACATTCAGTCTGTTCAGGCAGATACAAATAATGTACGTGCAAATTTCATGGCAGGGATGCTTTACTTAGAAACAGTTAACAGAGATTATTGCACAGCTTATTTTGAAAGAGTAAAGCGCTTGAATCCAATATATAGGTTTAACATTGATTATTTATTGGGTAGGGGGTATCAGTATGGACTAGATTTTGAAAAAGCACTTAAATACTTTCAAGCGTATAGAAAAAGATTACTAGCTAATAAAGGATATCGAGGGGCAGATAGAACAGGAATTAGCTTGGTGAATGAGAGGATACAGGAGTGCAGCAATGGTATGGAGATTATTGACATGCCGACTTTATATACCATTGAGAATGTAGGCGAAAGTATCAATTCGCGCTGGCCTGATTATGCTCCGGTGCTAAATGATGAAGAAACTACCATGATCTTCACGTCTAGAAGGCAAGAAGGAAATACGAATGAAAACGTAGATTCGGATAATTTTTACTTTGAGGACATTTATATCTCAAGAAGAGATGGTATTACATGGCAAGAAGCTAAAAATATTGGGCAGAATATTAATTCACTATACCATGATTCAAATTTGTACCTGACGAGAGATGGTAAAACATTATATATCTATTCAGATGAAGGTAATGGGGATATTTTTTACTCGAATGAAGATGCAAATGGAGAATGGGCAAAGCCTGTACCCTTAGAAGGTAGGATTAATTCTACCGGATTTGCTGAACAGTCCGTTTGCATATCTGTTGATGGTAGTTTTTTATTATTTGCTTCTAATAGGCCTGGAGGTTTTGGTGGCTTTGATATTTATGGCTGCTATAAAGAAAATGACAAATGGATGCGG
>JBKEFO010000192.1:0-6679 GCA_046709585.1 Marivirga sp.
AGCCTTTAATTTTATCTGCCTCCGTTGACTTCGCTGTGAGGAAAATAATAGGCAGCATTGAATCCGTTTCTTTAAAATGCTTTACTAACTGGTAGCCATCCACCATGGGGAGCATAATATCAACAATGGCTAGATCAAAATAACCTGGTTTAAATAATTCAGTAGCTGTTTGTCCATCATAATAGTTAACAACCTCAAAACCCTTATGCACCAACGTATCTTTTAGCAGAAACGCTAATGAACTGTCATCTTCAACAACGAGTATTCTACTGTCCATAATCCTTTACCTTTAACACAAATACGCTACCCAACCCATCTGACTTCTTCAAATAAACATCTCCACCAAGTGTCTTCGCCATAAGCTTTACGTAATAAAGCCCCAGGCCAAACCCTTTTACATTATGAAGGTCACCCGTCGACACCCTATAGAAACGATCAAATAAATTTGCTTGGTCCGCGACTTTAATTCCAAATCCATTGTCTGAAATTTCAATGACAATACTAGCCTTATCTATCGTAGTTATTTTAACATTAATCCGGGGAGCATCATCAGTGTACTTTAAGGCATTGTCTAGAAGGTTAAATAGGCAGTTACTTATATATACCTTGTCCGTAGTAATCATCGGTTCGACTAAGTTGATTGTGTAAGTTAATTGCCCATATTTTTGCGTCAGCGTACTAGCAAAATGATTTTTTGCGTCCTCCAATAAGTCTGTGAGGTTTAGCTGTTCTAGGTTTAACTCCGTAATACGCTCTTCCATCACTGACAGGTTCAAGAATTTTTCTACCTGCCTTGTTAAACGATCGGCCTCCTTATAGATAATGCTAGCATACTGCTTTAAGCGTTCAGGTTTCATCTCTTCAGAAATAATCATTTCTGAAGAGGCAGAAATCGATGCTAGGGGTGTTTTAAACTCATGCGTCATATTATTGATAAAATCTCTCTGAAACTCTGATAGGCTCTTCTGTTTCAACAGCAGCACCAGTGTATAAGAATAAATAATGACAATCAACACCAAAATGACTGATGAGCTGAGCCAGATACTCATTTGATTAATCAGCTGAAAGGAAATATTAGGAAACAGCACACTAAAATAGTAATCGTCCTTAGCAATTTCAGGAAATTCTTTTGCATTGATTGCCGCCTCATTTTGAGTGATGTAGCTACCAAAAACTATCTTTTCATTCGAGCAATCATAAATACTGAACTCAAATGTTTCCTCCACACTCCTTAATTTAAATTCATTTACCAAAATTGTTTTTAACAGTTGGGGTTGAATAGCATCATTGATGGGTACGACAAAGTAATTGCTAGAGAGCTGCTCAACAGCTTGTATGGCATTAACATCCCCTCCATTATATTCAATAATCGCGCTGGCACTTGCTCTTAGGGCCGCTTGTACATTTTGAGTAAATTGGTTCTTTCTGCTGTCTAAGCTGTCCTTTAACCAGATAGCCTGTATCACTAGCATACCTATTAGCACAAGTACTCCTAATACGACAATTCTTGATATAGACTTAAGCTGCATACCTTAAATATACGCTAGCATTTTTTCTATTGGTAACTTTTAACATTTCATTAACAACTTTTAGGAAACCGTTAAGCCACTTTCCTATTTCAAAACAGCATGTTTGTAACACACTAAAAATAGAATTATGAAAAATCTAAAAAAGAGTACACTATTGGCCATGGGTGTTTTTGTAATGTTTAGCGCATTTACATTTATAGACCTAAGCAGCAAGTTAATTCGTTGGGAGTCGAAAACACATGATTTCGGTACTATTGAAAAAGACGAACCTGTAAACCAAACATTCTACTTTGTAAATGACAGTGAGTCATCAATATCGATTATTAAAACCAAAACAAGCTGCGGTTGTACGGTGAGCGAGCACAGCCAAGGAGAAATTCTTTCAGGACAAAGAGGCTTTGTTAAGGCCGAATACAATGCTGCAAAGTCTGGAGTATTCTCAAAAACAGTTTCTGTTTATACTTCATTAGGTGACAAACCGATTTTATTAAAAATCAAAGGGGAGGTGAGATAAACTTGTATCACAACTCATAGAGCGCAGTGTTCTGCACTGCTCTTTTATAAAATTATGACCTCCTTAATAACAATTCTGCCCATCTCAGTAGCAAATAATTCAATAATCTTGGCCTTATGCATGTTCAGTTCATGCTTCACTACACTAGACTCTACCTCCACAAAAAGTTTGCTCCCTTTAACAAAGACCGTCTTGGTACGGCTTGCAATAGTATTTCCCATTAGCTTGGGCCACAAATTGACCACTTGGGTTTGGTCAAACTTCTTATTCAAGTTATAAGCATCCACCATTTGTTGAATAACCTCCTTTAGGGGCGTTGCTTCAGACTTTCTGATGCTTGCCGGATGTACTTTCTTCTTTTTTCCGTAATAGCTCATGCGTCTTAGTCTAGATTAAAATATTTCTTATTATTTGTTAACGCCTCGAGATAGCTTTTCGTTCTTTCTGGTCGCGCATCAGTAATAAAGATTTGACCGAAGCTACCATCCGAAACCATTTTTAATAAGTAGGCAATTCTCCTGTCATCTAATTTATCGAATATATCGTCCAATAATAATATTGGCTTCTTATTTTTTTCCTTCTCAATGGTAACGAATTGACTCAGCTTCATGGCTATCAAAAAAGATTTCTGCTGTCCTTGTGATCCGAATTTCTTTATAGGATAGCCATCAATTAAAAACTTATAATCGTCTCTGTGTATCCCGGCTGTACTCCTTGCTTGGTAGAAGTCCGTCTGTTTCCTAGCCTTTAAGAGTTCTTTAAAATCCTCCCCCACATTTGTTTCATATTGAATATCTACCGTCTCCGTACCTCCCGACAAATCACGATAGAAAGGAATAAAAACCTCCTTAAGTTGCGCTATTCTTTTTGTCCTTACCCCAGCAAGTTCTATTGCCAGAGGGGCCATCAGCTCATCAAAGGGCTCGATCCTGCTGGCATCATAATTATTTTGCTCGTTAAGTTGCTTCAACAGGCTGTTTCGCTGTTTGAGTAAATGATTGTACTGCATCAGTTTTTGTAGATAATGGGAGTCTATTTGACTCAATAGGCTATCAAAAAACTTTCTGCGTACCTCACTTGCATCTCTTATAAGGTCGGTGTCTTGCGGAATAATCATTACCAACGGCACCTTTCCGATATGATCACTTAGCTTTTCATAGGCTTTACCACCCCACTTAAGCTGTTTTTTCTCCCCCTGCTGCACAGCACAAAGTATCTCTACCTTATGGTCTTGATCAATAATAGCTGCTTTTATAGAAAAAAATTGACTATCATGTTGAATATTATCTTTATCGACAGCATTAAATGCGCTCTTGGTAAATGCTAAATAATAAATGGCATCGAGTAAATTTGTTTTACCCACTCCATTCCTTCCTAAGAGGCAATTAATGCCATCTACGAACTCAAATTTTGCTTGTTCATAATTTTTGAACTGAATAAGTTGTAGATTTTGAAGATGCATTTTTCTTAGTTGAAGGTTTTTCGTTAATTTCGCAACCCGACCGTCGTTACAAAGTTATACTTTTACTATCGGGACTAGGAAATATTAGATAAAAAGAAAAAAATATGGCTACTAAAAAATCAAAAGCTTCAAACAAGAAAAGTTTCAGTAAAGAGACTTATATGTCATGGTTTGAATCTATGCTATTAATGAGAAGGTTTGAAGAAAAAGCAGGCCAATTATACGGACAACAAAAGATCAAAGGTTTCTGTCACCTTTATATAGGGCAAGAAGCTTGTGTAGCTGGGGCTGTTAGTGCTTTGAAAGAAGGTGATAAATATGTTACTGCTTACAGAGACCACGCTCATCCATTGGCATTAGGTACTGACCCCAAAAAAGTAATGGCCGAGCTGTTTGGCAAAGCCACTGGTGTGTCAAAAGGAAAAGGCGGCTCAATGCACATGTTCGACAAAGAACATCATTTCTATGGTGGTCATGGTATAGTCGGTGGACAAATTCCATTAGGTGCTGGAATTGGATTTTCTGAGAAATACAGGGGAACTGACAACCTGTGTATAACCTATATGGGTGATGGTGCCGTAAGACAAGGTGCATTTCATGAAGCCTTGAATATGGCGATGCATTATAAAATACCTGTAATATTTGTAATTGAAAACAATGGTTATGCCATGGGTACCTCCGTTCAAAGAACGTCAAATGTTACAGATTTGCACACACTAGGGGAATCGTATGATATGCCATCAAAGGCGGTCGATGCTATGAATGTAGAGGAAGTACATCATGCTGTCGCTGAAGCAGCAGAGAGAGCGAGAAAAGGTGATGGCCCTACCTTATTAGAGTTTAGAACATACCGTTTCAAAGGACACTCTATGTCAGATCCTGCAAAATACAGAACAAAAGAAGAATTAGAAGAATACAAGGCTAAGGATCCGATTGAACACGTGAGAGGCGCCTTATTAGATAACAAATATGCCTCTGAAGACGAGTTAAATGAGATTGATCAAAAAATAAAGGGGCGCGTCAAGGAGGCCGTAGAGTTTGCGGAAAAATCTGATTGGCCTTCTGTTGACGAAGTATATAAAGATGTTTACGCACAGGAAGATTACCCTTTCATTATTGATTGATAGGTATTTATTCACATTTTTTCTTAGCTTTGCGCTCGCATTGAGGCGATAACGAGGACCTTAATATTGAAAATTAGAAAAATAATCAACAAGAGATATTAGCACTTGCTAGTACGACAGTTGATAAATAGTTGATAAAAATGGCAAAAACGAAAAAAAAGGAGAAGGGTAGCGAATTTTACGAAAACCCTGAAGTACTAGCTCAGCAGCTGACAAAGACTGAAGAGTTTATTGAAAACAACAAAAAAGTAGTGTTTGGCCTAGGCGGCATCATTGCTTTAGTGATTGTTGCCTTCTTCGGTTTCCGTTATTATATGAATAACTTAAACCAAGAAGCACAAAAAGAGATGTTTCAAGCGGTTTATTGGTTTGAAAATGGTGAACTAGACAAGGCCTTGAATGGTGACGGCAATAGCTTTGGCTTCTTAAGTCTCGTTGAGGACTATAAAAGTACCCAATCAGCTAATTTATCCAATTATTACCTTGGTAGTATTTATTTAAAGCAAGGTGAATTCCAGACAGCAATTGATCACCTTGAATCTTTTGGTTCAGACGATCTTTTGGTACAGTCTAGAGCTTACGCTTTAGTTGGTGACGCTTATATGGAGCTTGGGAATTATACTTTAGCCGCAGAAGCTTATGGTAAAGCCGCCAGATATAAAAGCACCAAAGAATTTACGCCGCAATATTTGATGAAGCAAGGTTTGGCTTTCGAGCAAGCCAATGATTTAGATAAAGCGAAAGCAAGCTATAAACAGGTTGTAGAAAAATTTGAGACTTCTAGAGAATTCACAGATGCTCAAAAATACCTATCCATGCTTGAAGCCAAAAAATAAACAAATCAAACAAAACATTCAAAAGAGGGATAGGTTCATAGAGCTTATCCCTTTTTTATTTAAGTATATAAATTATATGGCAACTAACTTAAAAAATCTCTCCGATCATTCTTCTATGAACCTAACCGATATGGCCAACAATAAATTTGCTATTGTTGTATCTGAATGGAATGAAGCGGTAACAGAGTCTTTGTACAATGGCGCATTAGAAACATTATTGGCACACGGCGCTAAAAAAGAGAATATCAGCAAGCATTACGTACCAGGAAGCTTTGAATTATCATTGGCGGCACAATGGATGGCGCAGAAAAATGACATTGATGCAGTGATCTGTTTAGGTTGTGTGATACAAGGAGAAACAAAACATTTTGACTTCATCTGTGACGCAGTGGCGCAGGGTATCACTAATGTAAGCTTAAAATTTAATAAGCCTGTTATTTTTGGTGTGCTTACACCGAACAGCCAAGAACAAGCATTGGACAGAGCTGGCGGGAAACATGGCAACAAAGGAGATGAGGCTGCTATTACGGCTGTTAAAATGCTTGGCTTAGTGGCACACTTATAATTTTCTACAACGATAATTCCCAACCTTATATTTCATTAATCTAGTTTTATGAAAGTACTGAAATTTGGTGGTACCTCAGTAGGTACACCAGAGGGCATGAACCAGATCCGAGAGATCATTACTGCCGATGCTAATAAAAAAGTAGTCGTATTATCTGCCCTAAGTGGGGTCACTAATAGCCTTGTAGAGGCTGGTGAAAGACTTAGAAAAAAGGACCTAGAAGGTGCACAAAAGGTAGTTGACAGGCTTACGGAAAAATACCATCAGTTTATAGACCAATTGTACACACAAGAGTCGTCTAAAGAGGCTGCACACCTTGCCTTGCAACAGAGTATGCACTTTATCGACCAATGCTTTGTTGCCAATTTTACCAATCGGTTAGACAAGGAGTTATTAGCTCAGGGAGAATTGATGTCCACCCAGCTTTTTAACCTCCATTTGCTAGAGCATCAATTGAATAGTGCATTAATCAATGCTTTGGATTTTGTAAGAACAGACATACAAGATGAGCCCGATGAAGCTTTTATTAATAAGGAGTTGTCTGATGTATTGGTAAAACTACCAGCCGACACCACACTTATTATTACCCAAGGATATATCTGTAGGAATAGTGAAGGTTTGGTTGACAACCTTCAAAGGGGAGGCAGTG
>JBKEFO010000193.1:0-6675 GCA_046709585.1 Marivirga sp.
CTATCTATAAGTGAAAAGGTTATTTATTCAAATATGAAAAGCACCTTATCAACTGACTACATGAAAGTGGAATTTACTCCTTACAGTTTATTTTCAGCTGCCTACGTAAACACAGGATATCAAATAGAAAATGCTGACTCCATAGAAACATTTTCTATTCAACCTGAAACCTATCCTTTAATGGGGAGTATCACAATGACTTTAAAACCAAAATTAAGGTATTTGAATAATAAAACTTCAGTATATCAGAGAAGTGGAGAAGGGGATTTTTCTTACGTGGGCGGTGACTGGAATAGTGACAGCACCATATCTTTTAACACACGAGGCCTTGGAGATTATACCTTACTCACGGACTCCATAGCACCAACAATAAAAAGAACTACCAATAACTTAGCATTCATTATTAATGATGATTTATCGGGAATAAAAAGCTACCATGCTTCGCTTGATGGGAAATGGGTATTATTAAAGTACGAATCAAAGGACAACCTTATTTGGGTTGATTGGCTAAATAAAAAGCAAGCTAAAACAGGATCCTTTCAACTAATTGTCACCGATCAGGCCGGCAATGAGAATACAATGAATTTTAATTTAAAATAAAAAATATGACTGAATTAAAAGCAGGTGACACAGCACCAAATTTTACCGCAACAGACCAAGATGGTAATGACTTATCTTTAGTAGACTATAAAGGTAAGAAGGTTATATTATATTTCTACCCAAAAGATAGCACCCCTGGTTGTACTGCCCAAGCATGCAATCTACGAGATAACTATGATATGCTTTTAGAAAAGGGCTATGCTGTGCTAGGTGTTAGTCAGGATGCTGAAAAGTCACATAAAAAATTCATTGAAAAGCAATCACTACCATTTCCTTTAATTGCTGATACAGATCATACTGTCCATAACCTATATGGCACATGGGGTGAAAAACAAATGTATGGAAGGGCGTATATGGGTACTTTCAGAACTACCTTTGTCATCGACGAAAATGGAATAATAGAAGAAGTAATTCAAAAAGTAAAAACAAAGGATCATACCGCTCAAATAGTAAAATAACATGGCAAGTCAGGCAAACATTAAAGAATTAGAGAGAACCGCATCGCAAGTTCGTAGGGACATTGTAAGAATGGTACATGCTGTTCAATCAGGACACCCAGGAGGGTCATTAGGTTGTACAGATCTTTTAGTAGCATTGTATTTTCACATTATGAAGCACGACAATAGCTTCAATCTCGATGCAAAAGGAGAAGATATGTTTTTCCTTTCTAATGGGCACATATCTCCAGTATGGTATAGTGTATTGGCTCATAGCGGTTATTTTGAGGTGAGTGAATTAGCGACCTTCAGAAAAATTAATTCAAGGTTACAAGGACACCCTACACCTGAAGAAGGACTACCAGGTATTAGAATAGCTTCAGGCTCACTTGGGCAAGGCCTCTCCGTCTCTTTGGGTGCTGCGCAGACTAAAAAGCTCAATGATGACACAGGACTTATTTTCACCCTAATGGGCGATGGTGAATTGCAGGAAGGCCAAGTATGGGAAGCGGCCATGTATGGCGCCCATCATAAGGTTGATAACATCATTGCTACTGTAGATGTTAATGGTCAGCAAATTGACGGTTCAACCGAACAAGTGATGGACCTACTGGACCTCAAAGCTAAATGGCAAGCTTTTGGCTGGGAGGTTATCGAAAGTGACGGTAACAACATGGCTGAGCTCGTTAAATCATTAGAACATGCTAAAAGTTTAACTGGAAAAGGCAAACCAGTTATTAACCTCATGAAGACTGAAATGGGTGCTGGTGTAGATTTTATGACCGGTAGCCATAAATGGCATGGCATTGCCCCTAACGATGAACAGCTAGCAGCTGCTTTAGGACAACTAGAGGAAACTTTAGGCGATTATTAATTCAACTTGAGTTCAGGTAAAACCATATCGATACTAATTCTATTATTTTCAATCAGCTTTGCAAAGGCTCAAGAGGTGGAGCAAAGTTTACCCGAAAAGACGAGAATATTATTTTTATTTGATGCGTCAGGGAGCATGTTAGCTCCCTGGGGTAATCAATTACGTATTGATGCTGCTAAGGAAATATTATCAGACTTGGTTGACTCCTTAAGGATTAACAGCAAGGTAGAATTAGCCTTGCGAGCCTACGGACATTTATCCCCTGCCCAACAACAAAATTGCGAAGATACCAAACTAGAAATTCCTTTCTCTGCAGGGAACCACGACGCCATAATTCAGCGACTTAAATATATTTATCCTAAGGGGACCACTCCTATTGCTTATTCACTTGAACAAGCTGCAAATGACTTCCCCACCAACCACGAGTACAGAAATATCATCATCATCATAACTGACGGGATTGAATCTTGCGATGGTGATCCTTGTGAAGTGTCCCTAGCCCTCCAGAAAAAACGGATCTTCCTAAAGCCCTTTGTAATTGGTCTAGGTATGAAGGCACAATTTTCACAGCAATTTGACTGCATGGGTAAATACTTTAATGCTAAAGACATTAATGGTTTTAGAACAGTCCTAAATGGTATTCTAAATCAATCACTAAGTAAAACCACTGCGAGCGTAGAACTACTTGATGAGAATGGTAGACCTGTTGAGACCAATGTGAATGTTTCCTTCATCAATAATTTCACTGGACTATCAGAATTTGATTTTGTACACTACCGAGACACCCAAGGTAAACCTGACACAGTAGAAGTCGACCCTGTATTAACCTACGATATCATAGTAAATACCATCCCACCGGTGGTTAAGAGAAATATATTTTTAAAAGGAGGAACTCATAATACGATAGAGATCAAAAGTCCACAAGGGGCATTAAAAATCAACCAGAGGAACTCTTTTGAGTATGATATACCTGTGACAGCACTTATTAGGCAAGATAAAGATCCTAGTATTCTACATACACAAGCTATTGAAAGTACAGAAAAATATTTAATGGGCACCTACGATATTGAGCTACTCACCTTACCAAGAATCAATCTTCAGAATGTGGTTTTAAAGCAAGGAGATCTGCTAGAAATAGACATCGCATCACCAGGAAGGGTAAATATTACCTACAGCAGCAATGGTATTGGTAGTTTATATGCGATCGATGAAAATGGTAGGCAAGAATTAATTAAAAGAATTAATCCAAAGGGACAAAAGATTTCATTTGGGATACAGCCTGGAAATTACAAATATGTATTCCGATCTGATAAAGCCTTAGGCAGTAAATACACACAAATAAAAACGTTTAGCATTCAGTCGGGTGCTACAGCAAACATTAGAATATATTAATTAAACCTCCAATGGCAGAAACTAAATACACTTACACTGAAAAAAAAGATACCAGATCTGGTTTTGGTGATGGCTTACTTGAAGTAGCTAAAAAAAATGACCGGGTTGTTGGCCTTTGTGCTGACCTTACGGGTTCTTTAAAAATGGGTGCCTTTCAAAAAGAATTTCCCGAGAGATTTTTTCAAACAGGTATAGCAGAAGCTAATATGATTGGCTTGGCAGCAGGTATGACCATCGGCGGCAAAATCCCTTATACAGGGACATTTGCAAATTTCTCTACTGGAAGAGTGTATGATCAAATAAGACAGTCTGTAGCTTACTCAGAGAAGAATGTAAAGATATGTGCCTCACATGCTGGTTTAACATTAGGCGAAGACGGGGCAACACACCAGATTTTAGAAGACATAGGCATGATGCGCATGTTGCCAAACATGACAGTTATAAACCCTTGTGACTATAACCAAACAAAAGCCGCTACCATAGCTATAGCTGACCATGAAGGGCCTGTTTACCTTCGTTTTGGAAGACCTTCGGTACCAATTTTCACCGATGCAAACAAACCATTTGAAATTGGTAAAGCCATTACAATGATTGAGGGCACTGATGTTACCATCTTTGCTACAGGTCACTTAGTGTGGGAGGCTGTTGAGGCAGAGGCAATTTTACGAGAAAAAGGAATCAGTGTTGAGTTAATAAACATTCACACTATTAAGCCTATTGATGTGCAAGCAATTATAACCTCAGCTAAAAAAACAGGTTGTGTGGTCACGGCTGAAGAACATCAAAAAAATGGTGGTTTAGGGGATGCCGTAGCCAATGTGTTGGCAGAAAATTGCCCTACTCCGCAGCAGTACGTGGCTGTTGACGATCAGTTTGGTGAAAGCGGTAAACCTGCTGAGCTCATGGTTAAATATGGTTTAGATGCAAATCATATCGTAATGGCCGCTGAAAAAGCAATCGCAAGAAAGAAGTAACCATCCTTCCTTACCTTAGGCGTTAAATAGTAGTTTATTTAACGCCTTTTTTGTGCAATTGAAATTAATTACTTTTATCCTATGATTACCTCAACTACAAGACTAGACATTAGACTTATTGATATACATGATGCTGCATTTTTCTTAGCATTATTGAATTCACCAACATGGCTTAAATTTATTGGTGATAGAAAGGTCTATAGCATACAAGATGCTGAAAGTTATATCCAGAAAAGGATCTTAGCAAGTTATGAGAATCATGGTTTTGGCTTTTATAAGTTAGTGCTAAAAGGAACAGAGCAGACAATTGGCGCTTGTGGTTTCGTACAAAGAACTTATCTACCCCAGCCCGACATTGGTTATGCTATTTTACCAGAATTTGAAGGTCTAGGATATACTTTTGAGGCAGCCAAGGCAATCATGCAGTATGGCGAAGACATACTGCAACTACCCATTATTCTAGGCATCACCGCTGATATAAATTTAGCTTCTCAGCAAGTCCTAAAGAAAATAGGGCTGCATAGAAAAGGCTTCTTAAAAGATCCCGAAACAGATACTGACATACTATTATTTTCTAACGAAGAACGCTAACCCACAGATTATGATTATAAGAATAGTAAGAATGACATTTAAAGACGACAAGACGGAAGACTTTTTAGCAATTTTTAATAAGTACAAAAAGCAAATAAGAAATCAGCCTGGCTGTGTTCACTTAGAACTGCTACAAGACCACCACAATAGTAATATTTTCAGTACCTACAGCCATTGGCATGATGAAGTCTCTTTAAATAAGTATAGACAATCAGAAACTTTTGGAAAGATTTGGCCGGCTACAAAAGTGCTATTTGGAGAGGCTGTTACAGCCCACTCCTATGAGGTGAAACAGCATGTTAACCTTTAGTCCTCTAATTCTAACACCAAGTTTTCCCAAGTGCTGTTCAGTGATTGTAGTTTATGGTCGGCCTTCTCAAAAGCTTGATTGACTTCAAATAGCTTATCGGGATTTCCGTAAACAGCAGGTTTGGCAAGTTCTTCCTCTATACCCTTCTTTTGCCCCTCTAGGCTCTCTATTTCCTTTTCCACCATAGTCAGTTCCTTTTGCTTGGCTTTTAATTCCGCATCGTCTGCTGGTATCCGCTGCTTCTCCTTTTTCTCCTTCTTAGGACTTATAGTCTTTTTTACTTCACGTCCTTTATTCAGTTCTCTTTTGTCAAACCAAAATTTAAATTCATCATATGACCCAGGGTATTCTATAACCTGATGATCCTCTATAAACCAAATTTTATTGGCTACACCAGAAATAAAATGCCTGTTGTGAGAAACTGTGATAAAAGAACCTTCATACTGCTGCAATGCTTGAATAAGGATACTTTCAGATTGCATGTCCAAGTGGTTAGTAGGCTCATCTAGCAATAAGAAGTTGGCATTAGAAATCATCGTCTTACATAGAGCAACACGAGATTTTTCTCCACCCGATAGTACCTTAATTTTCTTAAAAACCTCTTCATCTTTAAACAAAAAGCTCCCCAATAAATTCCTAAGATCTAGTTCACCCCTATCGCTACCCGCTTGTTTGAGCTCTTCTAATATCTCGTTGTTGACATTTAAGGATTCTAGCTGGTGCTGAGCAAAAAAGCCGAATTCTACATTAAACCCTTGCTCTCGCTTACCTATCAAATCTTTTTCGGTGCCTGCTATGATCCGTAAAAGTGTAGATTTACCTTTACCATTCGCCCCTATCAAAGCAATCTTATCGCCTCTCTCAATATGTGCAGTAGCATTTTTAAGAATCTGGTTCGTACCATAAGCTTTATCCACATGGTCTAACCTTACAATATGTCTTCCAGACTTATTATTGATATTAAAACTAAAGTTGATCACAGCATTATTATCTACAACAGCCTCCACCTTGTCCATTCTACCGAGCGCTTTCACCCTCGACTGCACTTGCTTAGCTTTGGTGGCTTTAGATCTAAAACGCTCAATAAACTTCTCCGTCTGCTTAATTTTTTGTTGCTGATTATCAAAGGCATTCTGTTGTAACTCTGCACGTAATTCCTTTTCTTCCTCATAGAAGCTATAAGGTCCCGCATAGTGATTCAACTGGAATTGATCCACTTCTACTGTTACCTCAATGGTTCTATCTAGAAACTCCCTATCATGTGAGACGATGATATAAGCTCCTTCGTAGGTTTTTAAGTAATTCTCTATCCACTGGATGGAGGGCAGATCCAAGTGGTTGGTAGGCTCATCAAGCATTAATATGGAAGGCTTCTCTAATAGTAACTTAGCCAACATAACACGCATTCTCCAACCACCTGAGAATTGCTTTAAGGGCTTTTGTAAGTCTTCTGTTGTGAACCCTATCCCTTCTAAAATTTCTTCTGCTTTGGCCTGT
>JBKEFO010000194.1:0-6636 GCA_046709585.1 Marivirga sp.
TTGATCAAAATTAAACATGGAAAAAAAGATAATCATATTAGGTGCCGGAGAGAGTGGAACCGGAGCCGCTTTGCTAGCAAAAGCAAAGGGATATGATGTTTTTGTGTCTGATTTTGGAACGATAGCTGATCAATTTAAAATCCAACTTGAGCGTGATGAGATTGCTTATGAAGAGCAGCGGCACTCAGAGCATAAAATATTATCAGCGGACTTAATCATTAAGAGCCCTGGTATTCCTGATACAGCCACCATTATTCAGGCTATCCAAGCAAAGGGGATAGAAATGATCGATGAGCTAGCTTTTGGAGCCCGCTTCACTACAGGAAAAATCATTGCTATTACAGGTACTAATGGTAAAACTACTACCACCTTATTAACCTACCATTTGCTAAAAGAAGCAGGTCTAAAAGTAGGGTTAGGCGGAAACGTAGGTAAAAGTATGGCGCGTCAGTTGGTAAGCAACGATTATGATTGGTGGGTGCTGGAAATAAGTAGCTTTCAGATTGACTATAAGGCAGACTTGAAGCCTTGCATAGCGGTCTTATTGAACATTACACCAGATCATTTGGACCGATATGATTATAAGCTCGACAACTATATCGCCTCAAAATTCTCCTTATTTGAGCATATGGATTCAAGTGACAATATTATCCTCTACGGAGATGACCCCATTATTAAGGAGCGGCTTGCCACTCAACACATACGAGCAAATATTATTAAAATAGCTGTAGATCAATTTTCTGGTCTCGATAGCTACGTAAATGAAGCAATAGTCATTAAGCACAATAACACAGAAGAAGCATTTGAATTAAACTTACTTCCGCTAAAGGGAAGACATAACCAAATTAACGCTATGGCCTCAATTTTTTCAGCCACCCTCGCGGGCATCAAGGCAGCTACAATAAAAGATAGTTTACCCAATTTCAAGAATGCACAGCATAGAATGGAGTTGATCTCCAACATTCATGGAGTGGATTTTATCAATGATTCTAAAGCAACCAATGTCGATGCTGTTTATTATGCTTTAGATGCATTTACACGTCCTGTTATCTGGATAGTGGGAGGCGTTGATAAGGGTAATGACTACGAACTACTAGAGGCTGTTAACCATAATGTGAAGGCAATTATTTGCTTAGGAAAGGACAATGAAAAGATAAAGGCTTTTTACAGAGATAAGTTTGCTATTGTAGAGGAAACCCAGTCGATGGAGGAGGCAGTACGCATAAGTTATAAATTGGCAAAAGATAGAGAGGTGGTGTTGTTATCACCGGCATGTGCGAGTTTCGACCTGTTTAAAAATTACGAAGATAGAGGCAATCAATTTAGAATGGCTGTGCAGCTATTAGCGCGCGAAGTAGCCTTAAAAAGCCTTTCAGCATCATGATTAATTTACAAACTATAAAGCAATGGACTGACAAGCACCTTAAAGGAGACCCTGTTATATGGTCTGTGGTTTTTGCTTTGGGTATGTTGAGTATTTTGGTAGTATACAGTGCTACGGGGAGTATCTCTTATTTTAAATATGGAGGTAATACGGAGTATTATCTGGTAAGACATAGCTTTTTGGTGATGCTAAGCTTCTTTGCCATGTGGGTAGCCCACAAGGTAGATTATCGCTATTATTCCAAACTATCACGTTTTGCCCTTTACCTATCAGTGCCACTCCTCATTTTCGCTTGGCAATTTGGGGTTAACCTGAATGATGCCTCTCGTTGGATAACCATCCCTTTGATAAACCAATCTTTTCAGCCCTCAGATTTGGCGAAGCTTGCGTTAATAATCAACCTAGCGGGCATGCTCTCAAAGAGACAGCAGAATATTCATGACTTTAAAAAGTCTTTAATTCCGATGTTACTATGGTGCGGTTTGATCTGTGGCTTGATAGCCATGACAAATGTGTCGACGGCTATTTTATTATTTATGACCTGTATGCTACTATTGTTCATTGGTAGAATTCCAGTGAAATACCTGGCTATGTTGGGCTTAGTAGGTGTATTGGCCGTAAGTATTGCCATGGTGGTAGGTCAGCGTGGCGCTACTGCTATTAGCAGGGTAGAAAATTTTATCAACAAAGAAGAAATACCTTTTCAAGCACAGCAGTCTTATATAGCTGTAGCTACAGGAGGCATCACAGGTAAAGGACCAGGAAATAGTAGTCAGCGGAATTTTTTACCAGAGGCATTTTCAGATTTCATCTTCGCCATTGTGGTCGAGGAGTATGGTTTAATAGGAGCCTGCGTGGTAATATTATTGTACCTCACTTTGCTTTACCGCGGCATGAAAGCTGCGGCAGCTAGCGGCAAAGCATATGGGGGATTGCTCTCTGCAGGGCTCAGCTTTGCGATAGTTATTCAGGCCCTAGTAAATATGGGTGTGGCAGTAGGCTTAGGTCCTATCACTGGTTTACCACTGCCACTATTAAGTATGGGTGGCACCTCTTTGTTATTTACTGGCTTAGCCATGGGCATTATCCTTAGCGTTAGTAGAGGCGAAATAGAGGAGGTAGACAATGCTAAGACAGGAAATTCTTTCGCCAATTTACCTAAAAAGGAAGTTGATTAAATGACAGTCCAAAGACCATATCGCTTTATTGTTAGTGGAGGAGGCACGGGAGGCCATATCTTCCCTGCATTGGCTATTGCTGATCAGTTAAAGGTTATTTATGCCGATGCAGAGATCCTTTTCGTGGGTGCTGAGGGTAAGATGGAAATGCAGAAGGTGCCTGAGGCTGGCTATAAGATTTTAGGCTTACCAATAGCAGGCATCCAGCGAAGCCTTAGCCTAAAGAATTTAGCCTTTCCCTTTAAGCTTTTAAATAGCTTAAATCAAGCGAATAAGATTGTCAAAAACTTTCGGCCTGATGCTGTGATAGGTGTTGGAGGATATGCAAGCGGCCCTATACTAAGGGCAGCTTCAAATGCGGGTATTCCTTGTTTGTTGCAAGAGCAAAACTCTTATGCGGGTTTAACCAACAAGTGGTTGAAAAATAAGGTGAAAAAGATTTGTGTGGCTTATGAGGGGATGGATAAATACTTTCCTATGAGCAAATTACACTTGACAGGGAATCCAATAAGAAAGAAGTTTTTAAGTCTTCCTTCGAAAGAAGAAGCCTACAGGAACCTAAGGTTAAGAAGAGGAAGACCCACTATTTTTGTAATGGGGGGCAGCCTTGGTGCTAGAACGTTGAATGAAAGTGTTTTTCAATACCTCGAAAGTATCGAGAAACTAGAAGTGAATGTTATCTGGCAATGCGGCAAATTCTATGAAAATGAATTTATAGTCCGGTTAGAGCATAAACTAACAGACTTTATAAAATTAAAGCCGTTTATCGAGGAGATGGAAATGGCTTATGCGGCAGCAGATATTATTATCTCTAGAGCGGGAGCTTTGTCTGTATCTGAATTAGCAGTAGTAGGCAAGCCAGTAATTTTTGTGCCATCGCCCAATGTAGCGGAAGACCACCAGACTAAGAACGCGCAATCTTTTGTAATGAATGAGGCAGCACTACTAGTAAAAGACAGTGAGGCTATTGAAGATTTAATGCCTACAGCATTTAATTTATTAAAAAATGAAGGGCAACAGCAGATGCTGAAAGCCAATATAAAAGCCATGGCTAAGCCACAGGCTACAGAAGACATAGTAAATCATATTATTTCAATAATTGCATGAATATCAAAACCATCCATAGCGTCTACTTTATTGGCATTGGTGGCATTGGTATGAGTGCTATTGCTCGATGGTTTCACCATAATGGTATAAAAGTAGCTGGTTATGATAAAACACCTTCGCCTTTGACAGAACGTCTAGCAGCAGAAGGCATTGAAGTGGGTTATGACGAAAGTGTAGCTGCCTTACCAGAATACGTAAGGAGTCGTAGTGAGCAGGTATTGCTTGTTTATACGCCGGCCATTCCTTCGAAGCATGCGGCTTTCGCATTTTTGAAGGAGAGCGGTTTTCAAATGTATAAAAGGTCAGAGGTATTAGGAGAAATTACGAAAGGTCTTTTTACGATTGCTGTGGCAGGTACACACGGCAAAACTACTACCAGCTCTATGGTAGCGCACTTGCTGAAGCAGGCAGGTGTTAATGTAGCAGGGTTTCTTGGTGGTATTGCAACTAATTATGACACCAATATGCTCGTAAATGAAGGGGAACTTTCCGAGGCTACGGTGGTGGTGGAAGCGGATGAGTATGATCGCTCTTTCCTTACACTGCATCCGAATATTGCCGTGGTCACTTCAACTGATGCAGATCACTTAGATATTTATGGTGAGGTGGGTGCTTTGAGAGAATCTTTTGGGTTGTTTTTAGAAAAGGTAAACCCAAATGGAAGTATTTATATTAAAAATGGATTGTGGGGTGGCCTGAAAACTAATACCATTCAAGCCAAACATGTTGCGTACGGTATTGAGCAGGGACAGGTGCAGGCAACTAATATTAAAATACAGAATGGCATTTTTCATTTCGATGTGCAGTTGTCAAACATAACTATTGCAGGCTTTGAATTGTCGGTGCCTGGCTACCATAATGTAGAGAATGCTACAGCAGCTATTGCGGCGGCACATAGTGTCGGCATTGCCGCAGAAAAAATATTAAAAGGAATTAGCTCCTATCGTGGAGTTAAGAGAAGATTTGAGTATATTCTGAGGGCGGATGATTTTGTGTACATAGATGATTATGCACACCATCCGTCAGAAATTACGGCTATGCTAAATTCTGTTAAAGCGTTGTACCCAGGAAGGAAGATAAGTGTGCTGTTTCAGCCACACCTATTTAGCAGAACTAGGGATTTTGCTGCAGGCTTTTCTAAGAGCTTAAGTATGGCTGATGAAGTATTGCTGCTACCTATATATGCGGCTCGAGAAGAGCCGATAGCGGGAGTGACGAGTGAAATGTTGCTAGAGAAGGTAACGACTAAACAAAAATATTTACTTTCCAAGGATGGTGTAATAGCTTATGCGGAGCGAAATCAGTTCGAGGTATTTGTAAGCTTGGGTGCCGGCGACATTGATAGATTAGTAGAGCCTTTAAAATCAGTATTTAACAAAACCTATGCGCATTAAAAAACAGACATATAGCGCCATGAAATTTACACTGATGCTGGTGGTCTTTGTAGTTACCATCGGCTTTGTAGGTAAAAAGCAGGGCGAAGCATTGTGTAAAAAGATAGTGATAACCATTGAAAATCAGCAGGGTAATTTCTTCATTAATGAGGCAGATATCAATGAGTTGGTGACTAACAATGGAAAAGAAATGGTGATTAATTTACCTTATGAAACCATTGACCTTAAGGAAATTGAGAAACGATTGGTAGCACAGAAATACGTACAGTCTGCGCAGGTATACAGAGACCTAGCAGGGAATATGATGGTAGATGTAAAGCAGGAAAGACCGATAGCTAGGATCTTAAATAGCAATGGTGCTGACTACTACATTAGTGAAGGTGGACAGGTATTACCTGTTAGCAAGCGCTTTACTGCTAGGGTGATGATGCTTTCTGGGCGCTTTTTTGATAAATATATTGATAGTAATATGCTAGCGGATGCTGCAGGTGAAGACTTATTCTTTTTTATTAAATTCGTTGAGCAAGATAAATTCTGGAGCGCACAGTTCGCGCAGCTAGAGGTGAATAGCAAGGGTGTGATAGAAATATTCCCTCAGGTGACAAAACAGATGATAGAATTTGGCAGCACCGATGGGTATGAAAAAAAACTATCAAAATTGAAGATTTTTTACGATAAGATTCTTCCTGATAGAGGGTGGAATCGATACAATCGTGTAAATTTGGAGTTTGAAAATCAGATTATTTGCGAGTAGATTAAAAATTAGGCAGATGAATATGCAAAATGATAAAATTGTAGTTGGTTTAGACATCGGTACCACAAAAATTTGTGTGATCGTTGGTCGTAAAAATGATTATGGAAAGCTTGACGTTTTAGGTATGGGGAGGTCTGTATCTGACGGTGTCGTTAAAGGCAAGGTGATCAATATCGAAAAAACCATTGTAGCGATTAAGAAAGCTGTTGAAGAGGCCGAAGAAGTATCGGGTATCGACATCAAAGTGGTGAACGTAGGTATTGCTGGTCAGCATATTCGTAGCTCTATTCACAGAGGAAGTATTACCCGTGAGGATAGAGATGAGGAAATTACTGTTGAAGATGTAAACAGGCTAACAAATGATATGCATAGGATGGTTATACCTGCCGGTAACCAAATTATTCATGTGATGCCACAAGTATATACTGTGGACTATGACGATGGAATTAAAGATCCTGTAGGAATGACGGGCATTCGTTTAGAAGCTGATTTTCATGTTATTACTGCTGATATCAATTCCATCAACAATATTCAGAAGTGTGTGAAGCGTGCTGGCTTGGATATTGAAAATATGATATTGGAACCACTAGCTTCAAGTTTGGCGGTATTGTCAGACGAAGAGAAAGAAGCAGGTGTTTGTATCATAGATATAGGAGGTGGCACCACTGACATCGCTATATTCCACGAAAATATTATCCGTCATACGGGTGTTATTCCTTTCGGTGGAAATATCATCACTTCAGATATAAAAGAAGGATGCATGGTGATGCAGCAGCAAGCGGAACTATTGAAAACCAAATTCGGTAAGGCCATCGCATT
>JBKEFO010000195.1:0-6508 GCA_046709585.1 Marivirga sp.
CTCCACGACCTACTTCACCCTAATGGATGACCTATTGATTCTTAGTAATAGCATTCAGGCATTAAAAAATCTTGAACTGGATATAGAAAAAGAGAATACCTGGGGTAAGTCCATAAAATTTAATCAATTTATTGAATCAAGCCTAAAAGAGGCCAACCTTAATGTATTCATCAACCTGAATCAGGCTTGGCCTATGTTACTTCCTAATTTAAACGAGAAATGGAATAAAAACTTCATAGAAAACCAACTAACTATCAATAATTTAGACTTGATAGCACTACAGTTCAGCCAAGAGCAAAATAGGTTCTATACTAACCTGACAGTCCGACATCAGGAAAAGGAGAAGCTTAATCGACTGTCGCAGTATACATCTTTGGCAAGTATACAAATGTCAAATAAGCTCATACACAAGCCTTTTGTGGTGAAAAATTACCAAACAGGATTATTTGAAACATTGATTCAGGACAGCTCCTATCAGTTAAATCTCATCAGTAATAATGGCACCATACTTTGGGCTAAAGATTTAGAAGCTCCTATTATCAGTGATGTTTATCAAATTGATTATTTCAAGAATAATAAGCTTCAGTATGCTTTTGCTACAACAAGAAACATACACCTTATTGATCGCAATGGGCAAGAATTAGCGCAATACCCTCGCCACCTAAACGAGCATGAAGAAATTGCCTACTTTAATGTTATTGATTACGACAAAAGCAAAAACTACCGCATGCTATTTGCCACCAAAATGGGAGATATATACCTTACAAATAAAGAAGGCAAAGAGCTCGGGCAATGGTCTCCACTGAAACTAGGCGATCAACTCGTAACTATGCCTCAGCATATTAGAATAAGAAGTAAGGATTTCATGGTCGCCTTACAACAAAATGGAGAGGTAAATGTCATGAGTCGTAATGGCGATATGAAACCCAATTTCCCTGTTGGTTTAGATGACAGGCTGACAAACAACTTATTTTTTGAGATTGGAAATACATTTGAAAAAAGTAGAATAGTAACTTTGACCACTGGAGGCAAGCTAGTAAAGGTTAGTTTTACAGGTAAAATTGAGCATCAAGTGCAGATGTATAAACCTACTAAAGAAACAATATTCAAAATTATTCCCGATGCAATTAATCGACATTACATCATTGCAAGACAAGATCTAAATAGAGTTAGCATCCTAAATGCGAAAGGTGAGTTATTGTTCGATAAAGATTACATTAGCCAGAAAGAGATGCGCGTTCAATATTATCAGTTTACTGAAAATAAAGAATTGATTGCTATTACAGATATAGCACAACAATTCACTTATTTATACACTATGGATGGAACACTCATTAATAGCCAACCAATTGAAAGTGACCATGAAGTAGCTATTATCTATTATTCTAAAGAAAATGCTATCCATATCTATAAGAATTATGAAAGCACATTCGAGATTTTAAAATTAAAGTTTTAGCATGGGCAATTTCAAGTTCTTTTTATTAGTTGGATTACTCTTTTTAATACCGTTTAGCGGATTTACGCAAGAAAGTGCGGATGATATCAATGCGCATCCAGTAAATTTACAAACACCAAAAGCTACTGTAACAAGTTTTATTTTTAACCTGCAGGAAGATAACTTTGATCCTAAAATAGCTGCAAAAACACTGCATCCCCTGACGAAGGAGCCAAATGAAGCAGAATTAATTGTTGAGTTAAAGCAAATATTAGATGGTGCCGGAGTTCTAATCGATTTAGATGAGATTCCTGACCAGAATAATTTCATTGATTCCACAAAAAACAAGCAACGTTATTACCTTGCTCCTGTGGAGTTTCCAACAATTTACCTAGAGGAATACCAAGGTAAATGGTATTTCAGCAAAAAAACCGCTTCACAAATTCCGGCAATTCATGCCTTTGTATACCCTTTTGGAACAGATAAGCTAATGAATGTTTTGCCTAAACTTGGCAATAGAAAGTTTATTGGACTGCACAGTTGGCAACTAATAAGTATTTTACTATTAATAATTATATGTGTTGTTATTCATAAAATATTAACATGGATTTTTGATGTAATAATTTTTCAAATCCTAAATAGAAAGGGATATAAACAAGTCGCTCATGACTTCATATTACCTGTAGCGCGACCTTTCAGTTTACTTGTAATCGTGCTGCTGCTTATAGTTTTTGTCCCTGTATTACAGCTGCCCATAACAGTCAACCATTACTTGGTGCTATTATTAAACGCACTGTTGCCATTTTTCGCAACTGTTATGGTTTACAGAATGGTAGACATCCTTGGTGAATACTTGCTAAAATTAGCTGCTAAAACAGATAGCACCATGGATGATCAAATAGTACCTGTTCTTAAGCGGGTATTAAAAATCTTTGTTGTGGTACTCGGTTTTCTATTCATCTTAAGCAAACTGAGATTTGACATAACTGCATTGCTAGCAGGAATTTCAATAGGTGGTTTAGCTATTGCCTTAGCTGCCCAAGAAACGATTAAAAATTTCTTTGGCTCCTTAATGATATTTTTTGACAAGCCTTTCCAAATTGGTGATTGGATTACTGCTGATAGCATTGACGGGACTGTAGAAGAAGTAGGCTTCAGGTCTACAAGAATAAGAACCTTCCGAAACTCTTTAATCACAGTACCTAATGGAAAGCTAACAGACATGGCTATTGACAACCATGGCCTTCGGCTATACAGAAGATTTTATACAACCATCACAGTTACCTATGATACGCCAACCCACCTCCTTGAATCCTTCGTGACAGGGCTTAAAAAGATTGTTGATTCACATCCTAAAACTAGAAAAGATAATTATCACATATATTTTAACAATATGTCGGCTTATTCATTAGATATTATGTTTTATGTGTTCCTGGAAGTCCCTACGTGGCAAGAAGAATTAAAACACAAAGAAGAAATTTTGTTTGGCATCATGAAATTAGCCAAGTCTCTGGGTATTCAATTCGCTTTTCCAACGCAGACATTGCATATGGAAAATTTCCCCGGTAAGCCTTCTTTATCTCCAACATATGAAGACCAAACAAAGATAAACACAAAAATGAGTGCCTTTTTTAACAAAGAAAAATCAGATAATTCCTAACTTAAGAAATAAAAGAATTCTATGAGCAACGATACGCATTATCGATTTGGAACAAAAGCAATTCATGCAGGTGTAAATCCAGACCCAACAACAGGGGCAATCATGACACCTATATACCAAACTTCGACCTATGTGCAATCTGCTCCTGGAATACATAAAGGCTACGCCTATAGCAGATCACAGAACCCCACCAGAGAAGCTTTAGAAAACAGCATTGCCGCGCTAGAAAATGGCAATTATGGCTTTTGTTTTAGCTCTGGCGTTGCGGCGATAGATGCAATAATTAAAACCTTAAACCCCGGAGACGAGGTTATAAGTACCAATGACCTATATGGTGGGTCTTATAGGTTATTTACAAAGATATTTCAGAAATATGGTATACACTTCCATTTTATCAATATGGATAAAGTGGAAAACATTAACAAATATATCAACGACAACACCAAGCTTTTGTGGGTTGAAACTCCTACGAACCCGATGATGAATATCATCGATATCGAGGGTGTCGCTAGCATCGCTAAAAAACATCAAATTACGCTATGTGTAGATAATACTTTTTCCACTCCTTACCTACAAAACCCCTTGGATTTAGGAGCGGATATAGTGATGCACAGTGTTACAAAATATATTGCAGGACATTCGGATGTATTGATGGGTGCCTTAGTAACGAAAAACAAATCTCTGGCAGATCAAATTGGTTTTATCCAGAACGCAAGCGGAGCGGTACCCGGTCCGCAAGACTGTTTTCTCGTACTCAGAGGTATCAAAACATTGCACTTACGGATGCAAAGGCATTGTGAAAATGGGGCAGCGGTAGCTAATTTCCTTAAAACTGCTGGCATTGTAGATAAGGTGTTCTGGCCAGGGTTTAAAGACGATAGAAATTATGCCGTTGCTAGCAAACAAATGCGTGGCTTTGGCGGTATGATCTCCTTCTCACTGAAGGAGAACACTCAAGCAGCAGCATTTGAGGTACTAAAGAAGTTTAAGTTATTTACCCTCGCTGAATCATTAGGAGGTGTAGAATCACTGATCGGACACCCAGCAAGCATGACCCACGGCAGTATTCCCAAAGAAGAAAGAGATAAAGTAGGCTTAGTCGATTCATTAATCAGGTTAAGCGTAGGGGTTGAAGACATAGACGACCTAGTTGCTGATTTAAAACAGGCGCTAGCTTAACGATATATCAATGAAGCTATTTCGATACAGAAGTAAGAGGAAATACGAACCTATTTTGCCAGGTACGAAAGACTGGCCAGTAGTTCAACTGAGTAAAAATCGAAAGGAATTTATTCAGGAGGTGAGCGATGCTGCATTTTTAAAACTCAAAGATACCACAAGAAATAAAACTGCGCTTATTGAAGAGCTAGAGACAACACTCTACAAAGAAAAAGCTAGAATTAAAGAAACGCCCTGGAAAGTGGACCCAGATGATGACTATGCATTTTGGACTAAAGTGAAAAACGAGCTGGTAGAAATGAGCCCGCAAAGAACAAAAGATGAGGATAAGGTAGATGATATTCTTAAAAGGATCATCCACCGATATGCTTCAGAGATAGCAGGCAACTTCAATGCCAGCCATTATCGATTTGCGAGAGGTTTTGCCACATTTGGATTTAACAGACTACTTAACGCCGCAAGAGTCAAAAAATTTGGTGCTTTCTGGAGTAGCCAGTTAAGCATGAATGATAAAATTCAGGTGAATGGTGAAATCGAAAAACTGCGGACATTAGCCAAGAAAGGAAATATTGTAATTGTACCTACACATTCAAGCAACCTTGATTCTATCTTAATAGGATGGGTTATTTATACCCTAGGCCTCCCTCCTGTGATGTATGGTGCAGGACTCAACTTATTCAATATAAGTTTAATATCTTATTTTATGAATAGCTTGGGTGCGTATAAAGTGGATAGGAGAAAAAAGAACATTATTTATCTAGAAACTTTAAAATCTTACTCTGCATTGGCACTAAAAAAGGGATGTCAAAGTTTATTCTTCCCCGGAGGTACCCGCTCAAGGAGTGGGAAAATTGAAAAGGATTTAAAATTAGGGCTATTAGGTACGGCTGTTGAAGCACAGCGCATGAATATCCAGGACGACCCTAAAAATGCCGAGAAAATATTTGTGATACCTGTAAGCTTGAACTACCATTTTGTTTTAGAAGCCCCTAGCTTGATTCGACAATACTTGGAAAGAAAAGGTCAAGAAAGGTATTATGTTGAAAATGACGAGTTTTCTTCTTCTTACAAAATATTAACTTTTCTTTTTAAATTCTTCACGAAAGGCTCTGATATCTCAGTATCTATAGGCTCGCCTATGGATGTAATGGGCAATAAAGTTGATGATGAAGGAAATAGCCTAGATCCTAAAAATAGAACCATTGCGATCGAAGACTACTTTGTTTCGCAAAATGAAATAACAATTAATAAACAAAGAGAGGAAGAATACACACGCATGCTTGCAGGGAAAATTGTAGAGCAGTACAGTGTTATTGCACGCGTTTTTTCCAGCCATATGGTGGCATTTGCAGCATTTGAGATCCTTGCCAAACGGAATAAACGGTTAGATTTCTTCTCTTTATTAAGACTACCTGACGAAGATTTAATTATAGCGTATGCAGATTTCAAGAAGACCTGTAAACTCTTAGTTGGAAAAATATTTGAAAAAGTAGATGCAGGAAAAATGACAGTGGCTGATCATATGAATGATCCTATCGACGAGTTAATAGCGCATGGTTTGCTTAATGTAGGTATGTACCATGCAAAACGTCCATTAATAAAAAATGCTGCTGGTCAAATAACAACCATGGATATGAATCTACTATATTTTTACAGAAACAGATTAGACGGATATGGCCTTGAAAAATACATTTGATAAACCTATTGGTGTTATAGGTGCTGGTAGCTTTGGGCTAGCAGTAGCTAATTTGCTTGCTGAAAATAATAAGGTACTTCTTTATGCAAGAAATCCTGACGTGGTCCATCAAATCAATAAAAAAAGACTAATCGACGGCTTTGATATTGACTTGAATATTACAGCGATTAATGACGTAAAGGAACTTGCCGAAAGTTGTGATATTATTTTCCCTGTAGTTCCTTCTGCAAACTTCAGAGAAATGATACAAACCATCTCTCCGTATCTACACCCTTACCATATCTTAATACATGGTACCAAAGGTCTTGAGTTAAGTCTTGATGAGGGCAAAAAATTGGAGGATTACGCAACATTAGAACGCAAGCACATTAGAACCATGAGCGAAGTAATCATGGATGAAAGCGTTGTTGTTCGTATCGGTTGTTTAGCAGGACCAAATCTAGCACGGGAAATAGGCCGCAAATTACCTGCAGCAACAGTAATAGCTAGTCATTTTGATGAGGTAATCCAGATAGGACAGCAACTATTGCGAAGCGAT
>JBKEFO010000196.1:0-6506 GCA_046709585.1 Marivirga sp.
GTCAAGATGAAGCGATTGGGAAATTGTCCAAAGCTATTCAACGTACAAGGATAGGATTGAAAGATCCTAAAAAGCCTATAGGTTCTTTTGTTTTCTTAGGACCGACAGGAGTGGGTAAAACAGAATTAGCAAAAGTACTCTCTACCTATTTATTTGATAAAGAAGATTCTTTGATACGAATAGATATGAGTGAGTATATGGAGAAATTCTCTGTATCAAGATTAGTTGGAGCGCCTCCGGGTTATGTTGGATACGAAGAAGGGGGTCAACTTACTGAGAAAGTTAGAAGGAAACCATATTCTGTAGTGCTCCTAGATGAGATAGAAAAAGCGCATCCAGATGTATTTAACTTACTGTTACAGGTTTTGGATGATGGAATCTTAACGGATGGTTTAGGTAGAAGAGTTGATTTTAGAAATACGATTATTATTATGACCTCCAATATTGGGGTGAGAGACTTAAAGGATTTTGGAGCTGGCATAGGGTTTAGCAATCAAGCATCTAAGGACAATAGTAATGACGTAATGAAATCGACTATCCAAAATGCCTTGAAAAAATCATTTAGTCCAGAGTTCCTAAATAGATTGGATGATATAATCGTATTTAATACTTTAGAGAGATCTGACTTACATAAAATTATTGATATTTCTCTGAAGAAAGTATTCGATCGTATGCTGTCATTAGGGTATGATATTGAGTTAACAGAAAAAGCGAAGGATTTTTTATCTGAAAAGGGATATGATCAACAATATGGTGCACGTCCATTAAATAGGGCGATCCAGAAATATCTGGAAGACCTTGTTGCTGAAGAAATCTTAAGTGAAAATATTAAGGTGGGAGACTCCATAATCGCTGATCATGATGGTAAAAGTGAGACGCTTTTTATCAAACCAAAGAAGAATAAGAAAAAGGATGAGAATACTGAAAACAAGGAAAAGTAGTTTCTTTAGTTAACAGAAGATAAATTATTGAAAAGGGAGTCAAACATGACTCCCTTTTTTATGTGAAAAAAGTAGTAAAACTTACATTGGTACATAAGATTTTCATCCTGAGTGATGGATATCTTGTAGGGTTATTATTGCACTTAAACGATAAAAGATTACATTATTTTTAATTTTGATCTTTTTTTAGCAATTTTGAGTAGTAAATAAAAGTGAAACACATGCAAACAGCTACTGCCATCAAAGACATAATAATTGAGAAATTCAGCCAACAAATTACATTGAGCGATGCACCCACTGGAGAATGGAGAATTGGAATTGGTTCTTTACAAAGAGCCTCTTTATTAAACGTAACCGAAGAAATTATTTATTGCAAATGTGCATTAGATGAGGCAAGCGAAGTTATGTTTAACTTTATCGCACAAGGTGTACGTACTTGTAATATGAGTAAATCGGTAAAAAGTGGTATTTACTTATATAGATAACACAAAATATTAGAAGAGGGTAAACTATCAACAGGAACTTTAAAAATGGAGAGATATATATTTCTCTGTTTTTGTTTTATACTTCAGGAAAAATACTGTAAAAAAAAGGAGACCATTGTGTCTCCTTTTTTTTGCTGTGAAGGGAGGATTCGAACCTCCACGAAGTAGTTAGACTTGACTTCACGATAAGCTATTTAGCATTATTAATTAACTTATCGTGCATCAAGCTTTATGCTGCACCTTCACCCTCGAGATAGGAGGGCATGTCTGCCAGTTTCATCACCTCACAATTTTATCAATTCAAGATAGCTGTAGGGGGAGGATTCGAACCTCCACGAAGTAGTTAGGCTTAACTTCACGATAAGCTACCAAGTAACTTATCGTGAGTATGTCGAGCTTTATGCTGCACCTTCACCCTCGAGATAGGAGGGCATGTCTGCCAATTTCATCACCCTACAATATTATCCACCGCTGCCGAAGCTTTGGTGTTTTGTTTCATGCTAGCATTCTTTGCCTTTCTGATGCTTCAAAGGTAATAAAAGTATTAATATGTTAATTAAAATGTAGTGATAGTTGATAATAAATACAGATAATGTAAATTGTAGACCAGTAAGTTGCTGAAATGATAATATCAGATATTAAATACTATGGAAAATTATCAACTTGATAATACGGATTTAGCGATCTTAAATATATTGATGCATGATGCTAGAAGACCATTTACCGAAATAGCCGAGGAGGTATTTGTATCACCTGGAACAGTGCACGTACGCATGCGAAAAATGGAGAAAATAGGTGTTATTAAGCAGGCACAGTTGCAAGTTGACCTGGCAAAGTTGGGAATGGATATAACAGCCTTTCTAGGCATTTATTTACAAAAGAGTTCCTTATATGATGACGTTGTGCGGGCACTCAAGGCTATTCCCGAAATTGTAGATTGTCATTATACGACGGGTGCTTATTCCATGTTTGTAAAAATTATATGTAAGGATACAGACCATCTAAAGAATATCCTACACGATAAAATTCAACCAATTGAGGGTATAGAAAGGACAGAGACTTTTATATCTTTGGAAGAGAGTATTAGTAGGCCTTTATCAATAGCAAAGGCTTAGCAGTTATTGCTATTCAAATTATTAATAATAACTTCGAAAATTCAATTAGAATTGTTTTATGCTTGATTATATAGTTTGGGATCCGAGTGGCACTATAGTCGATTTAGGATTTTATCAATTACGGTGGTATTCAGTCTTATTCGGTTTTGGATTTGTCTTAGGATATCAATTCGTAAAGGGACGTTTTAAAAAGGCTTCCTATGACGTTGCCCTACTAGATAGTTTAGCCGTATATCTAGTTATTGGGACTATCATAGGGGCAAGATTTGTTCATTGTGTGTTTTATGACTGGGACTATTTTTCTCATCACCTATTAGAAATATTTCTACCTTTTAGATTTTCTCCTGAATTTGAATTCACAGGATTCCTAGGGCTAGCAAGCCATGGCGGCGGCCTAGGTGTATTAGTAGCGGTGCTAATTTTTGCCAAACGGCATAAGGTTAATACTGTTTGGTTAATTGACACCATTGCTTTTGTGATTCCTCTAGCAGGCGCCAGTATTCGTTTGGGTAACCTAATGAACTCCGAGATTGTTGGAAGGCTTACTGATGTGCCTTGGGCCTTTGTATTTACCCACGTGGATGGAATGCCTCGTCATCCTGCACAACTTTATGAAGCTTTAAGCTATCTTGCTATTTTCGGCTTCCTTTATTGGCTTAAAAGTCAAAAATTTCACCGTGATGGGCTTTTAGTAAGCTTCATGCTTTTGCTCGTCTTTACTGCTCGTTTTCTCATAGAATTTGTAAAGGCAAACCAAGTGAATTTTGAAAATCAGATGGTATTAAATATGGGTCAGTGGTTAAGCATTCCTTTTATTTTAATCGGTGGCCTACTGATCTTCCTTCTGTTAAGGAAATCTCCAATGAATTCTCCCACTACAGTTGATTGAATTAATTACTAAAAAGTAAACATTACGCTTAGTTATTGGTAATTTTGTATTCAGTAAGATTTATGGAAAATACAACCAAAGCAAAGAAAGAAATTAATACAAAGCCCGCTAGGCAAGAGTATCTTGAAGTAATTGGCGCCAGAGAGCATAACCTAAAAAACATTGACGTCAGTATTCCTCGTGACAAGTTAATCGTTATCACTGGCATCAGTGGCAGCGGTAAATCTAGCTTAGCATTTGATACTATTTATGCTGAAGGACAGCGACGTTATATGGAGAGTTTCTCTGCCTATGCACGTTCTTTTATTGGAGATATGGAGCGTCCTGATGTAGATAAAATTAACGGATTGTCACCGGTCATTTCCATCGAGCAGAAAACAACTTCCAAGAACCCTAGATCTACGGTCGGTACAGTAACAGAAATTTACGATTTCCTCAGGGTTTTATACGCTAGAGCGGGGGAGGCTTTTTCCTATAAGACTGGTAATAAGATGGAAAGGCAGACCGAGGATCAGATTATCGCTCATCTGCTAGGGAACTTTGACCAAGCTAAGCTTAGCATACTATCACCGGTGGTCAAAGGTCGTAAAGGACATTATCGCGAGTTATTTCAGCAAATTAGAAAGATGGGCTTTACGAAAGCCCGTGTTGATGGTGTAATCCTTGAAATAGATGAGCGCATGCAGGTGGATAGATATAAGACCCACGATATTGAAATCGTAATAGACAGAATTGTTGTTGATGAGAAGGATAGATTCCGTATTACTCAATCAGTTAAAACTGCCTTAAAACACGGAGAAGGAATAATGATGGTTAGAGATACGGATGGAAATATCAGTCATTTCTCGCAAAATCTAATGGACCCAGCTTCAGGCTTAGCCTACGATGAACCTGCGCCGAATAGCTTTTCTTTCAACTCACCCTATGGTGCCTGTTCTAGCTGCAATGGTTTAGGCCAGATAGAACATATTACAGAAGACACGATTATTCCAGATGCTCGTTTAAGTATTACAAGAGGCGGTATTGCCCCTTTAGGAGAATTCAGAGATATCTGGATATTTAAAAAAATTGATGCCTTATTAAAAAATACCGATGTCAATATTTCTACGCCATTGAGTAAATTTCCACGAGAAATCTTAGACGTATTACTTTATGGAAGTTCAAGAAAGGTTGAAGTAGCGTCAAAAAAGTACCCAGGAACAAGTTGGGCCACCTCCTTCGAGGGGATTATCAAGTTTCTAGAAAAGCAGCAAGAAACAGGCACTGAGAAAACTAGGGATTGGTTGAAGGACTATATGATTATTGAAACATGTCCTGAATGCGATGGAGCTAGACTTAAAAAAGAATCGTTACATTTCTTAATTGATAGCACTAATATTTCGCAGCTTGCTATGAAAAACATTAGTGAATTAGGTTATTGGTTTAGTGATTTAGAAAGTAGGCTGACGGCGAAGCAGCTACTTATAGGTGCTGAAGTGCTGAAGGAGATCCGTAAGAGAATTGGCTTTCTGCTCGATGTAGGACTAGAGTATTTATCATTAAATAGACCTTTAAGAACACTTTCTGGTGGGGAGGCACAGCGTATTAGGCTGGCAACTCAAATTGGCACGCAGCTGGTAGGTGTTTTGTATATTTTGGATGAACCCAGTATTGGCCTTCATCAACGTGACAATATGAAGTTGATTACTGCTTTGAAAGAATTACGTGACTTAGGTAACACTGTTATGGTAGTGGAGCATGACAAAGACATGATGTTGGCTTCTGATTATATTTTAGATATCGGTCCGGGTGCTGGACGGCATGGTGGAAGAGTAGTAGCCGCTGGCACACCACCAGAATTCTTAGAACAAGGTAGTAATACAGCTAAGTATTTGAACGGCCAGTTTGCTATTGATATTCCTAAGGAGCGAAGAAAAGGCAATGGTAACTCCTTGGTCTTGAAGGGTGCTTCTGGAAATAATTTACAGAATGTAAATGTTAATTTCCCGTTGGGCACCATGATCTGCGTGACGGGTGTTTCTGGGAGTGGTAAGTCGACGCTGATACATGATACTTTGTATCCTGTGTTAAATCAGAAATTTTATAGATCAAAAAGGGAGCCGATGCCTTATAAGAGCTTAACAGGCTTGGAACATCTAGACAAAGTAATTGAAGTCGACCAATCACCTATCGGAAGAACGCCACGATCAAACCCTGCCACCTATACCGGTGTTTTTACAGATATACGGTCCCTATTTAGTAATTTGCCCGAAGCAAAGATTAGAGGTTATAAGCCTGGTAGGTTCTCTTTTAATGTAAAGGGTGGGAGATGTGAAACCTGTGAGGGTGCAGGTATGAAATTAATAGAAATGGATTTTCTTCCTGATGTTCATGTACCTTGCGAAACCTGTAAGGGAAAAAGGTACAATAGGGAAACCTTAGAGGTTAGGTTCAAAGGTAAGTCTATATCTGATATATTGGATATGACTGTAGAGCAAGCAGTTGAGTTCTTTGAACACCTACCAAAGATTTTAAGAAAAATCCAGACATTATTAGAGGTAGGCCTGGGGTATATTACAATAGGGCAGCATGCAACAACATTGTCGGGTGGTGAGGCGCAAAGAGTAAAATTAGCCACTGAATTGTCAAAGAAAGACACCGGTAGCACCTTTTACATATTAGATGAGCCTACAACGGGACTACACTTTCAGGATATACAGCACCTTTTGCTAGTCCTACAAAGACTTGTTGAGAAAGGGAATACAGTGCTCGTTATAGAACATAACATGGACGTTATAAAGGTAGCCGACTACTTGGTTGACTTAGGCCCGGAGGGTGGAAAAGGAGGAGGTAACATTGTTTTTAGTGGTACGCCGGAGGCAATAGTTAAGAAAAAAGAAAGCTATACAGGGAAATTTCTGGCTCTAGAAATGACGTGATAGTCTGTAATCTATTATTTAGACATAAAAAAAGCCTGCTGAATTCAGCAGGCTTTTTTTACTTCTTTATGTTTCTAATTATGGTGCGGCAGTTATTGCTGTATATATAGTAAATACTACATCAATATTTAAGGGGCCATTGTCGATCGTTCCAGCTG
>JBKEFO010000197.1:0-6491 GCA_046709585.1 Marivirga sp.
AAGGAAGTTTGGATACCCCTGTCCCTTTTAATAGCGAGCTAGAGAAAAACTTTTTACCTAAAGAAAGAATTAGGGCTAAGATAATGGCCTTGCTTAATTTTTAATGATTTTGACAGATTAAGAATAAAATAAAATACATAGCTGTTTTACTTGCGGGCTTACTTTTAATAGTAGGTCAAAATTCTTATGCCCAAGAAACTGGTGGGAAAAAGTTAAGAAATACGAAGAAGGCCAAAACTGCCAAGATCAATAATAAAAAGATTAAAACAGCCACTAAAACCAAGGCTAAGGGTGATCCAAATAAAAGCCGGCAGCAGGTGGAAAGTTCTGATCCTGCCAAATGGAATTGGAACAAAATCATGTGGTTTAGGGCAAGAAAGAGTGAATATGAGACGAGGGAATACAATCCAAACAAACGACCCAAGCGTCAAACATATGACAATAAACCTAACTATAAATCTGAACGCAGATCGCCAGGCGAAGGTAATGGCGATTTAGCTAGACCTCAGATTCCTTACGATGCCAGAATAGATGATAAAGGCCCTATCTTAGTTAAAAAGCAAAAGCCAAGAAGGCTTGATTTAAAAGATGTCGGTCCGACAATTAACACGCCTATCATCAGTATTGTTAGGCCAGAAGAAACCTTGTCAAAAAAGACAAAGGATAAAAGTGATAGGCAGGTCGATGGAAAAAGACTGTATACGGCACAGGAAAGGGAGAAGCCTAAAGCGTACGAGCAATCAAAGTTAGAATCGATAAGACGTGATGAAAAGGGTCCAGAAAAAATGGATGATGCGAAGCTGATGAGGACTGTCGTTGATAAAAACAACCCTAAGCCGTTTGATGATAAAAAGCTCATGACTGTTGCGTTTAATAAAGATAAGCCAAAGCCATTAGACGATAAAAAGTTGATGACGGTTGACGTAAACAGGGATAAGCCAAAAGCCTTTGACAACAAAAAACTAATGACAGCCGATATTGTAAAACCAAAGAAGCAAGATTTACAGGATGATAGGTTGATGGTGGTCCTTCCTAAAATTGAAAGGTCCAAACTTCACGATGAAAGGCTACTTACTGTTAAAGAAAATCATTATCCTTCGAAAACAATGAGGCGTATTACTGAAGATATTGCTGCTTATGAAGGAGATTACACTTACACCATAAAAAAAGGAAAGGATTACCATCCTAGTAGTCGTCATTTGGCTTCAAAAAAACACGGAATTCCATGGTTAGTAAGTACTCAACAAGCTCTTTCGGTGTTTTGGTCGAAGGTGTGGCCTTGGGATTTACAGCCTTCCTATGTGACTGAAAAGAAGCCAAAAATAAAGAGAGATAAAAAAGAAGGCCAAATTTGGGATAATACAGTACATCCTGATAGCTGGAACATAAAGCCAGAACAAGCTGAATCTGGTGAAGAACAATAAAATATAAATAGATGAATTGGAAGAAATTAGATTCAATTGAAACAATTGAGCAAATAAAGAGGGATTCAGTAGCTCATCCTATAGTGATTTTTAAGCATAGTACAAGTTGCAGCATAAGTTCAATGGCGTTAAACAGATTGGAGCGTAGCTGGGATGATACTGAAATGGAAGTAGCTCAGGCCTATTATTTAGATTTATTGTCGAATAGAGAAATATCTAACGTATTAGCGCAACAGTTTGGTGTAGCACACCAATCGCCCCAGGTGTTAATAATTAAGGACGGCATATGTATTTATGATAATTCACACATGGGAATTAGTTACCGCGACATAAAAGAAGAAGTATTGGCCTAATTGATTTCGAAATTTACTTCCTGAATTATATCGGGGTGTAGACTTTTAGCAACAGGACAGTTAAGTCCTATTTTTTTAAGGGTATTGATTTGTTTTTCGTTTAGAGTGGTTTTCCACTGAATATTTAAAACAATTTTGGCAATCCTTCGCGGAGTGTCAGCCATTACTTTTGTCATTTCGCAGTTAATATCGCCCAATGACATACCGTTGTTGTTCGCATATATTCCCATTACGGTAAGCATGCAACTAGCTAGAGAGGTAGCAGCAAGGTCTGTTGGAGAAAATAAGCTACCATCGCCATTGTTGTCTTTGGGCGCTGCAGTAATAATGGCTGCTTTTGATTCTAAATGAATTGCTTCAGTTCTTAACCCTTGGACATATGAAATCTTTGCCGTCGCCATAAACTATAGTTTGTTTTTATCGTTTGATTTAAAAGATTAAATTTGTGACAATATAATTATAATATATGAATCGCTTTTCACTTTATATCATTTTAGGACTTCTAAGCATAAGCGTAACTTATGCCCAAGAGACAGAGATGTATGATTATGGGCGAGAATTTTTGTTTGGTGGAACAACGGCAACCAATAGCGGATTAATTTCTGGAGGCTTTTTTCGTTATGGTGAAAAGGTTTCAGATAAAGTTTTGCGAACAATTGGTATTGAGATAGCCAATATTAGGCACCCTCAAGAAAGAAAGGTTTCAACAGGATTTTATGGAGCTAGCGTGTATGAGGGTAAAGACAATTACCTGATTAGCACAAGGCTTATGTATGGCTATGATAGGATTTTGTTTCGGAAGGCAGATAGAAAAGGTGTTCAGATAAATGCAGTGGGTATGGGAGGTCCTTCCATCGGGCTTATTTCTCCATACTACCTACGGTCCGAGTCGGGCAATTTAATCACCTACAGTGATTATCTAGCTAGTCCAGTACCCATTATTGGTTCTGCTAATTATTTTACGGGCATTAAGGAAATGGAAGCTACTTTAGGCTTTCATTTAAGGGGTTCTTTATTATTTGAATTTGGGACTTTTAAGAGTAGTATTACAGGTTTTGAAGTGGGCGGATTAATAGAATACTTTGCAAGAGAGGTACCTTTAGTACCTGCAGGTACTAAAAATTATAATTTTTACCCTTCATTGTTTTTGAGCGTAATTTTTGGCTCAAGGAAATAGGTTTTCAAGAAATAAGTAAATAGATATGATAGATTTACCAGTAGTAAGTCAAGAAGAAAAGAAGAGAGCAAAGAAGCCAGATTGGCTACGTGTTAAATTACCTGTTGGTAAAGAATATGCACAAGTCAGAAAGCTGGTAGATGAGCATAAGTTACATACAATATGTGAAAGTGGTAATTGTCCCAATATGGGAGAGTGCTGGGGTGCTGGTACGGCTACTTTTATGATCTTAGGAAATGTGTGTACTAGGTCATGCTCGTTTTGCGCAGTAGCGACGGGACGGCCACCTGAATATGATGAAGAAGAACCACAACGTGTGGCAGAAGCGATATCAAAAATGGGGGTGAAGCATGCTGTTCTGACTTCAGTAAACAGAGATGAGTTGAAGGATAAAGGTGCTGAGATATGGTATCAGACAGTAGTGAAAACCAAAAAACTATCTCCATCAACTACTATAGAAACCTTGATTCCTGATGTGAAAGGGAAGTGGGAAGCCCTCTACAGAATGATTGAAGCAGGTCAGGAAGTAGTTTCTCATAATATGGAGACAGTAGAGGGATTATACAGAAGAGTACGGCCTCAAGCAAAATACCAGAGAAGCCTTGATCAAATAAAATTGACCAAAGAATTTGGTAAGCGAACAAAGTCAGGCGTAATGCTAGGATTGGGAGAAACTAAAGAGCAAATGTTCAAGGTGATTGATGATTTGGTAGCTCATGGGTTAGATATCATGACCATTGGTCAATATTTACAGCCTACCAAAAGGCACCACGAAGTGATTGAATATATACATCCTGAAGTTTTTGAGATGTACAGAGAAGAAGGATTGAAAAGAGGATTAAAGTATGTTGAGTCAGGCCCTTTAGTGAGGTCTTCTTACCATGCGGAACGACATGTGAACGTTCCTATTTAAAATATTCTTATTGTTTAGGCCATTGTATTTATATTTACGTATAGATTCAATGGCTTTTTTGGTGGCCTTAATTTATTTTATTTCTTTCTAAAATATATGCAAGATAATCTACTCATCACCCTTGAAAATCTCAAGTTAAGTGATTACCGTTCTTTGATTTCATCCATGAAAAAAGCGTATGCCGGCTGGGATGACCTATGGGAAGAAAGTCATATCGGGACACTCATTAAAAAGTTTCCTGAAGGACAGCTGTGTGTTTTGGTAAATGGCAAAGTTGCGGGCTGTGCACTTTCAATCATCGTAGATTATAATAAATTTGGGGACAAGCATACCTATCAAGAAATCACAGGTGACGAGTCATTTAAGACGCATGCGCCAGATGGTGATGTCCTTTATGGGATAGATGTATTTGTTCATCCTGATTTTCGCGGAATGAGAGTCGGAAGGAGGATGTATGATGCAAGGAAGGATTTAGTTGAGCAATTGAATCTAAAATCTATCATTGCTGGAGGTAGACTACCTAGCTACCGTGAGCATGCCGAGAAGTTAACACCCAAGCAGTATATCCAAAAAGTAAAGAACAAAGAATTATACGATGCCACCTTGTCGTTTCAGCTATCCAATGACTTTCATGTGAAGAAAGTGCTTAAAGGATATCTCCCAGGTGATAAGCAATCTTTAGATTATGCTGCTTTAATAGAGTGGAACAATATATTTTATGAGCCGTCAGACACTTTTGTTCATTTACCTAAGACCGTAATAAGACTAGGTTTGGTGCAATGGCAAATGAGGCCTACTCCTTCCTTACGTGCAATGCAGGAACAGATTGAGTTTTTTGTGGATGTCGTAAGTGGTTATAAATGTGATTTCATTTTGTTTCCCGAGTTATTTAATGCGCCACTAATGGCCGAGTTCAACCATATGGACGAGGCAAGTGCCATTCGGGAATTAGCTAAATACACAGAGCCATTAAGAGAGATCTTTCAGGAATATGCTATCAATTACAATGTAAATATTCTGACAGGAAGTATGCCAGTTATCTTTAGAGGTAAGTTGTATAATAAGGGCTTTTTATGTAGAAGAGACGGGACCTATGAAACCTATGAAAAAATACATATGACCCCTGCTGAGGTAAATGCTTGGGGAATGACTGGAGGTAAGCGGATAGAAACTTTTGATACTGACTGCGGTAGGATAGGTGTTAACATTTGTTACGATGTTGAATTTCCAGAACTCAGCCGTTTAATGGCTGATGAGGATATGAAAATACTCTTCGTACCTTTCCTAACGGATACACAAAACGGGTATATGCGTGTTAGACTTTGTGCCCAAGCAAGAGCGATAGAAAATGAATGTTATGTAGCCATTGCTGGTAGTGTGGGTAACTTACCAAAGGTGAACAACATGGATATTCAGTTTGCTCAGTCCGCAGTGTTTACTCCATCCGATTTCGCTTTTCCAACCAATGCTGTAAAGGCAGAGGCCACGCCTAATACAGAAATGACCCTTATAGCCGATGTGGATGTTGACTTACTAAAAGAATTACACACCTATGGCAGTGTAAGAAATTTGAATGATCGAAGAAAGGACTTATATTCACTGAAAAAGAAAAATATTTAGTGCGGCAAGATCAATTCAAAAAGCTTTCTCTATTTAAGAGAATCACACATTTATATGTTGACGGTGAATTTATCACTTCCATTCGCTACTATAGGTATAAAGTTAATCTGTTTCTTGTTTATGGATTTTATGTAGAAGCATTTTACCATCCGAAGACTGATAGAATCGAGAAGGTTGTCCTATTTGACGCAAAAAATAGTAGGCGTAAATTCTACACTGATCAAATTAAGCTGCCCAAAAATCTACTACAACAGAAACTATCTTAATATGAATTTAATTGATCTAAGAAGTGATACTGTAACAAAGGCTAGTGCGGCTATGAAGGCTGCCATGCTAGAAGCAGAAGTGGGTGATGATGTTTTTCAGGAAGATCCTTCAGTTAAAAAACTAGAGGAACAGACAGCCAAATATTTCGGTATGGAAGAAGGCTTGTTTTGTCCTTCGGGTACCATGACTAATCAAATCGCTATTAGGGTACATACGCAGCCACAGAGTGAAGTTATCTGTGATGAAAAATCGCACATTTATTTATATGAGGGTGGAGGTATAGCGTATAATTCTTTTTCTTCTGTGAGATTGCTGAAAGGGGACGGTGGTAGGCTGAATGCTGGAATGATTAAGGATAATATCAATGATCCCGATGACATACATGCCGCCAAGACGTCTCTTGTTTCTTTGGAGAATACCGTAAATAAGGGTGGAGGATGTTACTATGATTTCGCAGAGATTCAGAGAATAGCAGCCGTATGTAAGGAGAACGAGCTACCGCTACATTTAGATGGTGCCCGCTTATTTAATGCTATTGTAGCTTCCGGAGATGATCCATTGCTATATGGAAAGGCTTTTGACACTATCTCTATTTGTTTTTCTAAAGGATTGGGCTGCCCTGTTGGCTCTGTTTTAATAGGTAGTAGAGAGCATATTCGTGAGGGGAGAAGAATAAGAAAAGTGCTAGGTGGAGGTATGCGTCAAGCGGGAATTCTGGCTGCTGCCGGTTCTTATGC
>JBKEFO010000198.1:0-6467 GCA_046709585.1 Marivirga sp.
ATCAAAAGTAGCACCACCCCATACCTCCATAGAAAATACATTGGGGTTATTTTTAGCAAAGCCTTCAGCTACCTTGAGCATATCTACCGTACGCATTCTCGTGGCTAATAGAGACTGGTGAGCATCTCTAAAAGTAGTATCCGTATATTGAATAGCCTTTTCGTTCTTTAACCATTGGGCAAAGCCCTCCGGCCCTAGTTCGGTCAGAATATTCTTAGTCCCCTTAGGGTATGCCCCGTATTTGTCGAAATCTGGTACTTTAGGTGTCCTAAAATGCTTAGAAGCATCTTTAACCTTCACGTCAGGATGCCCATTGACAGTTACATTGGCCAGGTACCTTAACGTTTTTGTGCCTCTGTCAAATTTTCTGCCAATTTCAAAAAGCTCTGGATTATCGTCAATAAACTTTACCGTACACTCTCCATTATAGAAGGTAGGGTGTGAAATTACATTTTCCAAGAAGCCAATATTGGTCTTCACCCCTCTTATTCTGAACTCTCTCAAAGCTCTATGCAAACGCTGTGCTGCACCTTTCAAAGTTCTTCCTGATGCAGAAACCTTCACCAACATAGAATCAAAGAATGGTGAGATGGTAACACCAGCATAGGAGCTGCCCTCATCGATCCTAATACCAAATCCACCGGCATTTCTGTACGCAATGATGGTACCATAGTCAGGCTTAAACCCTTTTTCTGGATCTTCAGTGGTGATCCTACATTGTATAGCATAGCCATTACAATGCACATCGTCTTGGCTTCTAATAAAAATCCTAGGATCATCCAAAGCATAACCCCTGGCAATCAATATTTGCGAACGAACGATATCTATGCCGGTAATCTCCTCTGTAATGGTATGCTCAACCTGAATACGTGGATTTACTTCAATGAAGAATATATTTTCCTCCTTATCCACTAAGAATTCCACTGTACCTACATTGTTATAATTTACCGTTTTTGTGATGGCTAAGGCATAGCCGTAGATTTTGTCTTTGGCTTCCTGAGATAGCGTCATACAAGGGGCCACCTCCACCACTTTCTGGAACCGGCGCTGCACCGAGCAATCACGCTCATAGAGGTGTACTATGTTGCCATAATTGTCACCCATTATCTGCACTTCTATATGCTTTGGCTCCTCTATAAATTTCTCCAAGAATATAGTATCATCTCCAAAAGCATTTCCTGCTTCATTCTTGGCTTCCATAAAGGATTTCCTAAGGTCTTTATCACTACGCACGACACGCATACCACGACCACCACCACCTGCTGCAGCTTTTACCATGATAGGGTAGCCTATGCGATTAGCTTCTTCCAAGGCTACTTCAGTATCTACTAAAGTCTTTTTACTATCTTGTATAATAGGTACATTAGCCTTTAGCGCAATATTTTTCGCCGCCACCTTATCCCCTAAGTTCTGCATCACCTCTGGTTCAGGACCTATGAAGATAATACCCTCTTCTTTACAACGACGAGCGAAATTCACGTTCTCAGAAAGAAACCCATAACCAGGGTGTATGGCATCAGCACCTTTGTTCTTGGCAAGACTAATAATTTCTTCTATATCCAAATAGGGTTTCAGCGGATCATTGTCTTTCCCTATTTGATACGCCTCATCAGCTTTATAACGGTGTAAAGAATAACGGTCCTCAAAAGTATAGATCGCTACTGTTCTGATTCGTAGTTCCGAGGCCGCACGTAAAACACGGATAGCAATTTCTCCTCTGTTGGCTACTAATATGCTATTAATTTCAGCTAGTTTGGTCTGCATAGTGTTTATAAAAAAATACTTCTAAAATTGATAATCAAAGTTTTCATTCAATCGCCTTCCTAAGTTAGGAAGGACTTCTGAATTTTTAAAATATTTCAATCCTTTCCCCTAGCAAATTTCAAGAATGTTTAAAAACTAGCTTTCAATAAAGGAGCTTCCCTTTTGTTGGTGATAACATCGCCAAGTGGCAGTACTTAGTTAGTGAAGACACGAACCTAGGCTTTGATTACTCAATATACCTCGCCCTTTGTTGGTCTTATGACCAACAATTTCCTAGTCATACCTTAAACCTATGTATTAAGACAACGAATTAATAATTACTGCCATACATCATAGCGAAAGACTCACAAGAGAGGGTTATTATTTGTTTAGCCATCAATAAAGCATGACAGATTCTTTTTACTACCTACTACTTCTTATATTTGCAGCAAAATCTATTAGATGACTTTAAAGAATAATAAATATACCATAACGGCGGCTTTGCCGTATGCCAATGGACCCTTACACATAGGCCATATTGCTGGCGCCTACTTGCCGGCAGACATCTTTGTACGCTACCTAAGGCTTAAAAAGAAGGATGTTGCTTTTATCTGTGGTTCCGATGAGCACGGCGCTGCCATCACCATCAGGGCTAAAAAAGAAGGAATCACCCCACAGGAAATTATCGACAAATACCACTACCTAAACAAGGCTACTTTTGAAAAATTCGGTATCGGCTTCGACATGTACCACCGAACTTCTGCTCCTAACCATCATGAATTGTCGCAAGAGTTCTTTACCAATCTCTATGAAAAAGGTGAGTTTGTGGAGAAGGAGAGCGAACAATACTACGATGCAGACTTCAACCAGTTTTTAGCAGACCGCTACATCACAGGTACATGCCCTAAATGTGGTCATGATAGTGCTTATGGCGACCAGTGTGAGAAATGTGGCAGTTCTTTAAGTGCTACAGAACTTATTAACCCTAAATCGACCTTAAGTGGAAAAACACCTGTTTTACGCAGTACTAAGCATTGGTTCTTACAGCTAGACAAATACCAATCGTGGCTAGAAAAATGGCTGGTAGAAGGCAAAAAAGGAAAGTGGAAATCCAATGTGTACGGACAGTGCAGCTCATGGCTAAAGGCGGGCTTACAGCCTCGTGCCATGACACGTGATCTGGACTGGGGCGTAGATGTTCCTCTAAAAGAAGCAGTAGGAAAAAAATTATACGTCTGGCTAGATGCCCCAATTGGCTATATCTCAGCTACAAAAGAATGGGCAAAGGAAAACGGCAAAAACTGGGAAGACTACTGGAAAAAACAAGACGACCCGAAGGATGATGCGACACTGATCCATTTTATTGGCAAAGACAACATCGTTTTTCATTGCATCATTTTCCCTGCCATCCTGCATGCGCACGGTGATTATATTTTACCTGACAATGTGCCCGCCAATGAGTTTTTGAACCTAGAGGGAGACAAATTATCTACTAGCCGCAACTGGGCAGTATGGCTGCATGAATACCTGGAAGAATTCCCTGGAAAGGAAGATGTATTGCGTTATGCCTTAGCCTCGATATTACCAGAAACAAAAGACAGTGAGTTCACGTGGAAAGATTTCCAGACAAGAAACAACAGTGAGCTGGTAGCTATCTTCGGCAACTTCATTAATAGAGCCATGGTGCTTACCCATAAATACTACGATGGAAAAGTACCTGCTGCTGGAACCTACCAGGACTATGATAAAGAAATCATCGCGCAATTGGCGGGCTATCCTCAAATGATAGAGGACAAAATTGCCGAATATAAGTTTAGAGATGCCTTAGCACATATGATGGAGTTTGCACGTTTAGGAAACAAATACCTAGCAGACACAGAACCTTGGAAGTTACAAAAAGAGAACCCTGAGCGTGTAAAAACGATTATGAATATTGCCCTGCAGATCGCAGCAAACCTGAGCATCGTGGCGGAGCCATTCTTGCCTTTCACAGCAGTGAAGCTCAGAGACATGTTAAACATTGACGCCCTTGCTTGGGAAAGAGCTGGCAGCGTAGATTTATTGGAAGCGGAGCATCAGCTAAACGAGCCTTCTCTTTTATTTGAGAAGATAGAAGATGAAACTGTGACCACCCAAATTCAGAAATTAGAAGATTCCAAGAAAGAAAATTCAAAAGACACCAAAGTAACCATTGCTCCTATGAAAGAAGAAATTCAATTCGACGATTTTATGAAAGTAGACATCCGTGTAGGAACCGTGCTTTCAGCAGAGAAAGTGAAGAAGTCTAATAAATTGCTGAAATTAAGGATAGACACTGGACTAGATGAGCGCACCATCTTAAGTGGCATTGCGAAGCATTTCAGTGCTGAAGAAATGGTAGGCAAGCAAGTGAGTGTATTGGTGAACTTAGCGCCAAGGCCTATGATGGGAGAAGTGTCAGAAGGTATGGTGCTGATGGTGGAAGATTCGGAAGGCAACTTAAAACTTTTAAGTCCTAGCGACCGTGTAAACCCAGGAAGCACGGTAAGCTAAAAAAGCACAACCATTGGCACCCAAAGTTATTGCATGACCTTTCAAGAACTAGAACAACATATACATAAAATGCAGGCAGAAGGGAAGAAGTATTTTACTACTTCTTCCTTCCAAACGCATAGTTTGGTTTTACTGCATATGCTCAGTAAGATAGACGCTGATATTCCGGTATATTTTATCAATACAGGCTATCATTTCCCTGAAACGGTGGCTTTTCGAGATCAAATCATGCATGACTTTGGGTTAACTAACTTAGTAGATTTAAAGCCGCTTACGCCAAAGAATATGCAGCGTGGGGCCGATGGTAAAATGTTCTTTACCTCTGACCCAGACTACTGCTGCTACTTAAACAAAACCCAACCTATGGATGCTGTGCTCATGCAGTACGATTATTGGATTAATGGTGTAAGGGCCGACCAAAGTAAGGTCCGTGCCAACATGAAGGTAATACAAGATGCCCCTCATGGTAGCAAAAGGCTGCATCCTATGCTAGACTGGAACAATAAGATGATTCTGGATTACAGAAAAGAAGCCAAACTACCAGAGCACCCCTTGGAAGCCAAAGGCTATTTTAGCATTGGATGTGAACCCTGTACCCGTAAATTCGACTTAGATATGCAAGAGCGCGAATCGCGCTGGTATGGCATGAACAAAACAGAATGCGGATTACATACTGATTTGATTAAGTAAGCATAGAACGAAATAATTAAAGATTAAAAACGACCACATTGGGATCTTCATCATAAGTAATTCCTAAAATTCGTTGATTTTTTTCGTCAACCGTAAAATGAAAAATAGGTTGATCTAGGGTATAATGTGCTAACGGATTGCCCTCTAAATCGAAAACAAATACTTGCTCACACATCTTCAATTCATTATTGATGTCTATTTCTTCAAATGAATGTCCAGAAAACAATCCATAGATTTTATCCTTGGTCATAGCTACATCTAAATAGCAATATTTTACGGTATTCAATCTTAAAGCGCACATCGCATAACCAGCGCCATAATCTACGTCAAATTCTGGCAGATGATCAATAGGCCCTCTGATTGAAGTAATCTTCCCCGTTGGCTTATGCAACACTTCTATTATGTCTGCATCCAAACAAGCAAAAGCATAATGATCATATCCACTATTAGTTGCAAAATTCCCTTGAAATAAAGCAGAAATAACATTCGAAGGAATATCCTTGAGAGTCAACATATCTTGCCAAGAGTGATACGTTTCTAGGATTTCCCCGTCAAATGAAAACTCCACGAACTTCTCGTCACCGGAATTACGCGTAGAAATAAAAGATGCTTCTGAAGATAATGACAAAGAAGAGGCTAAATACATTTCTTGATTTTTAGGCTTTACCTGTGTTTTAGACAATATGGAACTGTCTGAGATATTAAATTTGGAAATAACTTTTGAAGTGATTGAATAGCTCCAGAACTCATCATTCTTAGATGATTTAAAAAAACGACTACAGCTCTCTATTTCACCAGGTGCTACGCCCACTTTGCCTATGTTTTTTAAATAAGAAAAATCATTTCTGTCTAAAATATGAAATAAAGTATCGCTCTGAGTTTCAGAAACTACAATGTAATCTCCCTGAACATGGATTAAGTCTGGATAATAGAGTTCTTGAAGTTCCAACTTTTGACCCTTTAAATCTATTTGACTATCAAAACTTTCCATATCAAAAGATTTTATTGTGTATAGCTCTGATTCATCCGCCCTCATCACATTCTTTTCACTGCATCCAAACACTGCAAAAAATAGAATGAAAATAACTATGTTTTTTATCATAATAAGAAATAGTAAAAAATCGATTTTTGGCTAACCGATTTCTAAAATTAAAATAAACTTAATTATCCCTCAAGAGTAGGGGCTTATTGCCAATACATACTTTATGCATAATAGGCTAAATCTGAAGTATTAACTCACACCCAAATAGTTTAAATCTATTATAGTTGCAATTATTTGGCCTATTCTAAGATTTGAATCAGTTAAAGTGTTGGTTTAGTATGAACAAAACACAAGAGGGCTGAATATCTAGTTAATAAAGTAATTGATGGGATCGATAAAAATATTAAGGAAATACTATAACAGTTTAAAATTCAACAAGAAGGTAATTATCACCATTTTTCCATTTAATGTAGCCTGTTTGATTATAGCTTTCATTTTCACAAAAGCTCTTTATACCTAA
>JBKEFO010000199.1:0-6443 GCA_046709585.1 Marivirga sp.
CTTCCGATCTTCACCTTGCCTTCAGGCTTACCATTCAAGAAACTACTCTCACTCTTTAGTTGCCCATCAGGATAGTAGAGCGATAATTTACCCTCTAGGGTGTCTTTTCGGAAGCTTGCCTGCTGCAATGTGTCACCATCAATATCAAATACGATAGTTTTACCATCCCGCTTCCCCGCATCATAAGCCGTAGTCCGCATCAGTTTACCATCGGGGTAATACATCTCAAATATCCCCTCCTCCTTACCTTCCGTAAAGATCCCTTCCGCCAGCAAGTCCCCATTCTCATAGTATTTTTTGAAAGTACCCTCAATCTGGCTGGTGTCACCATCTTTAATAAAAAACACCTCTTTTTTCATGAACTGGGTGCTGTCATCGTAATAAGTAATCACCTTGCTTAACGTTTGTGAAAAGAGCTGCTGGCTACTTAGGACAATGAAAAAGAAAGAGAACAGGAACAACTTGCTATGCATAGTCAATGGTATTTCAATAGATTGGAAGAAAAAAAGCCTCAATACAAGTACTGAGGCTTTAATAACAGTGTTATAGTGATTTTATTACATTTTTTCGATCACAATAGCAGAAGCACCACCTCCACCATTACAGATACCTGCAACACCAATTTTACCACCTTTTTTATTCAACACTGAATGTAAGGTAGCAATTATTCTAGCGCCAGAGGTACCTAATGGGTGACCTAAAGCTACAGCACCGCCAAATACATTTACTTTCTCTGGATCAAGACCTAGCTCCTTATTATTCGCTAAGGCTACGGCTGCAAAGGCTTCATTAATTTCGAAGAAGTCAACTTCCTCTTTGGTCACGCCTGCTCTTTTCATCGCAATAGGTATAGCTAATGATGGTGCAGTAGTGAACCACAATGGATCTTGTGCCGCATCAGCGAAACCTCTTATTTTAGCAATTGGCTTTAAACCTAAAGCATCGGCCTTCTCTTTACTCATTAAGATCAATGCAGAAGCACCATCATTTATAGTAGAAGCATTGGCTGCTGTCACTGTTCCCTCTTTTGAGAATACAGGACGTAGGCCAGGAATCTTCTCAAATTTCACATTTTTATACTCCTCATCTTCAGAAATAACAATCGGATCACCTTTTCTTTGTGGTACTTCCACTGGAACAATTTCGTCTTTAAACCAACCAGCGTCAGTGGCTGCGGCTACTTTTTTGTAAGAGTTGATAGCAAATTCGTCTTGCTCTTCTCTGCTAATGTTCATCTCTTTTGCGGTATTGTCAGCGCAGTTCCCCATTGGAAATTTATTATAAACCTCCCACAGGCCATCATTCAATAGTCCATCTACTAATTCTCCATTACCATATTTATAGCCGTAACGTGCCTTAGGGATATAATAAGGGATATTAGACATACTTTCCATTCCGCCTGCAACGATCGTATCAGCATGACCTAACATAATACTTTGTGCACCAAACATCACGGCTTTCATACCAGAAGAACATACTTTATTAACAGTAGTACAGGGAACATTAGTGCCTAGACCAGCACCAAGTGCTGCCTGTCTAGCAGGTGCCTGCCCTAAACCAGCAGAAACTACATTGCCCATAAATACCTCATCTACCTCTTTGGGGTCAACATTCGCTTTTTCTAAAGCACCTTTAATAGCTGCTGAACCAAGTTGGATTGCTGTTAAGCTAGATAAGCAACCACCAAAACTTCCAATTGGAGTTCTTACCGCCGATATGATATATACTTCCTTCATTACCTTAAATTTTGAGTTAGTTTTTTCTACGCCCGTAAAACTAACGTTTGTTAGTTTTCTAAGGCACTGCGAAATTAATTAAATTTTTGCACGATTAAAACTTTATTGTGAGTTATGCTCGCAGCATAGCGAACTGCATGAACTGTCTGCATCAACCTCGCTTTATTTGAGTCAATAATTTAGCCTAGCTGACATTATAGAACTTTAGCAGTCAGTTTTGTCTAAGGTTGTTTACCAGTCAGGCTTCCCACTGTCTTTCTTTTTAGTTGCCTTTTTACGTGTTTGCTGTAAATATTGGGCTTCTTTGTTCCTTAGCGCTTCTAAAATCTGTTTCGCTTTTTCTTCAGAAACATTCATGGCTTTTAATTTATCGGAAGTGGAAGGCTTCATCTTTGACTTGTCCCCATCCTTTGCTTCCTGTTCTTGCTGTGCCTTCGCTTCAGCTTCTGACTGTTCACCATCTTGCTCACCTTCTTTTTGCTCGCCTTCCTGCTCTCCCTCTTGCTTATCTTTCTGCTCTTGCTCGTCGCCCTTCTCGCCTTCCGAAGGATCAGCCTTGTCTTGGTCTCCTTTCGACTTATCTTCGCTATCGCCTTCGCTTTTATCTCCCTTTTCTTGCTCCTGCTTTTCTTTGTCTTGCTCCTCTTCTTGGTTTTTCTCCCCTTTATCTTGCTGCTCCTGCTTTTGCTTTTCTTGTTCTCTCAGCTTTTTCTTCAGCAATTCATAGTTATACCTGGCTTCCTGATTCGTCGCATCGGCTCTTAATGCTTCCTTATAATAAGACAATGCTTCCTTCTGTTGGGCTTTCTGTTCTGACAATACCCCCAGCTGGTTGAATGCCTCGGCCTGTATCCTTCCTTGATCGGACATGCTTGCAGCTCTGTAATTGTCAAATGCTTTTAAGGTATCTTTAGACTGGAAATAGGCATGCGCTCTATTAAGCACCAACGCATTGTCATCGTAACCGAGGCTATCAATCAAGAAATTATATTGCGTAATAGCTGTAGCATAATCGGCAACACTAAATGCTTTAGCAGCTAATTCCTTCGCCTCATTGGCTTTCGCAATCTTCCTGATTGGATCTGTCGCCAAAGCACTAAGAGCAGAAAACGCCATAAATAAGACCAATATGATTCTCATAATCTGAATAATTTTACTTGCCAAAGGGCATCTATTAATAAAAGTGCAATTGCTGCCAATAAGAAGTATACGTACTTATTGGCAGATACATCCACCACACGTGTGTCTCTCAATTCACCTTCAATACTATTGATGGTGGCAATTAATTTACCTGTTTCGTTTACTAAGTTATTAATCTCAAAATACTCACCATCGGCATCATATGCTAATTCTTTTAGAGATTCTGAATTCAACTTAGTAACCACTACATCGCCACTATTGTTCCTTTTGAAACCATTTCTAATATTTATTCTACTTCCTTTTTCTGTACCGACACCCAAAGTAAAAAGACGGATGCCTACTTCTGTGATCTTTCCCACAATGTCATCCGTATCATCTCCAAAATCCTCACCGTCACTGATTAAAATAATAATTTTTGACTTCTGCTCGCCAGCTTTACCATTTTCCTCATCGGTTATTTTGTCATAGGCCAAATTTAATGGCGCACTAAAGTTGGTGCCTGAGCTAGGTACTAAACCTGTGTTTAAGGTCTCAATAAAAAGATTCAAAGCATTGATGTCATAGGTTAACGGACACTGAACGAACGCTTCAGAAGAAAAGATAAGCAAGCCGATGCGGTCTGAGCTGAAGGCATCTACAATATTATTCAATTCAAACTTAATCTTTTCTAGCCTCGAGGGAGCAATATCGTAGGCATTCATTGACTGCGATAAGTCCACTGCTATCATAATATCCTTCCCTACAGACTTCACTTCCTTTTTGTCGGCGCCAAATGAAGGACCCAAAGCAGCCATTATCAATAAAGCAAAAGCTGCTGTTCTGATGATGAATTTAATCCAAATAGACCATGATAATTGGCCTAAGGCGCGTGCTACACGGTAATACCTAAAGGCATAAGCGCCGTAGAAAAGAATAAAAGCTGCAATAAATAAAAAATCAGTACTTCCTAAGGAATTGATCCAAGTCATAAATGCTGTTTTGACACTTTAGCCACAAATTTATAAAAGGAAACGTAAAGCTCAACCCATTATTGATTTTTAAGCAGGATTTATTATTTACAATGCCAGAAATTGCGAAGTGTCACTACCCTTCAAACTATTTTTTTTATCCATTATTAAATTGATTAACAGCGATTTATTAGCAGAATAAAAAAAACTTTAAAATTATCATGCGCTATGGTTGTAAAAGAAGAAATAGTTCTCTTATATTTGCATTCCGATTCAGAGGAAGCAACGCCTTTGATAGTGAATTAGGAGGAGTGGGTGAGTGGCTGAAACCAGTAGTTTGCTAAACTGCCGTACTGGGAAACCGGTACCGGGGGTTCGAATCCCCCCTCCTCCGCTGAGAATTTCGATGCTTCATGCGTCAAGGGATAGTTTACATGGATTGTAAATTTGGTTCTCCCTCAAAGAGCCTTCCGGTGTACATTGCATCGGGGTGTAGCGTAGCCCGGTATCGCGCCTCGTTTGGGACGAGGAGGTCGTAGGTTCGAATCCTGCCACCCCGACAAAGCCAGTAGAAATATCTACTGGCTTTTTTTATGCCTAAGATTCTAATTTCAACAATAACATATAGTGGTAGGATGAGAACCGTGGTTCGAAACCGACTGAAAGGAGATTCGCGAGGGCCTTGTGCGCATGCATTGCGGGTATGAGCAATCCTGCCACAGCAAATCTAAAAACCCTTCATAGTAATATGAAGGGTTTTTTTCATTTACGGTAATCCAATATATTATTCATTCAGAATGAGACCCCTGCTTCAGAATTGACCATAACACGCGTTGCATTAGCGAAACACCTTAGCAAGCCCTCCCTTTGGTTGACCTGCTGACTAACAAAATTTAGTCTATATTCTCCCGATGTTGCTAAATCGCCTTTCTTAAGGTGCTCGAAAATTCTTGTTGGTGCTAACAGCAACAACAGGAAAGTAATATAATATCCTGCGTATTAACATTTCATCCATAGCCGCTGACTTAAAAAAAATAGCAGTGGGGCGAAAAGTCATCAAAGCACCACAAGTCGGCATTCTCACCAAGGCAGGAATTTGATCCTAGGAACTATAAGCACCTTGAGCCAGCCGCACTGCTTAAGTACCCTGATGAACCACTACACTTACACTTTGAGTATTTTTTTATTCGAATTCTTCCGTTTGGGCGACTTCGAAGCCCTGCTGAGTCCGAGTCTCCCCCCACACGGCTCTTAGAACGACCTATTTATATAGTCGAGTCAAGAGACTCTCGCTTTCATAACGTTGTTTCAAGTGAGAGTCTACGGAACACTTAAAAAAGTTGGTAGCATAACGCATAATCAATCCTTCACTTTTGGTTGTGATAACACCAACACCTGGAGGAGCCATGGTTCGTATCTCCATGAACCACTGCAAAGAGTACAGAGAAAATTGTATGTCTTTATTAACACTAATTCGTCCTCCTTATTTTAAGACCTTACAGCAATAACAATGAACAAGATACATTTCGAAAATACGTACCAATGCAGCAGGGCACTTCCATTTATGAACAAAACCAACCTATGGTAGGTTCGTAGTTAGTTGGATTGCACGTATGTGCGCATCAGCAATCTTTTCAAACTCACCTTCTACCTTCAGTGGCTGACATTTTGATTTATTCATTGGAATCTGATCTTTCTATAGTAATGACACGTAAGCTATAACTAGCGAGCATTTAAAAATAACCCATGGCCCATAAGAAGCCTGAGAAAAAGAGTAAATACACAGAAGGTAAAATACTGTCATCACTCGTGAGTTTAGCCATTCCCATTATTATGGCTAATATTTTACAGACAGCTTATCAACTTATCGACACCTTCTGGCTCGGCAGATTAGGAGCCAAGGCCGTGGCCGCTGTCAGCATAGGCTTTCCTGTTTTATTTTTAATACTATCGGTTGGTGCAGGGCTTACGCTTGCTGGCACCGTCATGGTGGCCAAGCATAAAGGAGCAAACAATCAAAAACTCGTCAATTACAGCTCCTCCCAAACAGTGGCTGTCATCTTCTTACTGTCTATACTCCTGTCTGTAATAGGCTATTTTGCTGCAGACCCGCTGATGAGGCTCATAGGCGCTGGACCTGAGGTAATGGCAGATTCCATTAGCTACTTTCAAGTTTCTTCTTTTGGCTTCGTATTCCTTTTTATGTTCTATGTTTTCCAATCCCTCATGCGTGGTATTGGTAATGTGATGCTACCTATGTACATCGTATTGTCTACGGTAGTTCTGAACTTGATATTGGATCCACTTTTCATTTTCGGGTGGGGTGACTTACCAGGATATGGTGTAGCGGGTGCTGCTATAGCGAGCGTTATCACACAGGGTATTTCTGCATTTATTGGTATTGCCATATTATTTAGAGGTAAAAAAGGTATTAGGATTAGCTTTTCAGATATGCGCTTGGATTTCCCTTGGGTAATAAGAATGTTTAAATTAGGCATCCCCTCCAGCATGGAGCAGTCATCACGGGCCGCGTCATTAACTGTTATGGTTATGCTGGTAGCTAGCTTCGGCAGTGAGGTAGTAGCCGCTTACGGCATTGGTGCTCGCATATTAAGCTTGG
>JBKEFO010000200.1:0-6442 GCA_046709585.1 Marivirga sp.
TATCTGGCGCAGACATTCTTGGTGATGGTCGTTATACTTCTTATGTTGGTCAAATATACCGTGTACAAGAAACAGACAATCTTCTATTCTTTCAGTATTTGCATGAATCAATGTTTAAGTACTTTATCTATGATAAAATAAACAAGATAAAGCAATATGGTATACTTAATGATAACATCGGCATTGGTTTTCTGATAGATAGCTATTCATTATCAAATAAGCAGTTTTATAGTCTGGCGAATCCTGAAATAATATGGCGTAGACATGAGAATATGAAAGATAGATTGAATGAAGAGGAGTATGAGAAAATACTGGCTGATTATCCTGATATAAAAGAAATATTGGAGGAGGCAAAGTCGGGTGAAGACGATAGTAACCCTTACCTAGTTATTTCTAATTTAGGAAGGTCTCATTGATCTTTTATTAATTTGAAATAAAAAAAAGGTCTAAAAGGGAGGGGATATATTTCTTCCCCTTTTAGACCTTTTTTCAATAGCTTTCTAGCTATCTAGTAAGATATAATTAGACTTAAATCGAATCTCCTCGGAAAATAAAAGTATTTTTTTTTGTAGTACTTTCGCCTTGTTGGTACATAATGAATGTTTCATAAAAATTGAGTCTATACCCTTTACTCTATAGATTTATTCTTGTCCAAACTTTATTATCTGTTTTAATGTAAACCGGCCCAAGTTATAACGAGTTAGAATGAATGCTTAATACCCTATTTGATGCTATAATTCATTAAGCGTTGCTTTTTCTGTACTGCTGATACCGCTCATATCTACAGTGAGGCTTTCGTCTTTATGGGACATCAAATACTTGAACTTCTCCCCCCACTTCAATTCTTTAAATTTATAAGAGGAGCGTGAATAGACAGATTGAGAAAAGGGCTCGTCAAAAGCTTTTCTCACCACAATAACTTCCATGTCGCGCATGTGTAGTTCCTCACTACTTAAGTCCTTAAATGGGCTGTCAGGGGTAATAGGATGAACGATTGTCCATGCGTTAGGCAGAAAGGCTACTTTGGAGCGCTCAAGGGTTAACTGATAGTAATCGCGGAGTCCAGACTTCTCTCGGAGTAAGGAAAGAGAGACAGTCGCTTCCACTTCCAACAGTTGGTTGCTATGTGGGTTTACTACTCTAAACATAAAGCCGTTGATGTTTTTAAAAGGAGCCATAATAGCCTGTTCACTTTTTTTTAGGGTCGCTGCAGGTTTTGAAAATAGGCCATACACCATCCCTGTTGCCAAGGCAAAACCCAAAAGTCCCATCATCGATTCTGTTGCCGCTACAACATTAGCTAAAATACCAATAGGTGCTACGCTCCGTTCCCGCCATGCTGCGCATCGTGGTAGACTTTTAATAACTTTACCGCAGTAAATTATTTTCGTCTACCTGTATTTAAGAAATCTGATTAACTGATACTCTTCAATCAAAACCCTAATAAGTGATGAATAGAAATTATAAGTTTCAAAATCCTGTTGAAGTAGCAGAACCCGTACATTATCTTTATAGCTCGGCAATTGACTATGCTGGGGCTAAAGGCCTCCTAAATGTATATCTTATGACACAGTGTTGTGAATGTGACCACCAAGCAAAGCATGGCGGCAACAGAGGTCCTACAAACATTAAAAAAATGTAATAAGATATTCTGACTTGATAAAAGGCGTAATTCTACTTATGAAAAATTACTGTTTTGAGTGAAATTTATTCTTAATATTATTTTAACTATTTTAACCATTTATATAAATAATTAGGTTATTTTAGCAAGGTAACCGTCTACCTTATTATGAATAATTCTCAAAAAATATCAAAAATTGTATCACTTTTTATATTCACACTTTGTTTAGTGACTTTTTCAAACTGTAGTGATGATGATATTTTTAAGGATTCTGATAACGATAAAATAAAGGATTCCGTAGATGCATGTCCAAACACCTCCCCGGGAGAAACAGTGGATGCCAATGGATGTTCTGATTCACAAAAAGATACTGATGAAGATGGTGTAACTGATGGCCTTGATTTGTGTCCAGATACACCATCAGGTGATTCAATAGACCTCAATGGTTGTTCGTATATCTATCTTGATGCAAATGGAGTTACAGTTAAGGCGACTGAGAACGCTGTGATTGGTGAATCGTATATTTTGAATAGTATATTGTATTTAGTTATTGGGCGTGAGGAATTACTCGCAGAGATAGAAAGTGATCATTCAGTGAGCACGGTTTGCACGTCTAAAATTACTGATATGAGTGAGATGTTTAGAGATAATTCACAATTCAATCAAGATATCAGTTCTTGGGATGTGAGTAGTGTTACTGATATGGATTTTATGTTTTATAATTCACAATTCAATCAAGATATCAGTTTATGGGATGTGAGTAGTGTTACCACTTTGCTTCAGGTGTTTCAATATTCAAAATTCAATCGAGATATCAGTTCATGGGATGTAAGTAGTGTTACTAGAATGAATGCGATGTTTTTTGAATCACCATTTAATCAAAATATCAGTTCATGGGATGTAAGTAGTGTTACTGATATGGATAATTTGTTTTCTAATTCACCATTCAATCAAGATATCAGTTCTTGGGATGTAAGTAGTGTGACTGATATGAGAAATATGTTTGCTAGTTCACCATTCAATCAAGATATCAGTTCTTGGGATGTGAGTAGTGTTACTAATATGTTTGCTATGTTTGCTGGTTCACCATTCAATCAAGATATCAGTTTTTGGGATGTAAGTAGTGTTACTAATATGAGTGCGATGTTTACTGGTTCACAATTCAATCAAGATATCAGTTCTTGGAATGTAAACAGTGTTACTGATATGAGAAGTATGTTTAGAGATAATTCACAATTCAATCAAGATATCAGTTCTTGGGATGTTTCAAACGTAACATTGTGTATTGATTTTAGTTTTAATACCCCATCATGGACACTACCAAAACCAAACTTCACTAACTGTACGCCTTAAAAATAAATTATCATTATCTTGAACTAACTCGCAGTATTTCAGACGGTTTGAGGGGGTCCATTGGCAGGTCATGTAAGATGTTTTGAGTGTGACAGTAGATTTACTCAGTATGAAAACAAAGTAAAGAAGCTATTCTATTAAAAATGCAATTATTGTAAGGGTAAAAACATGAATGCGAATACTACTGTTAAATCTAACTACAAAGGAGTTCACCATTCGTTTGAAGAGTTATTAAGCGCATACCAATTAGACCCCGTTCCCACCATGCAGAGCATGGTGGGAATGCAGCACGATAAACCGCTTGATTAAGCATTTAGCTTGTACCAAACGAAATAAAAAAATCAATGAAAGCCCTCAAAACCAAACTATCCCAGCTTATAAATAATATCTATATCAATCACTCTGGGGCGCGTTGCGGAGCATAACGCATGCTTATTATTAATAACGGTCAGGTGTTTCGTTGTACAATGCCGCCAGCTAGCGTTAATATTGAAGAAAGCTACTTATGATCTTTGTTGGTGAAAACACCAACAGAGGGGTATATTGATAAATTAGGCATAAAAAAAAAGGTTAACCATTTCTGACTAACCTTTATCTAGTAGCGGGAGCAAGACTCGAACTTGCGACCTTTGGGTTATGAGCCCAACGAGCTACCAACTGCTCCATCCCGCGATCATATACTCTTAAACGAAACGTCTTTTTAGATGTTTCCCTCAAAAGGATTACAAAGGTAATAATAAATTCATTAAAATCAAGTACCTTTGCAAAAGAAAATTAATTTTCTCTATAAAGAATGAGTAAAGCACCCCATAAATCAGGATATGTAAGCATAGTAGGGAAGCCTAATGTAGGTAAATCTACTTTGATGAATGCTTTAGTAGGTGAGCGCTTATCTATCATTACCTCCAAGGCACAAACTACCAGGCATAGAATAATGGGTATCTTAAATGGGGAAGATTTCCAAATTATTTATTCTGATACACCAGGTATATTAAAACCGCAATATGAATTGCATCAGTCGATGATGAGCTTTGTAAAGAGTTCTTTAGAAGATGCAGATGTACTATTATTCGTCACCGACTTATATGAGAAATATGAGGAAGGGGATAGAATGATAGATCAGATAGCTAAATTGGATGTGCCTACCATTTTGGTGATGAATAAAATCGATCAATCAAAAGGCTCTCAGGCACAGGACAAGATGAATTATTGGGCAGAGATTATCAAACCCGATTATCAGATCATGATTTCTGCATTGGAGAAAGTGAACATTCAGGAGCTGTTCGCCATGTTGAAAGATTTAATGCCGGAGCATCCTCCGTATTTCCCAAAAGATCAGCTGACTGATAAACCGGAGAAGTTTTTTGTGGAGGAGTTGGTGAGAGAAAAAATCTTTCAAAACTATAAGAAAGAAGTTCCCTACAGCTGTGAAGTAGTGGTGACAGAATTTAAGGAGGATGAAACCATTATCAGAATTAGGGCAGAGATTTATGTAGAGCGTAAATCACAGAAGGGTATCATCATTGGTAAAGGTGGTGAAGCGATCAAAAAAGTAGGAATTGAAGCAAGGAAGGATTTAGAAATATTTTTTGCCAAACAAATACATTTAGAGACCTTTGTAAAAGTAGAGCAAGATTGGAGAAAAAAGGATTTGAAGCTAAAACGCTTCGGATACTAAATCAATTACTAATTGTTGAATTACGTATTGCAAATTCATTAATTAGTAATTAATGAAAAAGGATAATGTTGTTCAGTTAAAAAGTTATGAATTTGCTTTAGACATAATATAACCTAACTAGTGGGTTAAAAAGTCAATCTCATTATGAGATTTCTAGTCAATTGTTACGGTCAGGGACTTCGGACCAAACATAGAAGAAGCAATCGGTGGTCAATCAAGGAAAGATTTCTTTGCTAAGTTAACCATTGCCTACAAAGAAGCTAAGGAGACTCATTACTGGCTGAGACTTCTTAGAGACGCAGGTTTAGTTGAGGAACTATCAATTGAACCGCTAATAGTAAAGTGTGACGAATTACTCAAATTAATAGGGTCAATTCAAAAGTCAATGAAATTAAATGGAATTTAGTAATTACTAATTCCTAATTATAAAATTCGTAATTAATTGTATGTCAAATATAGTAGCAATAGTTGGTCGCCCAAATGTGGGTAAATCTACATTTTTTAACCGATTAGTAGAGAGAAAGCAGGCCATCATGGATAATGAGTCTGGAGTAACCAGAGATCGACAGTACGGAGAGGCGCAGTGGAACGGAAAGCATTTTACTGTCATTGACACGGGTGGTTATGTAACGGGTTCAGAAGATACTTTTGAGTCTGAAATAAGAAAGCAGGTGAAAGAAGCATTGAATGAAGCCAATGTTATTCTTTTCATGGTAGACTGCCATACTGGTTTAACAGATTTGGACAAGGATTTTGCGCGTATTGTGCGCGAGGTAAACAAACCTGTTTATGTGGTTGCTAACAAAGCGGATAATCCTGAGAAGACCTTTATGGCAGGAGAATTTTATGCCTTAGGTTTTGATGAAGTATTTACTGTTTCTTCAGCAAGTGGATCCGGGACAGGTGAGATTTTAGATGAAGTAGCGAAGCTATTAGAAGATGAACATGAGGATGAAAATGCAGGTATTCCAAAGATAGCTATTTTGGGTAGACCAAACGCTGGAAAATCTTCTTTCCTAAATGCACTTTTAGGGAAAGAGCGCACCATTGTTACAGATATAGCGGGAACTACAAGAGATGCGATCAATACGCATTATAAGTTGTATGGCAAAGATTTTGTATTAACAGATACTGCAGGCTTAAGGAAGAAGACCAAGCAAAAGGATGATATAGAATTCTATTCTACCATACGTGCTATTCAGGCCTTACAAGATGCAGATGTTTGTATTATTATGATTGATGCAACGAGAGGATTTGAAGCACAGGATATGCAAATCATTGCCCTAGCGCACAAATACCGTAAAGGTATTTTGATCATGGTCAATAAATGGGATTTAATAGAGAAAGATGGTAAAACCTATGATGTTTTCAAAAAGGAAATAGAAGGTAAATTAGGCCCGCTCAACTATATACCCACGATCTTTACGTCGGTACTTCAGAAGCAGAGAATTTTCCAGTCTATAGAGATGGCCATGAAGATTTATGAGAGTAGAACTGAAAAAGTAACGACGTCAGCCTTGAACGATGCGATTCTAAAAGAAATAGAGCGCTATCCACCACCAGCATTGAAAGGAAAGCACATAAAAATCAAGTATATAACGCAATTGCCTACCTATACACCATGCTTTGCTTTCTTTTGTAACTTACCGCAATATATTAAACCACCTTATGAAAGGTACCTCGAAAATAAAATAAGAGAACATTTTGACTTTGAGGGGGTTCCAATTAAGCTTGTTTTTAGAAAAAAATAGTGATCGCCTTTACAAATAGGTATTTATTAGATACATTTG
>JBKEFO010000201.1:0-6349 GCA_046709585.1 Marivirga sp.
AAAAATAATTCTTGGATTTAACTACCCATGACTAATACAATAGTAGCGCGTATCTTTGGATTGTTTTGGTAAATACAACAAGTGTCTACTTGTTGTATACCATACTTTGGTTAGCTTTTTACTAAAAAAAAACTACTTTAGATAAAAATAACAATCTACCCTTAAAAGAGTTTTGCTAAGCACTAAACATTCCTTGTATACATAACAATTTATAATTATGCATAAGACAAATTTACATCTACTGCTTTTCGTAGCTATTTCCCTTTTAATAAGTGCTTGCGAATATGAACGAGTGGCTACTCCGCCCGTTTGTGAACTCGACCCAATTACAATTGCCCTTGACGAAACTAACTCATTACTGGAAGTTCTTTGTGGCGCTGAAAATGGCGAACTAATTGTTGTTGGTAACGGCGGTGGCTCCACATTAGAATACAGTATTAACAAAGGAATTTTTGGAGCAAGTAATACATTCAATGACTTGGGTGCTGGCACATACACCATTATTGCAAGAGATGCTATCAATCTATGTGAGAGTAATCCATTAATTGTGGAAGTAGTCAATCAGGGAGGCCTTTCAATCAGTTTAGAGCGTAAGGACAATGCAGCATGTGGCGTGGCATCAGGAAGTATTAGTATATCTCAGACAGATGGTGTCTTACCAATAAGGTATCAGTTGGAACAAGGTGCTGAGCAAGAATCTAATATTTTTGATAACTTAACACCTGGCAGCTACAATATAGTGGCAAGAGATGCTAATGGATGCGAAGCAAGCATTGATAACATTACAATATCCTCTGGCGTAAGTCTTTCGCAAGACATTCAACTTATTATTAATACTAATTGTGCAGTTACCGGCTGCCATAACAATGCACAATCACCTAATTTAAACACCTTGCAATCCATTATTGATAATGCAAATAGAGTTAGGAGTAGAACATCAAGCGGAACCATGCCACCATCAGGCAGACAAGATTTAACGCAGACAGAAATCGACCTCATTGCATGCTGGGTCGAAGACGGTGCACTAAATAACTAAACTATGAAAAAAATCAGCCTCATTCTCGTTTTCTTCCTGATTGCAATTACTGCATGGGCCCAGGAAGACCGCGTAAAAGTATTCAGAGACACTAGAATTGTCAATGGTCAATCTACGGAACTCATTCCCAAAGGAACCATGAAATTCATTATCTCCCACAGGTTTGGGGTTGTCAATAATGGTATCCAAGACTTTTTTGGGCTTGACAATTCGACTATCAGAATAGGGTTAGATTATGCCCTGACTGACAATATCAACATTGGAATAGGTCGAAATTCTTTACAGGTCCACTATGATGGCTATTTCAAGTACAGAATATTGCAGCAAAAGAAAAATGGCAGTATGCCGCTTTCCTTAGCCTATTATACGAACATAGCTGTAAAGGCATTGGTAGCACCCGAAACAGCTGATTTAACTTTCGCTAATAAAGTGTCCTATACACACCAAATACTGATTTCGCGAAGATTTAATGACTACCTGAGCGTGCAAATAAGTCCAACTTATATTCATAGAAATTTCGTGAATGACGCTGCAAGTAAAAATGACGTTTTCAGCGTAGGTACCGCAGCACGCTTTCAGTTAAGCAAAGTAATTGCACTAAACTTGGAGTATTATTATTTACCCCCGGATCAAGTGATGCCCAATGTGCAGTCTTCAGTAGGATTAGGAGTAGAATTTGAAACAAAGGGACATATTTTTCAATTAAACTTCACAAATTCAGAAGGCTTAATTGCCCCATTGTACATTGCTGAAACCGAAGGGGTAGTTGGAAATGGCGACATTCATTTCGGATTTAATATTACAAGAGATTTTAAGGTTGGAGCAAGAAGATAGGCTGATATGAAAAAGAAGAACTTATTCGGTGCGGCAATTATAGTAGGAATAGTATCCTTAATTTTATTAACTGGTCAAAATTGGAAAGAAATTGCTTTCGAGCCGTCCGATAATTTGATAGATGTTTATAAAGTGTTAGGTGAGCCTATGCCAACACACTATTTGGCAACAGCAGACACAGCAGCAATTACGAGAGGGTATGATCTGATACATGTAGGCAAAACTACGCCTCCCAAGGGGTTTAAGTCCACATCGATCAGTAAATTTTACACCTGTACAAGCTGCCACAATGTGACGCGAGAAGATCCTGACCTTACTGTAGTAGACCAAGAGGCCCGCTTAAAGTATGCTATGGCTAATCGCCTCCCCTATTTACAAGGGTCTACCTTCTGGGGTGTGGTAAACAGAGAGACTTGGTACAATGATGACTATGTCTTGAAATACGGTAGCTTGGTAGAAAAGGCAGAAAATAGCTTAGAAGAAAGCATCCAACTATGCGCACAAGTATGTGCGCAAGGACGGTATGTAGAGGAATGGGAGATGAACAGCATGCTGGCCTATTTTTGGTCCTTACAAATGAAGGTAGCAGATTTAGACCTAGGGGATGCAGAATTAGCGCAACTAAATATTTTAGCGAAAAACAACCAGAATGATAGCGCCATAATTTTCCTAAAAAGCAAGTATTTAACAAAGTCTCCCGCTACCTTCCCAACTTTACCGAAAAGCAAAGAAAAGGGATATCCTCATCAAGGAAGGCCAGAAATGGGTAAGGCTATTTATGAACTAGGCTGTCAGCATTGTCATCACGCATATGGCGAGAGCGACTTGGTACTAGACAACTCAGTATTAACTTTTAAGTGGCTGCAAAAAAATATTACTGCCAACACACATGAATCAATATATGAGATCATAAGAAAAGGTACTTACTCAGAAATGGGGCATAAAGAATATATGCCACTCTATACAGTGGAGAAAATGAGTGATCAGCAGTTAGAAGATCTACGCGCATACATAGTACAAGAGGCAAATTAACTTTCAAAAATACGTAACGACCACCTTTTAGGTATATATATCGCTCTTAGGGACGTGATTGAAGCTTTTGACATTTTCATCTAATATCCTGTGGACGTATTATTTGGCCAAATAAGCTTAATTACTAGCTAGAAAGACTAGTTTTTTTAATGTTTGTTTAGGATATTATTCACTTAATTTTATACTTTTGCGTTATGCGTAGCTTATTATCCATAGGATTTAGCTTTTTATTTCTAATGCAATCTTTTGCACCAAACGGTGACTTGTGCTGTGAATTACAGAAAATTCCTCAGCTCGTAAATCATTATTTAGAGCATAAAGCATTTGATGGGGATTCTTTCTATCAATTTTTAGCAGAGGACTTCTTTAATGAAGGCCATGACTTGGCTGGTGCGCATGACAAACAAGAACATGAAGACATGCCCTTCCATGGCAACCACCAATGCACCCATGGACCAGTGTTTATCTCATCTACTGCTAGCATTGAGTTATCGCAATTAATTGAAGTAAATACAATTAACTATCCGGCGGGGAAAATTCAGGACCCCACTGAATTTATAGAATCGCCATTCCAGCCCCCTAGGGCATAACACCTCCGCTTACGACTTTATTTCAAACTAAATCTTAGTTGTGCTTTACTATTAAATGCAGCACACTAGGCATTTGGCTACTATTTTATATCCAAATAACTTATTTATGTTAGATCATATCATAAGATTTTCAGTGAACAATAAGCTGATCATCTTTCTATTTACATTAGGTGTAGTCGCTTTCGGTAGTTATTCGTTAATGAATATCCCGATTGGTGCAGTTCCCGATGTAACCAACAATCAAGTACAAGTAATCACCACCTCGCGAAATCTAGCAACAGAGGATGTGGAAAAGTTTTTAACGTATCCGGTAGAGCTAGAAATGGCAAACCTGCCTGGGGTAAAAGAAATACGTTCAGTATCAAAATTCGGCTTATCAGTAGTAACCATCGTTTTTGAAGAAGAGATGGGTACTTACCTGCCACGCCAACTAATTGCTGAAAAGATAAAAAGTGCCGAAGAAAATATTCCTGCAGGTTTTGGGAAACCATTTATGGGTCCTGTCACGACAGGCCTCGGAGAGATCTATCAGTATATCATTGATGTTGATGCTGCCCATAAGGACCAATATTCTATTACCGAATTAAGAACCATTCAAGATTGGCTTGTAAAACGTCAACTATCGGGAATTCCTGGAGTAGTAGAAATAAACACCTGGGGGGGCTTCTTGAAGCAATATGAAGTAGCTATTAATCCAGAAAGGATTAGGGCCATGAACATTGACATCTCGCAAGTATACCAAGCTTTGCGACAAAACAATAGCGTAATGGGAGGAGGCTATATAGAGAAAACTAATCAGACATTCTTCATCAGAGGAGAAGGTCTCATAGGCTCCATAGCGGATATAGAACAAATTGTTGTCGACGACAGAGCGGGCACACCTTTATTGATAAAGGACATAGCAACGGTGGGTTTTGGACATGCTACCCGCTTCGGGGCCATCACTGGAAATGGTGAAGGAGAAAAAGTCCTCGGACAGGTAATGATGTTGAAGGATGCAAATTCAAAAGCTGTTATTGAAGCAGTGCAGGAGAGAGTAGCCTCCATACAAAAGACGCTACCTGAAGGGGTTCGTATCAATGCTTTTTTAGATCGAAGTGAACTAATTGCAAAAACGACAACTACTATTGCAGAGAACTTAATTCTTGGTTGTCTAATAGTAATATTCGTGGTTGTACTGCTGCTAGGCAGTTTCAGGTCTGGTCTTGTCGTCGCTTCAATTATTCCATTATGTTTACTTTTTGCACTCTCGCTGATGTACATCTTCGGAGTAGATGCCAACTTGATGAGTTTGGGAGCTATTGACTTTGGGATTATCATAGACGGAGCAGTAATAGTAGTTGAATACATTGCTTTTAAAATCACCGCGGAGTACAGCACCTTAAAAGGAATGCCAAAGGCCGAAAAGCAATTAAGAATGAACGAAATCAGCTTTATGGGTGCTAGTAAAATGATGCGATCAGCAATTTTTGGACAATTAATTATCATTATCGTTTTTATTCCTATCCTCTCCTTATCAGGTGTAGAAGGAAAAATGTTTACCCCTATGGCGCTGGTATTTTGTTTCGCACTAATAGGTGCCATGCTCTTTTGCTTTACCTATGTACCTGTAATGGCTTCCCTTTTTATTAAGCCTAAAGCCCCAGGAAGAAAAAATATCTCGACTAATCTCATCGACTTTCTTGAACGGCAATATCAGCCAGTAATTCACTGGGCGCTAACGTTTAAAAGGGCCGTACTGGTGATGGCTTCTATACTTTTGATAGCTGTAACAGTCATTTTTATTAATATGGGTGGTGAGTTCGTTCCTACCTTAGACGAGGGCGACTTCGTTATTCAGCCTGTATTGAAAACAGGAACGTCACTTAGCAATACTGTTGCTGCTACAACCGAAATGGAGAAAATTCTAAAAACATTTCCGGAAGTAAATCAGGTAGTCAGCAGAATAGGTGCAGCAGAAGTGCCAACAGACCCCATGTCTATGGAGGAAAGTGATGTTATCATCACCTTAAAGCCAAAGTCTGACTGGGTGACCGCTTCCTCTAAAGACGGGCTTGCCGATGCCTTTAAAGAAGCGTTGTCAATCATTCCTGGTGTGGACTATGAATTTACGCAGCCTATTGAAATGCGCTTTAATGAGTTAATTACAGGAGTACGGGCTGACTTAGCTATTAAAATATTTGGCGAGGACTTAGATATTCTTTACAATAAAGCACTGGAGGTAGAGCGGCTTATTCAAGATGTCCAAGGTGCCGCAGATATCACCGTAGAGAAGGTCGCAGGCCTTCCTCAAATGACGGTGAAATATGACCGACAAAAGATTGCCAAATATGGACTCTCGATTGAAAAATTAAATCAATTGATAAGCATGGGTTTCGCTGGTTTACCCGCAGGAATGGTTTTCGAAGGTGAAAAGAATTTCGATTTAGTAGTACGTTATGACAAAGCGCATAGAACAGACCTTTCTGACATTAAAAAGGCATCGGTGCAACTACCAAATGGGAATAACTTACCCTTAAGCGAATTTGCTAACATATCTTTAACCAAAGGCCCAGCAAAAATATCAAGAGATAATACCAAACGTAGAATCGTGGTAGGTGTGAATGTGAGAAATCGTGATTTAGAGTCGGTTGTTAAAGATGTACAGACATTGTTAGAGCAACAACTAAAACTCCCTGTAGGGTACAGCATTACCTATGGAGGGCAATTTGAGAATTTACGGTCTGCAAGAGAACGATTAATGATTGCGGTGCCGATTGCTTTACTACTAATTTTCGTGCTGCTCTACTTCGCTTTCAATTCATTTAAGGAAGCCCTAATTATTTATTCTGCCATTCCCCTTTCAGCAGTTGGCGGT
>JBKEFO010000202.1:0-6344 GCA_046709585.1 Marivirga sp.
TCCTGCCCTGTGTGGTTATTCCATCCTGTCCTGTAACAGTATAACTTACTGTGCTGTTAGTAAAGCTCTGTGGAACTTCAGTAACAGGATCACTTGTTGCACCTTCTGATAAAATAATGCTAGCTATGAGTGCGGTGATATCTGCATCCGAGAAAACCTCTAGTGTGATGCTATGCTTAGCAGTGTCAATGACTGTTTCACCGGCTTGCTCATTGGCTATTTCAAAAGAAAGGATGTTGGTGGCTTCATCGCAGGTACCTCCATCTGCAAAAGTCCTGTTAAATTCTTTTTTTATGACTTCTCTTGTAAATTCAGCTTCTGTGGTACAATCCTCAGATCTGTTGATTACCATAATGACTCCCGAACGGAGATCTTCTGTCGCCCAAGAGATAAGTATATCTTCATAGGTTTCAGAAGGTATACTTGTACCATCAAATGCATCATTGAATCTAGTAACTTGCTGAACATTCTAAAGATCTAGACCTAGCGCCTCAAAGACGTTTGCGCCTTCAAACATGCGGGCACCATTGATATTTCCTTCAATACTAAAGTTCCAAGCGCCCAAATTCTGATTAAATGCATCTGCATTGTCAAGGTTTGAACAAATCCTAAGATCTTACTTACGTCCGAGCTGCTAATGTCATGATTGAAGTTGGAAGCATCACGGAACGCTTGGGACATACTTGGCACATTACTTAGGTTTGGCGTATCTGCTGCACTGAAACCAGCTCCTGGCCATCCACGGAAAGTTGAAACCATACTTTCCCAGACAATTTAACCTCATTGATTTACATCTAGTAATAAGTCTTTTGAGTAGTTGGCAAAGTGTGGAAATTCTGCATAAATATGGAGCTCTACTGTAACAGCATTTATGCTAAGAAAATCAATGTTGCCATCCGCATTGGTGTGCACAGCTGCGAAAAGGGTGTCGGCTTCTTGGATCACATGAAACTCGAAATCATAGCTTTGATTACTAGATAACGGGATCATAAATGATCCTTCTGAAGGCACATCCCAAGTAGTGATGAAAGGCCTTAATTCCTCTTGACTATGTATACTCGTCAAAAATAAAAGGTTAAAGAGCGTGAGCAAGATGGATTTTTTCATGGATAAAATTATGTTTAGACAAATAATAGCAGTCTTGTAATCATTGCATTAAAAGTTACAACGCTAGCTAGTCATTGAGGTGAAGAATGAGCACAAATCCGACAAATAGTGTATATGTGCTACAATAGCACCTTTTTTACAGAATGGAATTAGGCTAGTGCCAGTTGCGTATTAGTTAATTCTGAGTGACTAACTCCAAACACCTTTTTGAAGGACTTTGAGAAGTAAGAGGGACTTGAATAACCTACCAGATAGGCAATATCAGAAATATTATATTCCTGATTTGATAGAAGTTCTTTTGCCTTATGTAAACGAACTGAAGAAATCAATTGATTTGGTGACTTATTGGTAGTTGCCTTCAGTTTTCTCTGTAACTGCCTTTCACTGATTCCTACACCTAAACAAAGTTTATCGACGCCAAAATTTTCGTTACTCAAATGTAGCTCTATGCTTTGCAATACATTCTCTAAAAAGGACTCATTTTGCGGTATATGACTCATATTATCTACAGCTAATGAAGGATGCAATAGTGCCTGCTCATTCACTGAAAATAACAAATGAATTTCTTTTGATATTTGATCTACTACCGATCTGTATTGGCTAAAACTTAAGCCCGCACCAGAAAGCAAATATTTCACAGTTTGAGTGATCAGGATTTGATTAGGTAGTGCTATCTTAAAAACTGACTCAATAAAACTATCTGTCTCGTCGCTAATGAAGTGCAACTCCTTAATCGCCCCTTCTCGTATGTGTACTCCGATAGATAATTCAGTAGTACATTTTTTCATGGTAGCTGAAATATCCATACAACAATGAACCGCGTTACTTGGTCCTTCCAAGATCGTAATTAAAGTACCTCCCTTAAGTTCGATGGTTCTACGTTTATACCGCAAAACTAAATCCTTTACTTGCTCAATGCACTTAGCGTTCGGTGTTTTTTGTGAAGGCATACGGGCAGACACGATGGCATAAAGTTGCTTTTCATAACTTTTCTCTGGCTCCACTGCCAACATAAAAGCTTTCATTTCTGCAAGTACTTCAATTGTATTACCTACCCAAAAGAGGTGGTCATCTCCTTCAAATTCAACAAATTTAGCCCCGACAATACGCTCAGCGATAAAATGCCCTTCTTCTATTTTCCCATCAATGTCATGTGTACGCTGCATTAATAAGGTAGGCACTTTGATGGAACTTAATATGTTCACAATGTCTACCTCAGTGTTTATTTTAGTGAGTGCCATTGCAGCACTAGGGCCAGCTCCTGATCTGAAGTAATTCGCCAACCAATCCATAAACACTTGCTCCTCTTTTATCAAATAGAATAACCCTAGCTATTTTACCTAGCTCTTGAAGAAATTGTACCAATTCGGGGCAAGCCCACATCCTATCAATATTAGAGACCCAGCCCGGGATATAAACCAAATCAATAGGTCCAGATCCAAAAACTTGATAGGCTAATTTAATACAAGCACTTTTTGTATATTCAGTTGATGGCTTCATCTCTCAAAAGTTTTAATAAAAGTACTTTTATAATTTTCAAATCTCTTCTGAGGTCATCTCTATAACCATTTTTTCCAGCGCACGAAGAGTGAAAATGGTAATTTTACTTGCTAATGCAGATTTAAGAATATATTGATCTTCAATGGTAAAGTACTATTTCCTGTAGCAAGTTTACCATACATCATCTGCCCATTCATTCACTAAAATTTATACTTTAAATAAATTATTTGCTTCAATAATATATGAAATAGACAATTGTAACTCCTATTCACGAGGCTCAAGCCATGGTAGTTTATTCAATTTTCTGAGACGACTATTAATGTAATCATTTACTTTAGCCTCTCCCAACCCTTGTACCCTTATCAGGTATAGGCTTATCAAATGGATGTATACAGATTTTACAGTTTGCATAGAAGCATTACTAGAATGGATACACCATAAGTGGCTATAATTTTCACCAATGCAAGTCAAGAAAGATCTGCAAATGGAAATACTATGTCACTGCTTCATTAAATAAAACCCAACAACTTTACCTTACTAATACATGACCTACGACAATTTCATTTTCAATGGCCAGCATCTTTATACGTCCTGCACAAATGCGTTTGCTAGTAATTGTCGATAAATTATCCATTATTTTAGATTCACTAGTAGCGAAATAAATACATTCATCTTGCTCAGGAAGAAGCTTTTTTGACCAAAAAACCAGCCATAGACCAGCAATAATAGTTGAAATACTATAATTGAATGGCAGAAATACTCCAGTTAGGAACTTTATGACCGACTAGATATCCTCTATTCGCGCCTTGCGCAAAGAAGTACAGAGGCTTTCCACCCTAGGTTATCTGAACCTTACCATCCGCTCTACTGATTTCACCAAATTGACCTGCTGAAGACGTATAGGGTATCACTAAATCAGAAAATCCGTCAAAAACAGGCGATGCAGCAACACACACCCCTTCACAGTTGCTAAGGTTTTCCTCGTCGTTGGCGAAATAATACAAAGAATTTCCTGAAGGATCTGTAAGGTCGTTGGTACTTGAATTATCTAAGTCTGTTTGCTCTGTCAGTAACGTATAATTAGCTTTAGCTACAAACCAAACATTACCAACACCATCACCATTGACATCCGATTCGGTTTTATCCGAAGCGAACTAATACAATGGCCATCCTTTATAAGTTCTTTGCTTTCTTCCATCGGATCTTGTAATATTAGCGGAGTAAGCAATACTCAGACGAGTACCTGACGCTAAGTCTCTCATATAGAAAATAGGCAAGCTAAATAGGCCGCCCTCAGAACATTCACTTTCACCGGCTACATCCTTTGTGAAAAAGTAAAGTGACAGTCCATCCGCATCAGATATAATTTCACCTAGTGTACCTTTATCAAGCAAGTCAATCATAATTTCTACTGAAAGTGATGGCGTTACATCTTCGTCGCAACTTCAAAGTGCCGCGGTAAAAATTAGCAGTACTAATAGAATAGTATTCGATTTTAAATTTTGCATCCTTATTGGGTTTTGTTTGATGCAAATATGTTGAAAGGAATAGTGTGACGTAAAAAAAAGAGGTAGACAAATAGTACATTAAAACTGTAAGTGTCTTATTGTCGGTTACTTACAAAAACAATTGAATAGCCGTAATTCGATAAGCGGAAAACTATTTTCAATTTATAGGGAGTGATTTGGAATTTTACAGCCGTGTGTAGAGCAAACTTAAAAAACTACTATGCATTGGGGTTAACTGTAGGAAGAAATACAATAACCTCAGTACCTAAATTGACCTCCGTGATGATTTCAATTTTACCATGTAGCTTATCGACAAGATCATTTATTAAAGTGAATCCAATTCCACTGCCTTTTTCATCTTGAGTACCCTTTTGACTACTAACATTATGTCCACTTAAAACATGATTCAGGGTTCCTTTATCCAATCCAACTCCAGAATCTTTTACATGAATAACATGGAAATCGCTAGTAACATCAACCCAAATACTGACCTGTCCATTTTGTGGAGTAAATTTAATGGCATTAGAAAGCAGGTTCCGAACGATAGTGGAAACTACATCTTCATCAAATTCGGCATGATAGTCTACCGCTACTCTGTTATTTAATTTAATCTTTTTTTCTTCTATCTGAATAATAAACAACCCTATGGATTGCTCTATTAAATCATACAGCTTTAAATCTTTCAAATTAAACTGAAAACCATGCGTGTTAGAGATAGACCAACTTAAAATACTATTTACAAGATTGGTTATAGCGCCTGAGGATTGCTTAAGAAGTCCCATCAGCTTCAATTTCTCAGCCTCATCATTCGATGCTTCCATAATAGTAATTAAGGCACCAATATTACCCACAGGATTTCTTATATCATGTGCTATAATATTAAAAAGTCTGTCTTTTGTATTATTTGCTACTTCTAACTTCCTCTTACTTTTACGTAAAAAGTACAATTGAAATATAAAGAGGACCAATGAGCCTAGCGTTATTATCAATATCAGGTATTGATATCTGATTAAGTTCTCCTGTGTATAAATTTCTTTTTGAGCTTTCGCATTTTCTAAATAAAGTGCTTGATTCTTTACTTCACTTTCCTCCAGCTGGTATTGCGTCCTCAACTCTTCTAATTGGCGTGTCTTTTCAATACCAAATAAGGAATCTTTGGCAAAAGTGTATTTCTTAAAATAGCTTAAAGCTTCTTGAAAATCACCTTTATCTTGCATGTTTTGCGAAATTAGTTGGTAGACGTAGTTTTTCTCCCTGATTTCACCGGTTTGCTCCATCAGATCTAAACTTTTATGATAATAATCGTTAGCCAGGTTGTACTTTTTTAACTTATTATTAACACTACCAATACTGTGATAAACGAATATTATACCAGAATTAAATTCATACCTACTTAATATCTTAAGTGATTTCTGAAGATATTCATTTGCTTCATTTAAATTATTTGATGCTAAATAGGCTTCTCCAATATTTGCGAGATTTAATGCTGCCGCAAGTTCTCTGTTTAACTTTCTATTTAATGTTAAAGCAGCCGTGTATAGCGCTCGTGCCTTATCATAATTACCTTTATAATATTCAATAACACCAAGATGTTCATTGCAAATAGTCATTGCAATTGTATCATTAGTGCTTTTTGCACTTTCTAAAAGACCTTTATAAACTGACGCACTTTCTTCGAATTTCTTTAACGATATATATATCCCACCTAAAATAGTTTTGGCCTTTAGCAACGCACTTGTATCCTGAAGATTCTCATACAAGTCTATGCTTGCCTTAATATTACTCACTGCAGCATAATTATCTCCAAATCTCCAATCAATATGGGCAATTTGCTGTTTCGCCCCTGCAATAATTGAAAGAAAATTGAATTCACTACTTACTTCAATTGCAGAATCTAAATAGCTAACAGCGCTATCAAATTCCGCCAATTGGTACATTAGCAATCCTAGGTCTAGGTAACATTGCGCTGTTAATTTATATTGCCCTTCTTCTCTAGCTTGCCCTAAGGCGACTACGTATTGCTTTTGTGCACAATCATAGTTTGCGGCACTAAAGCATTTTTGAGCATTTAAATACGCTTGGTTAGTACTATCACCTCTGTTTCTTACCGCACTTTTTGCTTCTAAAAGAAAAAAATGAAGCACCAAAGAAAAAAATAAAATTCGTATCGACATCCACTAATAGTAGTTAATGGTTCGAAAGTAGAATAATTCGGCTAATATAAAAAAT
>JBKEFO010000203.1:0-6288 GCA_046709585.1 Marivirga sp.
CCTGAAGCGTTCTCCATATCAGGCGTGATAAATACCCCATTGGCCCCTAGCTTTTTAGGATCTGCCTTATCCATTATCATAAAGAGTAAGGAGCTAGAGATCATTTGCTCGGCCTTTGCTTTAGGGTACTCATCATACACCCTGGAAGCTACGTTTACCCATATCATCACATCGGGCTCATAATAGGCTTTCATGGACTCTACAGGGAAGTTATTGTAGACCCCTCCATCAAAAATATACTGTCCATCTATTTTTATTGGGCGGTATACGAAAGGCACAGACATGGTTGCTCTTAAAGCCGCGACCAAATTACCATGGTCTAGCAGCACTTCGTGCTGTGTAAACACTTCGGCGCCCATGGCTTTAAAAGGGACAAAGAGCTTGTCGAAAGAAACATTTGCCATTGGCTGTGATGGCGCCATATGCTCTGCCAATTCAAAATTTAAAGAAAGGTCGTTTGCTGGTTTTGGATTGAAATTAGCTTCCAGCGTTGAATCAACCCCTAAGTAAACTGTTAACCATTTTGGCGATGGCGGTCTGGAGAGGTAAGCGTATTGCTATTGCTCAGGTATGGCGCCATTAATCCATTCCAAAAAATCTTTAGAAGTGGCTATGGTCTCTATCTCTTGTGGGCTGTAACTGGCAGCGTAAAACCCCTTATAACACCTCCCATGGAGGTACCTGTGATATAATCGATTGGAATATTATTTTCTTCTAAGGCTTTAAGTACGCCGATATGTGCTAAGCCCTTTGCTCCTCCACCGCTGAGTACTAACCCGACTTTCTCCTGCTGACCAAAGGCTATCTCGATGGAGAGACTTGCTATTAGCAACAAAAGACAGTTTACCTTTTTCATGGGTGGCATATGCTTGTCACTATCTGCAACGGACACAAAAGATGTTTCAATGTGTGCCTGCTAGCAAAACATCCGCTTTTTCTATAGGGTATTCAATTTTGTCTAGTTGCGTTTTAACGAAATCTCTGTAGCGCACATAAGCTGACTGCCTGTCTACTATTATTGGGTTTGAGGCTGGGAGGTCAATTTTGAGGGCATCTACTTGACGGCCATTTTTCCAGAATCTATAACAAAGGTGAGGGCCTGAAGCCAGACCTGTGCTACCTACATAACCAATAAGTTGACCTTGTTTCACTTTTGCGCCGGGCTTAATGGCAGAAGCTATGCGTGACATATGAAGGTATTGGGTAGCATAAGTAGCGTTGTGTCTAATTTTCACATTTCTACCGTTGTACTTTTCATATACTGCTTTGGTAATTACACCGTCGCCAGCAGCATAGATAGGTGTGCCTGAAGGTGCAGCATAATCTGTTCCTAGGTGTGCTTTGTATCTTTTCTGTACAGGATGAAATCTCTTGGCTGTATAACGCGAGCTTATTCGGGTAAACTTTACCGGGTATCTTAGGAATGCTTTTCTTAAGCTTTTGCCTTCTTCATCGAAGTAATCCGTACCTTCTCCTTGATCAAAAGCAATTGATAGGAACGAATTGTTATAATGCACTAGCTCGGCACCGATAATTTCTTCTACGCCAACTGATTTACCTTCGATTGTTCTTTCCGTAAAGATCACCTTAAATTGATCTCCGGGAAAAATTTTAGTAAAGTCTATTTGCCATCCATACATATCAGCCACCAAATCCACTAATTCTGGCGACCCGCCATTGGCTAACATATCCTCGTAAAGCGATGAGTGAATGGTACCACTTATCGTTTGCTGATTAATAGCTACAGGTCTTTTCGCTATATAAACACTTATGGAGTCTTGCAGATTAAAAACCACATACTCTTCAGGGTTAGGCTCATATACCAAGGCTTTCGCTGAAGGTAAAGAGTCATTTTGGTAAATGACGGTATATTTTTTATTCGTTGCGAGGCGTCTAACATCGAAGACATTTTTAGACTTATGGGCCAGCTGGAATATCTGCTGGTGACTCACATTGTATGCCAATAGAATATCAGAGATGCTTTCATTTCTTTTGACGGCGCTCTCTGCTACGCTGAAGGAGTCTACCACCATGCCATACAAAATTGTTGGTGTAGCTTCAATAAGGGTATCTATCGCTTGATTCTCTACCACCACAGTTTGCATAGGAAGTGGTTCATTATCATAAATGAAGTACACAAAACCAATAGATAGCAGCAAAACAAAGACGAAAGAGACAATTTTTTTATTCATATAAACGAAATCCTAATTAAATATGCGGCAATATGGTTATATTTTCTTAAAAACCAATAAGTTAATCACTTTTAGCGAAGTTATTATTTAAGTCCTAAGTATCAGTAAGAGCCATAGTATCTTCTTATAAACCACTCCGAAAGCAGCAGTAGCAGCACGAAAACGTACAACCAAAAATTGTCTGCCAATGGACTAGCATCTGTTGTTCCAGTAATAGTTTTAGTGAACTGCTTACCTAAAAGGTGCTCTTCTAAGCTGGTTGTTTGTGAATAATGAAAGAATTGCCCTTCATTGTTTGCCGACAGCCGCTTAAGCAGCTCGAAATCCGCCTGTATGTTCAAGGCTTCTATCGCATTTTCTTCCACTAAAAATTGACCTCTCGCATTAAATTCCTTCCCTCCTATGGTAGTTTGAGCCGCATAGGTAAACGCACCTGCTGGCAAGCTTCCCACGTTAAAGTCTGCCGCTAGGTTTACTGTTTTAAAATCAAAATTAAACAGCGTATCTGCATTGGCCAATTGGAGCTTTACTGCATTACCGAATACAGGTTCAAACACTTCATCATATGCCTCTACATTAAGCACCACCTCCTCGTAGGCTGAAAAGCGATCTGCCACAGGGTAGATATTGAATTGCTCTTTAGCACTAATGGTGGTGAGCCAGCGCACGGTCTTGCTGATCCAGTCGTCGAAAACGTCAAATTTCTCTGTTGTGCGGTAGGCATGTAATCGCCAACGCCAGAAACCTTCTAATAGTGTGGTGGCTTGTTTGCTATTTTGCTGATCCGAAAATACTACTAATGGCTGATCTGTTTTTATTTGACCTATCTGCTTATAGAAAAGTACTTCGGCCAGGGGAGTAATCCCTACTTCACTAAAAGGGGTGGCTATGGGTGGGTAGTTGCTAAAGGATGCTTCTTCTTGGCCTTGGAGAGCAAAGGGTATAAAATCAGGGTTGACTACGACGGTTGCATTATCCGTTTCCTTGCCGTCACCTATTTGTACCGCTGCATTCAGCTGATTAAAAGCCACTGAGGCCTGAGGTGCTGCTCCTGCTATAAACCAGAAAGGCATGTTCTTATTTGCCAGTGCTTGTATTTCTTTTTTGTACACACCCGCATTATTCGGCAGATGAAACAGTATGGCTAAATCATATTTCCCCTGCTTATAAGGCGATATCCCAGGGATAGCCAAGTTAAGCTCATAGTTATCGTTCCCCTGAAGTGCCAATTTTATGGCGTTGATATCAGGGTGGGGTGCGTCAGCCAAGAGGATAATTTTTTTTCGGCCTTCAATAATCTGCAGATATGCTGACTGCTTATTATTTTGCGTATTGCGCTCTTCTTGCTGTGGCTGCAGTGAAAAAGAGTAGGACTGATAGCCGTTCTTGTCTGCTGTTAACAAAAAGGTAACTTCTTTCACTCTTTCCTCTTCTGAGAAGGCCACTTCTTTGTTGGTTGTGGTGCCGCTACTGCGCAGGCTAAGGACTGTATTAACTGCGCCAAAGCCACTTTTTGTGAGCAGCACTGTGATGGGGAATTTGTTACCTTGGTAGGCCACTTTGTTATAGCTCAGCTTTTTTATGGCTAAATCTTTCTTTACTGCCGAATCGCCCAGACCGACCGTGCTAATACGAAATGGGTAGTTAAAGTAGTCTGGCGCAGGGCCGAGGTTGTAGATGCCATCAGAGATAAGTACTAGTTCCTGAAGTGTATTATCAAGATTGTCGGCTTTTATACGCTCTATAGCTTTGTGTAAGGGGCTTAAATTTACTGTTTCATTGGGTAGCTTGGTGGCATCAACTGCTGCGGAAGATACTGTTTCCCACTTTATGTCTAGCTCTAGCTCAGCTGCCAGCGTGCTCGCTACAGCGTGTAGCTGCTCCCATGCTTGGCGTATTTCCAGGCTATCTAAAGCCATGTTAATAGATTGGGTGTCATCCCACAGGAAGACTACTTTTGCCGGTGTAAGCTCGTTTTCATTTTTTTGCAAGAATGGCTCTAAAAACAAAAATGCCAGCAAGCTCACCACCACAAAGCGGAAGACTGCCAATGCCCTGTTCCATCCTTTAGACCACGGATAGTTTTTTTTGCTGTACAGTATATAGGCATAGCCAAGCCCTAAGATGAGGCATAGAATTATCCAATAAGAGGAGACGACTATTTGAAGCATATTTGCTAAACCAGAAAAGAGCGGATTTATTATAAAATGATGGTCTTAAACATCATAAAGGTGAGGCTTCTTAGCCTCACCAAAAATTTATTGTCTATATATTTTAGGTCAGCATTCCGCCATCTACCTGCAACACCTGGCCCGTCATATAGGCCGACATGTCGCTTCCGAGGTATACGCAAGCGTCCGCCACGTCTTCGGGCTTTCCTCCACGCTTCAATGGAATAGCATCTCTCCACCCTTGCACTGTTTTTGCATCTAGGGCATCGGTCATTTCAGTTTCAATAAAGCCTGGCGCAATGGCATTGGAACGGATATTTCTGGAGCCTAATTCTAAGGCGACAGATTTAGTAAAGCCGATGATACCTGCTTTTGAAGCAGCATAGTTAGCTTGACCAGCATTTCCTTTGAGGCCCACAACAGAGGTCATGTTGATGATGGAGCCACTTCTTTGTTTCATAAAAGTTCTTGTAGCCGCCTTTACGGTATTAAAGCATGATTTAAGGTTTACGTTGATAACGTCATCCCACATTTCTTCTGACATGCGCATGAGCAGGTTATCTTTGGTGATGCCTGCATTGTTGACCAAAATATCTAAGCTACCGAAGTCGGTAACCACATTGTTAATGAGCTCTTCTGCTGCTGCGAAGTTCGATGCATCGGATCTATAGCCTTTTACTTTCACTCCAAAGCCAGCAAGTTCTTTCTCTAGCGCTTGTCCTTTTTCTACGCTTGATAAAAAGGTGAATGCTACGTTGGCTCCTTGCTCAGCGTATTTTTGTGCAATGGCTCTACCTATACCTTTTGAAGCACCAGTGATAAGCGCTGTTTTTCCTTCTAATAGTTTGCTCATGTGTTTATAATATTCTGTATAAATTCAGCTTAATTTTATTTTGATGCTGCAAATTAATAAACTTATCAGCAATTATGAATTATTCATCGCCGATGATGTGGTTTTCTGCGCAATGAGCAAAAATTTTCAACCAAGGAGCACCCTCAGCGTTATTTTGGTAGACGTCACCGATAATTAATTTTTTTCTGGGTACAAAAACCTTAAATTTACGGCATCAAAATCAGTAAAAAAACACTAAACATATAAATATGGCTTCAAAATACGATCTTATTATTGTGGGTTCAGGCCCGGGTGGTTATGTAGCTGCCATCAGAGCTTCACAGTTAGGGAAAAAGGTAGCAATAGTTGAAAAAGAGAGCTTAGGCGGTATCTGCCTTAATTGGGGATGTATTCCTACGAAGGCCTTGTTAAAGAGTGCCAATGTTTTCGAGTACATCAGCCATGCGAAAGATTATGGTATTGACGTGAAGGAGGCATCAGTAGATTTCCCTGCCATGATTAAAAGAAGCCGTGATGTTGCTGATGGCATGAGCAAGGGTGTGCAATTTTTGTTAAAGAAAAACAAGATTGACGTGCTTATGGGCTATGGTAAGATAAAAGCTGGCAAGAAGGTAGAAGTAGCAGATAAGGATGGCAAGAAGACTGACTACAGTGCTGACAACATCATTATTGCCACTGGCGGAAGAGCAAGAGAGTTGCCTAACTTACCTATTGACGGCAAAAAAATTATAGAGTATAGAAAAGGGATGTCATTAGAGAAGCAGCCTAAATCTATGGTAGTAGTAGGTTCGGGTGCTATAGGCGTTGAGTTTGCTTATCTGTATAATTCTATTGGCACGAAGGTGACCATTGTTGAATTTATGGATAGAATTGTGCCTGTTGAAGACGAGGAAGTATCTAAGGCCTTGGAGAAGATTTACAAAAAAGCAGGCGTTGATGTGATGACTAGCGCTGAGGTTACCAAAGTAGACACCTCAGGAAAACTATGTAAAGTAAGTGTAAAAACTAAGAAAGGTGAAGAACTAATAGAGGCAGAAATAGTACTTTCGGCTGTAGGTGTGGCCACTAACTT
>JBKEFO010000204.1:0-6269 GCA_046709585.1 Marivirga sp.
GTAAGCACCTCATCGGCACTAGCTAAAGTACCATTGAAATCTTGAAATGCTACTCTCAGGCTAGAATCTATATTTTCTTCCTCCTTACAGCCCAATGTAAATACAGAGGCTATAAGAAGTAGTGCTGTAATTAATTTATTCAATTTCATATTTATTTTACGTTTATGCTGTAAAAGGCCAATTATTTAATCTGGAAATCATCAATACGGGCAATTGCAGATTCCCCAGAACCAGCGCCAATAGAGGTATATAGAAAGGCTATATAAACATTATCAGGCAAAGCCGAAATATCTATATCTCCACTTGCTACAAAATCAAAAGATTGCGTATCGGAATCAATTGCAGCAGTAGCTGCAGGTATCTCCGTCCACGTGAACTCTGACGGCACGGCACCTGGAACATAATTGGTGGTGTACAAAACTTTCATTATAGTTCCGTCATAGCGCACAAGAGAATTAAAACTTAACAACTTTGATGATCCTGTTAAATTTAATCTTGGTGTAATAAGCCAATCATTAGCTGCTTCACCATCTGGAGAATTGAAATTATTCATTTCCATTGCTATGTCTCCATCATTTCCTGAATTGCCTCTCCCGTCAAAAGAACATGACCAAGAGTTTTCGCTGCTTAAGGAGTAAGGTGTCCATCCTCTAGGTGCGGTGATATCAGCATCACAAAAGCTTTCTTCCTCGCCCTCTCCGTTAAAGTTCTCAATAGCTGGCGCATTAAAAACAACAGTACTATCTACTGCAATTCTAAATTCATCATCCTTCACTTTCATGTAAAAAACTTTGGTAGCTGCAGCATTCAAGTCACCATCGGTTCTATCAATAGTTAAATTATAGATGTCTGTTTTCTGTGTAGTTTGATTATTTCTATACGATAGCTTGAAATCACCAAGGTACTTTATTGAACCATCGGCTGCAACAGCCTCCTTTAATTCAACTGCTAGCTCCTTCGTAAATGGGTCATAAGGAGGATCAGTGATGATACTGCCGTCATTAGGAATGGTCACATACGCATATGAAGTATTCCTAATCGTACCTGTAGTCTCTATAAAAACTGTAACCGTCTGTGGTACCTTTTCATTAAATTCGGCAATAGTAGTGGGGTAAAAGGAAGCAAAAGGTCCTTCTAATTCAACATAGTCCGGCCTTTCTTCACAACTGAAGAAGAGCACTGCTAAAACAATAACATTGATATATATCTTTTTCATTCCTTTATACTTAATGAATATGATTAAAAACTAACTGATAAGCCCAAGGTGAAAGTTCTGCCGAAACCATAACCATTTTGGAACTGGTTAAAGAAGTAACTAGACCATCGTATATATTCCGTGTCCAACACATTTTGCACACTGAAAGATAGCTTTCCCGATAAATCACCGCCAAAGTCAAAGTATCTACCGATATACATATCCACTGTAGCGTAATCATCAAAACCAGAATTGATTTCACCGCTGTCGATAAACCCTCTAGCTACATCTGAAGGGGCAAATCTTACTGAAATCCTATCTGCATAATTCATCCTAGCACCCATATAAATGCTTGGTAAACCTGTAAAGTGCACTCCTAACCCTGCTGTAGTTTGCGCTACAGTACCTACTGGAAACCCTTTCAAATCAACACCAACCGTAGCAGTATCGCCTTGGGTCACTAATTGAACATTACTGCCGCTGGTATATTTCCAGTCTCCTAAAGAAGCATAACCATTTAATTCTAAACTTGAGCTTACATTATAGGTGAAATCTAGTTCCAATCCTTTGTAGAGGGAGCCTATTCCTCCCAAATTAATAGGTATAAATCCACCTTGGTCTATACCTTCTATTTGATCACCACCTTGACCTCCTGTTATGTTAAAAGGCACATTTCTGTCATACCAGTTTGTATAATAGGCATTAAAGTTAGCACTGAATTTACTTGAGAAGTAACTATAACCTGCTTCAAATGAAGCTACTTTTTCCAAGGTATAATTATTAGTTACACCATTACTGTACCTGGCATCAGCGAATACATCTCCAAAGAAAGGAGGACGGATAAAATATCCCGCATTTACAAACACTTTGTGCCTGTTAGTTGGTGTGTAGCTCAAACCAGTTTTAGCTGTATAAGTGAAGAAGTTCAGCGTTTCCGATTTCCCCAAAGAGTTACCAATAAAGGCAGATCTATCATTCCAAAATTTACCGTATCTTGTATAAGAGCTATTCGTACCGGCTAAAGAGACAAAAGCAGTAAATTTATCCATGCTGTATTCTGCCTGCGTAAATAAAGCCGCCCAATTGACAACACCCTCATAATCGTAATTAAACTTGTCCCCCTGGAAAGCAATATTATTTGGCACCAATCGGTTAAAATTATCGCCAAAATTACTTTGGTTGTAAACGAAGTCTCCGCCAAATGTTTCGTGTATTCTAGCGAAGTGGATGCCTTTGTAATGCCTAAGATCAAAACCAGCCAATAAGCTTATGTTATCTATCTTCTTTTGGAAATTCGAGATTAATCCAATCCAATTATGGTTGTTGTACCTGGCTTCGGCATAATACTGTGAAGCATACCCAGTATATTCTGGTGTATTTAAATCCCCATTAGGATAAGGCACCGTCACCTGCGTTTGTCTATTTTGCTGTGACAGATAATCCCAATCAATTAGATTATCAGCAGTGAGCTCTTTACCCACCATATCTAACGTTCTTACAGGAAGGAATAGAGAACTATTAGCATCTCTTGGCTGCACTGAATACACATTAGCATAAGAGAAATATAGTGAAGTGCTTACGCTGGTGCTTCTGTCAATATCCCAATAATGCGATAAAGCCATTAGCGGCTTGTTGATCTTATTTTGACGTACATTATAAATCTCTCCTTGATATGTACCCAAAATATTGTTTGCATTAGGCTCAGTGATATTAAATGTCTGCCTCGTATCTTCATCCACAACAAAGGCTGTACCCCTGTTCACTGGAGCACCTAATCCCCAAAACATTAGTTGGTGATTCTTATTTATTTTCTTTGAAATGGCTAAGTAGTATGACCATGCATCTACAAAAGCACCTGGCACTACGGTGCCTTGGTTTTTACTTTGTAATCCTATAATTCCGCTATTCGATGTAGTTCTCGAACCTTGGAAACTCCATGCCCAACCATTGTCGCCCTGACCACTATTATAGGAAAAACGCATACGTTGATTCCATGAGCCCGTACCAGTTTGGTATTCAAGACGTCCGCCTTTAGCTTTTTCAGCAGGCTTGGTAATCATATTTAAGGTTCCTCCAATCGCATTAACAGCCAATTTGGAGGCTCCCAAACCTCTCTGTACCTGAGTTTGCCTTGTTACTTCACTTAATCCAGAAAAGTTAGACCAATACATCCGGCCATTTTCCATGTCATTCACAGGAATACCATTTACTAAGAAAGCAACGTTCGTTTGATCTAAACCACGAATATACACTTCGTTATCTCCAAATCCGCCAGCTCCTTGTATAGAATAAACACCAGGCGTGTTTTGCACGATTTCTGAAATATCTAAATCTGAAAAACGCTCACTAATTTCTAGTGCATTTATCGTTGAGATAGCGACAGGTGTTTTTCTACCATCAACAACTGATGCAAAAACTGATACTTCTTTTAGACCTACGGTATTTTGCTCTAAAGTGATTGAACCTAAGTCCAGTATTTTACTGTCCATAAAAGGCAACTCAATTGCCTTATTTACCGTTGTATGTCCAATGTAGGAAAATTGTAAAATGTATTTCCCATCTGGCACATTATTGATCGTGAATTTTCCCTCCAGATCTGCTATTGTACCGAATCTCGTGTTTTCCAGTATTACGGTGGCACCTATTAACGCTTCATTTGTTTCGCTATCAAGTAAAACACCGGTAATTTTATTTACTTTTTGGGAGTAGGCAACTAATACCAAAGCCAAAAAAGAAATAGTAAGTAGAATTTTTCTCATTTAGTTATTTTTTGAATTAAAAATGGGACGTGAAGATACGTTTTTTTTTCCTAAAGTGTAAAGCTTCCTATTTTGGCAAAGTATTTATCCTACTTCAAGTATGCATATCTGCAAAGAATGAATTAGTTTTGACTTAATTGGAAAAAACCAAACCTATGTGTTTAAAAAAAATCAGTTTTATAGTACTATTCCTAGTTAACACCGCTATTTACGCTCAGGATCAACCTATTGGTATAGTGGCATTTTACAATGTAGAAAATCTTTTCGATACTGAAGATGATCCCAATATTAACGATGAAGAGTACATGCCTGAAGGCGGCAAGGAATGGGACACAGAAAAATACCAGAACAAATTGGTCAATATGTCCAAGGTATTGGCTACTATGACTTATGGGGCTGACATAATTGGCCTAGCAGAAGTAGAAAACAGGAGAGTGCTTGAAGATTTAGTTGCGATGCCCACAATGGCTGGCAAAAAATACCAGATTGTACATTTTGATTCACCTGATTATAGAGGTATAGATGTAGCATTACTTTACAGGTCAGATAAATTTCAACCGTTCTCAACAATAAAGATACCTTTCAGCCATGACACCAATGAGGGCTTCAGAACACGAGATATGCTCTGGGTGAAGGGACTGTATGGAGGAGATACGCTAAATGTCGTGGTTAGCCACTGGCCATCAAGAAGAGGCGGAAAACAAGCTGAACGCATAATGGCAGCTACGATCCTAAGAAAACACATTGACTCAGTACAAAATCTTAATCCTGCTGCAAAAATAATTTTAATGGGTGACTTTAATGACGACCCTACTGACAAAAGCATTAAAAAGATACTTCGAGCGGATAATAAGGAGAATAAATTAGGAAAAGGCGACATATATAACGCATCAATGAAGACTTTCAAACAAGGGTACGGTACTCTAATGTATAAAGGTATGTGGAACTTATTTGATCAAATTATGATTTCACAATCACTGTTGAAAGCAAACAACAAAGCCTCTAATTTTTTCTATGCACCTGACTCTTTTAGGGTATATGCCCCTGAATGGATGCGAGAAGCAGATACGGGAGGACCATTGAGAACCTTTTCATATGGGGTATATAAAAACGGATTTAGTGATCATTATCCGTCGTTCATAGTGTTAGCAAAATAAAATAATGAAAAAAAATAATTTACAACTTTTACTTATAAGCTTTCTAGTGGTTCTATTCACCTCTTGTGAAGACGAATCAAATAATATTATAATCATTGATAATGGCAATCCCTCAGAAGAGGAAACTGGTGGAAATGAAGATGGTGATGCGGTGGACACTACAGCCACAGATGTAGTGAGAAATTGGGATTTATTTCAACCTTACAGCTGCTATGAAGATTTGAGCGCCAATAGCTTTAACATTGTAACTTGGAATATTGAATGGTTTCCCAAAAGAGCTGGGAGCACTATCTCCAGATTAGCGGACCTTATAAATAGTACAAATGCAGACGTAATAGCCATGCAGGAAGTTGCTGAGCCTGATCAATTAGCAACGCTAGTTGCTGCTTTGCCAGGATGGAATTACAAAGTGTATGACGTACGTGGAGACCAGGAACTCGGCTATCTCTATAAAGAAAGTGAAATTGCCAGTATAAGCGAATTAAGTATCATCTACCCAAATAACACCAGCGCATTTTATAGGCCCCCAGTAATTGTTGAAGTTGAACATATCAATGGTCAGAAAATTACGCTCTTCAACATTCACCTTAAATGTTGTGGCGGAAGTCAAAACGTAGCTCGAAGAAAAGAAGCAAGTGAATTATTGAAAGACTATATCGACAATAATCTAGCCAACGAAAAGGTAATTGTTCTAGGTGATTTTAACGATGAAATTACAGGGTCTGACAATCCTTTTGAGAATTTTGTTGCAGATTCTGCAAAGTACTATTTTGCCGACACTGAGATAGCAACAGGAAACTATCAATACTGGAGTTATCCTGGATTCGGCCAATTTGGAAGTCATATTGATCATGTACTCATTAGCAATGAATTGTTCGATGACGTAACTGCTATTAGTACTTTAGCATATGATGAGTGCATCAGTAGTTATGATTACTATGTGTCAGATCATAGACCGCTAATAATAAGTATCGATTAATCAAGTATAATTTCTTAGCTTTCTACAGCTAAAAAAACAAAAGAATAAAGGAATAAGCTTCTTATTTCTTATTTGCTGAAAAAATTATCCGTCATGATTCAAAGAATACAGAGCATTTTCTTACTACTTGTTGGTTTAATTATGATCATTTTCCTGTTTGCTCCTATATGGCAAAAACA
>JBKEFO010000205.1:0-6264 GCA_046709585.1 Marivirga sp.
CTGCCTTACACTATCTGCATTAAAGAAATAGCCCGCCATATAACTAAGTTCATTTACATTATTGCGAATCAGGGTCACCCTATTTACTTCAGTACTAAAGGTATCGACATTAGACAATGGTGACAAAAAGGCTATACTTTTACGTTTATAGACAATTTGCTCTTCATGGTACACATTGGTATAGTGAGCGCCTATTTGTTGCTTTATACTGTCCGCAATCTGTTTCATCATGCCTAGCATCCAAACAGACTCATGATTAAAATATTTTTCAACGCCCTCCGCACCATTATAATACTTCGCATAAAATGCAATATTTTTTTGTAGGTTACTCCTGTCCAACTCTTTTTGATACACTTTGATGTCTGCTTGTGAGCGTAGTATTTTTTGAAAGAGATTATTAAAAGTATATAACTTTAGCTGTGGAGAAACTGCAGTTAGCGTATCAAATTTCTGTAGACTTTTTTTCTCAAACACTAGGTCAAGCTTATCGTCTTTGTATTGAAAAAGATTTGCCACAGGCGAGTTAAGATCATATTTTCTAATTTTAAATATTTCTTTGCTACTAATGGGATTCAACGACACTGAATCCCCGATAGACGCCTTATCCAAGTCCTTTAAGCTTTTCGAAAGCGTTTCTTCTATCTTATCAATATCGACTCTCAGCACCTTTATTTCATTCTCTACCTTCACTCTTAGCCCGTTAACCCATTCAGCATATTGCCATAAATCAACTTCAGGTCGAAAAAAATCTGTCTGAATAACAAGGCCATCAAGTCGATAGGTATTAATTGCTTTTAAATTCAGCTTTTGTGTCACCTCAAAGGGAGGGTATTTCGAAGCCGCCTGCTTATAGGCCTCATAATAATACAGTGTCGAATCGTAACTGTCTTTTAATAAGTTAAATCGAGCATCCAGATCTTGATCATACAGGAGATAAATATCTTTTAGGCTGTTAAAGTCCCCATTTATTCGCACGAATGTTTTTGTTGCTAAATCATAGTTTGCAACCATTTTCATGAAATTCTCTTGAATAGCAGGCATATAAGTTAAAAAAGAATCTGACTCAATTAGTCCTCTTTTAATTTCCTGCTGGATTTTCTCAAAAGTCAATATAGGTTTACCGTTCTTTTTAAATTCGTCTGTGTAATTGGGGTAATACCACTCATTTCTACGGACTTCTCTGTCATCGACTAAATTCCCTGACCTATTATAAAGTAACTTTGCGTATTCTGCATTCTGAATTGCAGCATCAAAGTCAATTAAATAGTCTGATTCTTGCCAGCGCTGTTCAAAAACCCTGGCTAGTTGCAAATTAGAAGCTGGATGATTGGCATTTTTTTCAAGAAAGTCTACCAACTGAGGAATAATCAGATCAATACTATCTCCGATAACGTAAGGATTAATATCGTCTTCATAATCAATTTCATCCTGCGCATTTACTTTAGGTAAAAACAAGATTATTAATAAGAGGATATATGCGCAATATTTTTTCATACTCTAGCTATTACTCTGACAGTTCTATTGCTAATATTTTTAATTCCACACGTCTATTTTTAGCTCTATTTTCATCTGTATCATTAGATGCTACTGGTTTTACTTCACCATAACCTTTTGAAATCAGCCTAACTATACTAATATTATTCTGCGCTACATAATCAACTACACTTTGAGCCCTTAAATTAGACAATTGTACATTATAAACTCCTGAACCTATATCATCAGTATGAGCAGCAATTTCAATTTTCATTGAAGGATAATCATTCATTAAGCTTATTACCCTGTCTAACTCAGGAAAACTCGACTCGAATAAGGTGGATGAATTTGATTCAAAATAAATGTCTTTTAACGTTAGATTTGCATTCTTTGATAATGGTTGCAATTTTAGGCTTATGCCGCTTTTGTTTTCTACAAGTTCTCCACTCTCTTGGTCGATAGATTGCACCTTACCTTCTTTGGAAATATCTATCTCAGTCGAGTTGAAGGCATACCCCCTATCACTGGAAGCCTCCACCAGATACCTATCTCCTACCCTTAAATTGATGGTCTGATTTCCCGAAATAATTATTTCTTCGTTTCTAGTTTTGTTTCTAATAACAATCTTAGAGCCACTGACGGCGCCATTACTTAAAAGGTCTTTTATATTTATTGGAACGCCGATTTTTTCTGGTACCAACTCTATATCTTCTTCAAATTCTCTATAAAGAATCAACCCTCTTAAATCGATCGAAAAACTTTTAGACTTAAAGTTTTCGCTTTGTATTTCCAACGTATAAAAATTACCGATAGGTAGCGCTACTTTAGTTTTCCACTCCTGCCCACTAGTTATTAGTTCATCTATCTTTATACCCCTTGAGTTTTTAACAATAATTGTGGATGGCAGCGGATCATAAAGCTCTATATCATAAATATTAACCATCATATGAGCGGTTTGAAAAAGATTGATATTCTGTTCAAACTCTTGATATTCCTCTATACCCCTCAAGTCATAATAAAACAATGCACTACTAAAATCCTCTTTCTTCACTTCCAAATTGTAGGCTCTTCCTGCTGAAAGTACGATTGAATAGTATCCATCAGAAGGATTATTGGAGAAGCTTGTAATTGTTTCTGAAGTATTAGCATCTGTGATTTTGATATAAGCAGATAAAGGTTCCTTACTGTCGGCATCCTGTACTGCCCCTTGAATAGTAATGTTCTGAAACTGTCTAAAATCTTCAGGTATCACCACGCTATAAATATCAAAATTTTTGGAAAAGTACATTAAATCACCTGAGGCTGATATACATGAAAACAAATCATTACCTGAAGAATTCACATATTCTAGTGGTATTGGTTTGCTCCAGTCGCCATCTGCATTAAGTTGTGATTGATACAAATCGAAACCACCTATTCCTCCTTCCCTGATTGAAGCGAAAATTAAAGTACGGTTATCCGCCATTATTTTAGGTGCCTTTTCACATCCTAGGTTAACTGGAAAGGGTAAGACCTTAGGCGTAGACCAGCCCTTATCGGTTAGTTGCGAGGCATATATCTCATAGCAAAACTGCTTTGAACCCTCTGGGGTGTTTCTTGAAGTCCGTAAGAAGTAAAGCGTTTTGCCATCTGTAGTTAAAGTAGGGTACCCTTCAAATTCCCGGGTGTTTATTTCCGGACCTAAATTAATTGGTGCCGACCAATTCTCTCCAATTCTTTCCGAGTAGAAAATATCCTCCGCCCCATACCCATCATCATAGGATGCAAAAAAATAAATTCTGTTGCCATCGTAACTAAAGTTAGGGCCACTGATGACATCAGTTGAATCAAAATAATTATTTATGCTGTCAATAGGTTGTTCTTCTTGCCAATTACCATCTACTAATTTGGTAGAGAACAATTCCCATTTTCCATTTTTATTACTCTCATAAATCAAAAATCTCCCGTTTGCACTAATAGTAGGAGCATATTCTGCATGTGCCTCATCACTTAAACTTGCGACAATAGTTTTAGGGTAAAGCGAGTCCATCACTTGATCGATTGAATCATTCTCTTGGGCCATAATTGCACCACAACTAAACAGAAGCAATACTACAAACCCAAAGTATTTTAGAAGAGACATGCTTGATTTTATTTATTGTCCTATAATAGTAAATGCTGCCCAATAATAAGGTTCAGGAAACTGCTCTTTGATCTTAAATTGAGCATTTCTAAAAGCAGTAAACCTATCTTCTCCCTGCGTCCATCTTTTGTAAAATTCAGTCATTAATAATTGTGTAGTATAGTCATTTACTGTCCATAAACTCATGATAAGGTTTTTTGCCCCTGCAACAATAAAAGCTCTTTGTAACCCATATACTCCTTCTCCATTCTTGATCTCGCCTAGTCCAGTTTCACATGCCGACAGTACCACCAACTCTGTTCCCTCCAAATTTAAATTCATCGTCTCATAGGCAGTCAACATTCCATCCTCGTAAGAATTAGGATAAGGTAATCCCCCAGCCAATCCGACAGTAGCACCTGCTAATAATAATCCTGACCTTAACAAGGGATTACCAGCTACATTTTGGGCTCTCATACTGGCACCTAAGTAGCCATCGTCTGAGTTTTTAAAAAAACCATGACTAGCGATGTGTAGAATCGAAGGACTTTGTACCTCATCAATAGCTATTTCAGTGGCCTGAGCCTCCGTATATTTTATAACTCTCCAATTCTTTAAACGTGTAAGGCTGTCTATAGCCTCCACCTCTGCCAGCGTACCTGGTAAAGCCGGTATATGTCCGTTGAAAAGTCTTACTAAACCAATTCCTGAATTTAAGGCCACTTGTTCATCATTACCTAGATTAAAATCAGGAGAGCCAAAAAGTACTAATAATGGATTTAACATTAGACTATCCGACTCTGCCGAGGAGCTCGTAGAACGATCCAGCAGGTCTCTAGCACTAGTAATTATCCTGATATTCTCTTTCTCCAACAAAAACTCATCTTCCCTCTTATCATATAGCGTATTGATATTAATTTTATTATATATCCCATCAGGACTTACATATAACTTCGCCAATCCATCAGGTATCGCTTCATCAAGCCATTTCCATAGCTTAACATACGACAAGGTATCAGTGACTTTGTATTTTATTAAATTTTGATAGGCTTTAAACCAACGTTCCTCAATCTTTTTTCCATCTTGGAGGATAATGATCTCTGGCTCTAAAGAGGTATCCGTTAATAATAAGCCTGCATATATAATAGAATCATTTTTCAAGCTTTTTCTAACTCTTACTAATTCTAAGACTGCCGTATTAGGAGCGAGCTTTTCTTTCACCTTTTTCCAAGTAAGGCTATCAGTTTGGAAGGCGTTATTAAAAACATTGGATTTTAAACTTAAAGCTTTTTCCATACTATTAATCTCCTCTTCCACCCTCATTAAATTAATCCCCTCCCTTTCTAACTCTTCTCTGGAATAAGAATAGTATTGAACAGCCAGTTCTTTCATTTGTAGCCAATCATTAAAAGCACTTATCAAGACCTGATCATTACTGTTCAATATTTTATTTCTCATCTTAGCCGATGCATTTAAGAGCATTGCTTTAGTGTTAAGCTGTAAATCAAACAATTGCTTAGATAAGCTTTCAATCTGCTGATAATTTTCCAAAGCAAAATCTTTAAACGCCTCAAAAACTGGATTTACTTTATGGTAAAAAGCAGCTTTCTCACTTTCACTCATTGAAGGGAAATATTCTTTAAATAGAAATAAGTAACTATCGACAGCTGTATTCAATAACTGATAGGCTGTATCTACTTCTTCTTTCGTTTGTTTTAACAATCCCCAACCGTACAGGGTGTAAATATAATCTGGATGCTGCTCTCCTAAAATTTCCCTTCTGAGCGTTGCTACCTTATCAAATAATGAATCTGCTGATTCCGTTTGATCTGTTTTTTGAAAGAGGACGGCTAAATTATACTGGGTGCTGGCATATACTGGCGACCGAGTACCATACACTTTTTCATCAATCACAAGGGCACTTTGATACATCTCTTGCGCTTTCGCAAAACGTTCTTGTGCCAAATAAACCGAAGCAATATTATGTAAGGTGGCAGCATATTGAGGGTGGTTTATTCCATAGACAATAGAGTCACCAATTAAAGCTTCTTCTAAGAGTGGAAGTGCTTTCTCTAGTTTATTTTCTGCTTGGTAAATGGAAGATAAATTCTCTATCGCTGTGATATAAGCAGGGTGCTTTTTACCGAATACTAGCTCGTATAAAGCAATGGCCTCCACTAGGTTTTTCTCCGCTTGTGCAAAATTCCCTGTACTTTGATAAAATAACCCCATTCCAGAAATAGCATTAGCATAGCTGATACTACCGACTCCATAATTGGCGGTAGCTATACTTATTACCTTCCTGAAATATTGTTCTGCTTGTGGATAATTACCTAATGCTAGCTGTACGAGGGCCATCTTTGGATAAAGCGACAATAAACTTAGGTGTTCTTCTCCGTAGGTTGCTACATATAATTCCGCCGCTGCGGTATACAGTGAATCGGCTTTCTGAAAATCAGTTTTACCATGAGCAATTAATGCCAAGTTTTTTAACAAATTAGCCTGTGTAATCAAGTCTGGATTTAATTTACTAAAGATTTCCCCTGCCTGCACAAAGAGGTTCTCTGCACTGTTATAATCACCTTCCTCTATAGCAATTGCACCAAGATTATTTAAAGTTTGAGCATACTCCCTAGAGGCATCTCCGTACGATAAGGAAATCATATTTAAATTTTGCTCAAACAGGGCAT
>JBKEFO010000206.1:0-6211 GCA_046709585.1 Marivirga sp.
CAAATAACTATCAACAGCTGCAAGCACCTGTTCATCTTTACTTGTACTTTTAATTTTTTCAAACAAACTTTTCGCCTTTGCAGACTGGTCGTCGTTGAAATAACTTAAAGCTAAATAAAACTCTGCTTGTTCATTTGCCGAGTGATGCTTTAGCAATGTTTCAAATCTTTCAATCGCCTTATCATGTTGGCCTGATTGAATAGATAATATTCCTAAATTAAATAAAGCCTCCTCATTTGTTGGCTCCTGTTCTATAACCTCTCGAAGCATCATAATACCCGCCATAGGGTTATCAGTTGACACATAAGTCATAGCTATCTTAGTTTTCAGATCTAGCCTACTTACATCTTCCTTAAGCAACTCAGTATAGTATTGTCTTGCTTTGTTCCCTAGGGCATTTGCCTTTTCTGGTTCAATAGCGAAACTGAAGGCCTCATAGTAGGCATTTGCAATCTCTTCTTTATTATTACTAGCTAATTCAGTGTATTTAGCCGCACTATCTAACTTGTTTACACGTATATAAAGTACCGCTAAAGAATCTGCAAATATACTACTTTTTTCTTTATTAGCTTCGCTTATTAATTTTAATCTTAAATCCTCTGCTTTTGCAATCTGCTCAGTCGTTAGCGAACTGCCGTGATCTGCCTCCCTATTTTGTTCACTTTCACTGCCGTGATCATGACCGTCATCTGGTGAATGCCCTTCAGACATCGAAGCAGCAGCATCATCGGCTAATGCATCCCCCTCGTTATCCACTACTACCTTTGGTAGGGTGAAAATCAGCGCTACTAAAATAACGGCGATGACGAGAAGAACGATTCTTGACCTTAGCATATTACTTAAACTAATTCTTTAATCTTATTAGAGCTTTTTATCTTCTCTACAAAAACCTTGGAAGGCTTGAAGCTTGGAACAAAATGCTCTTCAATAACAATCGCTGTGTTTTTTGAAATGTTACGCGCAATTTTTCTTGCACGCTTCTTATTAACAAAACTCCCAAAGCCTCTAACATAAATGTTTTCCCCTTCGGCCATTGAGTCTTTAACAACAGTGAAGAATGCTTCTACCGTTGCTGTTACGTCTGCCTTGTCAATACCTGTCTGCTCAGAAATCTCTGATATAACGTCTGCTTTAGTCACGCTTTATATAATTTATGTGATTCGAAAAATTAATCCCCATATAATTTGGGTGTGCAAAGGTAATCTTACAAATTTGAATTTAAAAGTAAATTCTGTGAAATAAATCGATAGAAAGGTACAAAAACATATTGATAACATTTTAGTTTTCAAAGCTTTGTAAGGCTCACCTTTAAGTTGGTCTAAACAAAAAGAATCTTGATTTAATTCATATAATTATCTGACTATTTCAAAAAACCGCATATTACATGGCGCTAGACTTTGCTGAAAGACTTATAATTTGGTATAAAAATCACAGGAGAGTTCTCCCTTGGCGTGAAACAAGGGATCCTTATAAAATCTGGCTCTCAGAGATTATTCTTCAGCAAACGAGGGTGCAACAAGGCTTGCCATATTATAAAAAATTTGTTGCCAAGTATCCTACAGTGAGAGATTTGGCGCAGGCACCAGTGGATGAAGTGCTCCGCTTATGGCAAGGTCTAGGTTACTACTCCCGGGCGAGGAACCTTCATGCGTGTGCTCAGATGGTGGTTGATGGATTTGACGGTAAATTTCCTGATCAATATGAGGCTTTGATGCAGCTAAAAGGAATTGGGAAATATACTGCAGCAGCTATCGCTTCTTTCGCCTACCACAGAAAGGTGCCCGTAGTAGATGGAAACGTGTTTCGCGTTTTATCGCGTGTCTTAGTGATGGAGCAAGACATTGCTAACAGTAAGAATTTTAAGTTCTTCTTCGAGGCCTCTAAATTACTAATGCCTGAAAAAGAAAGTGACCTATATAATCAGGCTATGATGGAACTCGGGGCTACTATCTGTACACCTACCAAGCCCGCCTGTCTACTTTGCCCTGTAGAAACATTCTGCCTAGCTAAAGAGCAAGGTAGGCAGCTCAATTTGCCCATAAAGTTAAAAAAGGTTAAGGTACGACAACGGTATTTTTATTACTTGGTCATTCAAAAAAACGATCAACTATTATTAGGGCAACGAGGCCCGAAAGATATCTGGCAAGGACTATATGACTTCCCTTTGCTAACGAGTGAGCACGCACTTGATGAAGCAGCGCTGCTTAACCAATTAGAAGAAACTTACCAGCTAAAAAAGGACACCATGGCCTTTGAATTGTCAAAACCGATAAAGCATCTACTGACTCATCAAAAAATTGAGGCCCAGTTTATTCATATCAAAAGTGATTTTAAAGGCCATATCGCTGAGGATATTTACCAATATTATAATCACGAAGAAGTTGAATCCCTGCCCAAGCCAGTGCTTATAAATAATTATTTGAAAGAAAACTATTTATAAGTATCTTAGGAACAAAGAAAAGTGCTACGTTAATAAATACATACAATCGCTTTTGTTCAGTAGAATTTTGTTAATTTTGTGTACTTAAAACAAGAATATGTCAGGCGTAAACAAAGTAATACTTATCGGTAATTTGGGTAAAGACCCAGAAGTAAGACATTTAGACAATGGCGCTAGCGTAGCCAACTTCTCTATTGCATCTACTGAAAGCTACAAAGATAAAACTTCAGGACAGCGAGTGGATCAAACGGAGTGGCATAGTATTGTATTATGGAGAGGTCTTGCCGATGTAGCTGAAAAATACCTCAAAAAAGGTGACAGCGTTTACATAGAAGGCAAATTACGTACTAGGTCATGGGAGAAAGATGGCATAACACGCTATACGACAGAAATTGTAGGTGACCAAATGACCATGTTAGGTGGTAAGAAAAATGATCAAGGTGACTCGGGCGCCTATCAAGGTGCACCGGAACAAGCTGGCAATGATAATAACCAAGGGCAAAGCACACAAAAGGCCCAAAGCACTCCAGCGAACACGCCTAATACCGACAGTGACATGGATGATCTACCTTTTTAATTTAAATTAATCAGGAAACCTTGGACGACCCTTCCCCCAGTATATTTATCGCCAATAGCTTTGTGAATTTAACCACAGAATCGTTTTATATTCTGAACGGCTTTATTGTACTTATGCTTTTATTCATGTCTGCTTTGGTTTCAGGATCTGAAGTAGCTTTTTTTTCCATGTCGCAAGATGACATTGGTAGATGTAAAGTAAGCAACTCACCACAAGAGCAGTTAATTATTACTTTGCTAAAGCAGCCCAAGAAGCTTCTTGCTACGATTTTAATTCTCAACAACTTCATCAATGTAGCCATCGTAACGCTCTCAACATTTGTTACCTGGGAAATTATAGGCAGCAAAGAAACAGAAGGCCTAGTGGTGGTTACACTTACAGCGATCATAACCTTTTTAATCGTGTTTTATGGCGAAATTGTACCAAAGGTTTATGCCACCCAAAACAATGTTGTCTTTGCCAAACGGATGGGCCCAATTTTAGTATTAGCTCAGCGCTTTTTTACGCCACTATCATGGTTTTTGATGACCCTGAGTAAAGTGATCGAAAAAAGAGTGGCACACAAAGGGTTTAATATATCAGTTAATGAATTACACCAAGCGCTAGAAATCACGTCTACCTCTGACACCACAGATGAGGAGAGAGGAATTTTGAAAGGAATAGTTAACTTCGGTACACTTTCTGTGCGACAGGTAATGAAGTCGCGTATGGATATCACTGCCTTTGATATCGAGGATGACTACCATGAATTGATGGACCGTATCAATAAAAATGGGCTGAGTAGAATTCCTGTTTATAGAGATACCATCGACAGGATTGAAGGAGTACTTTACGTAAAAGATTTACTCCCATTTATTGACAAAGAAGACGCATTCAAATGGCAAGAATTGTTAAGGCCCGGCTTCTTTGTGCCGGAGTCGAAAAAGGTAGACAGCCTATTAAAAGATTTTCAGGAAAAGCGCGTACACATGGCCATTGTAGTTGATGAGTATGGTGGCACCTCAGGGCTCATTACATTAGAGGATGTGATTGAAGAGATTGTGGGTGAGATAAATGATGAGTTTGACGAAGAGGTAGATGTTGCTTACAATAAGCTTGATGAAAACACCTATATTTTTGAAGGAAAAACCTCCTTAAATGACTTTAGTAAAATCATAAATGAGGAAGTTTCTAATTTTGACGAAGTAAAAGGAGACAGCGAGTCCTTGGGAGGTTTACTGCTAGAGCTCAACAATAAATTACCGAGGGCAGGTGAAAAAATAAACTTCAATAAGTTCGTTTTCACAGCTGTCGCAGTCGATCAAAAGCGTATCAAAAGAATACGCGTATTCATTAAAAGAGATTAGGCTGCCCTTTTCCTAATTGCCATCATTGGCAGAAAGAAAAACACCCCTATCATAGACAATAGCAGCCCTCCAATAGTGCCCGCTGCTAAAGAAAACCAAAACACTTCATTCTGACCTCCAATGATAAAGGGCACTAGACCAAAGCAAGTTGAAAAAATAGTAAGCAGAATAGGAGTAGCTTTGTAGCTTACTGCTTTTAAAAAGCTTCTATTATTTTGAATTCGACGCTGCTGAAAATCATATAAAATATAAATGCCCGCATTTACAGTTAGGCCACCCAACATCACAAAAGCGGCATAGCCTCCTTGATCAAAGTAAAATTCAAAAACGCCAAAGGTGAGGAATAGGCCTACAAAGGCGATGGGAATTAATAGTAGGATATAGAAGGGTAGCCTGAAGCTCTCGAACAGTATGCTACAAATAAAAAAGATGGCTATAATGAGTATCAGCAATAGGCCATATTGCTTTTTTGTTTCCTCTGAGCTCCAGCTGAAACTTTGCTTTTCCGCCGTATAGCCAAGCGGTTTCACTTGCTCATATGCTGCCAGCACTTCTTTCAAATATTTATCACCAAAACGTCCAGAACCGTAATACTCGAATGACAGCACTCTGATGTAGTTTCTATTTTCTTTGTACAGCGCATTGCTTGTAGCTTGTAGCTTTAACTGGCTTAAGGAAGCAATAGGAACTCTCTCTCCCTGGTAGTCATAACTTTTATTTTCAATAGCATATTTATTGAAATCGTGGGCCGTATTTGCCTGCAATTTGACTGGCCACCATGTGCCATTTATATCCAGACGGTTGACAAACCCATTGGCTGGCGCTTGTTTTCTGATGGTATTCACAAAGGTGGCTAAGTTAATGCCCTGTTGTGCTAACTGATTAATTTGCGGCGACAGCACATACTCTTGACTCTCTTCATCGCGCCACGAAAGCCGCTCGTTGGTATTTACCTCCTGGATGCGTGGATGCTTCAATAATTCATCGCCCACCCATTGCGCCTGCCGTGCCAGCTCATCATAATTATAGCCTCTTAAAGCCACCCTAAAGCTGGGAATTCTATCTCCCGATCCCGTAGAAAACCCCTGACCCACACCATAAATACTCCAATCTACCCCGCTCCAGTTGGTACTCTTAGCTGAGAGCCTTGCCTTTAACTGATAAGGGTAGCTGCTGAGTTCAAAAGCTTCTTTAAAAACAATTTCAATGCTCGCATATTGACCAGAATAGATATTTGTTGTAAAAATTCCTATACCCTCCTGTTGAGACAAATACTCCTCGATATTGATGATGATATCATTCATCTGCTCCAAGGTATTGCCATAAGGTAGTTTCGCATTGACAAATAGCCGTGTTTTCTCCTTCTTACGATAGGAGGAACGCTCATATACATTGCGAACAAACAAACGAAGACTACCCCCTAAGATAGGATCGGTGATAGGACGAATATTTTCTTGATACACATCCGAGCCTATCACATTGTTGTACCAGGTATGGTCATCCCATTTAGCTGGTAAGAGAAAAACAGGCGTACCAAATAATAGGATCAACACTACGTACCATAGTTTTTTAAAGCGAGCATTCCATTGAATAAAACTGCTGTATAGTAGAAAGGCCTTAACACGCCTTCGTAGGCTTTTGGTGCTCCGTTTCTTTGCATCAGCTTTCAGCTTACTGAATAGCAGCGTATAAAGTGCTGGTGTAAAAAATAAACCCACTAACAAAGAAACCGCCAATAGTAAGGCTACAATTTTGGTAAAATCGAGCAAGTTCGCTTGTTGCGCTTCTGGCAATAAAAAGACTAGCAGCAGCGCTGCAATGGTGGTGAGGGAAGCAGCAAATAAAGCT
>JBKEFO010000207.1:0-6195 GCA_046709585.1 Marivirga sp.
CAAGCACAGCATTGATTTTTAGTATAGCTTTCGGTATATCTGTTGACGACACGATTCATTTCTTGGCAAAATACCGCCAAGAGTTATTCGCCAATAATTTTTTCGTCCCTATAGCGCTGGCTAAAACTTTAAAAGAAACAGGAAAGAGTATGATCTATACCTCTATCGTACTTTTCGCAGGCTTCATCGTTTTTATCGCGTCTGACTTTGGTGGTACAGTTGCTTTAGGTTCACTTACATCGGTCACATTATTAGTGGCAATGCTTACAAATTTGCTGGTTTTACCAGCCTTGTTGCTTACTTTTGATGATGGAAAACGCAAAAAGAACGCCCATCCTCTCATAGAACAATATGGCGACTCTTTTTATTTAGAAGAGGAGGATGAAGAAATAGATTTAGATTTAATAGAGTTAGAAAATAACGAAGAGGAAAATACCTCTAAAAAAACAAGTGATAATGGGTCAATATAAGGAGTATAAAAACCTCAATTATGCCGAGTTGGCAGATAACATACTTAGTTATTGGAAGGAAAATGAGATTTTCCAACAATCTATTGACACACGTTCAGGAAATCCAACTTTTACGTTTTATGAAGGCCCCCCTTCTGCTAATGGCACACCGGGTATTCACCACGTTATGGCCAGGACGGTAAAAGACATATTTTGTAGGTATAAGACGTTAAAGGGCTTTCAGGTAAAAAGAAAGGGTGGCTGGGATACCCATGGTTTACCTGTTGAACTACAGGTAGAAAAGGAATTAGGCATAACCAAAGAAGATATTGGAAAAAAAATCTCTGTAGAAGAGTATAACCAGAAGTGCAGAGAAGCAGTCATGAAATTCAAGGGTGAATGGGATGAGTTGACTGTTAAAATGGGCTATTGGGTAGACCTTGATAATCCCTATGTCACTTTTGAGAGGGACTATATGGAAACCTTATGGCATTTGCTTAAAATGTTTTACGACAAAGGTTTATTATATAAAGGCTATACGGTGCAGCCTTATTCTCCAGCAGCAGGCACGGGCCTTAGCTCGCATGAGCTTAATCAGCCGGGTACCTATAGAGATGTAAAAGACACCTCTATTACCGCCCAGTTTAAAGTAAAATATACCGATAAATCAGCCTTTTTATTCGAAGAGGAGGCGGAAGATGTACGTGTTTTGGCCTGGACAACTACTCCGTGGACACTTCCGTCCAACTGCGCATTAGCAATCGGGGAAAGGATAAATTATGTGAAGGTAAAAACCTTTAACCCTTACACCTTTGAGCCGGTATCTGTTATATTGGCTAAGGAGCTACTAGGGAAGCATTTTTCTGAAAAGGCAAAGGGTTTAATATTAGCGGATTATAAGAAAGGAGATAAAATAATTCCATTTGAAGTTGCAAAAGCATTTACAGGAAAAGATTTACTAGAAGTAAGGTATGAGCAATTGATGCCTTATGTTACGAGCGAAAACCTTGAGAAAAATGCATTCCGCATTATTCCTGGCGACTTTGTAACGACAGAAGATGGTACAGGAATTGTTCATACGGCCTCAGTTTTTGGTGCGGATGACTTTAGAGTAGCGCAGCAGAATAATGTGCCTGGGGTAATGGTTACTGATGAGAATGGTAAAGACGTACCCTTGGTTGACAAGCAAGGCAAGTTTGCTGAGGAAGTAACGGATTTTGCGGGCCTGTATGTAAAAGAAGAGTATTATTCCGACGACGAAAGAAAAAATCCTGGCTTTAAGCCAACAGATGTACTTATAGCTATAAAGCTTAAGGAGGATAACAAAGCATTTAAGGTCGAGAAATATGAACATTCCTACCCACATTGTTGGAGAACGGATAAGCCAATATTGTATTACCCGTTAGATTCATGGTTTATTAAAACCACAGCTATGAAAGATAGACTGGTTGAACTAAACAAAACAATAAACTGGAAGCCAGCATCAACAGGTGAAGGCCGATTTGGCAATTGGCTGGAGAATTTGGTGGACTGGAATTTAAGTAGATCAAGGTATTGGGGAACACCCTTACCAATATGGGTTACTGAAGACAGAGAAGAGCAAAAATGCATTGGCTCTGTGCAAGAATTAAGAGATGAAGTATCGGCAGCAGTAAAAGCAGGTTTCATGAATGCAGATCTTGCCGAAGATTTTGATTTACATCGACCCTACGTTGATGATGTGTTTTTAGTGAGTCCTTCAGGGCAAAAGATGTTTAGAGAACCAGACTTGGTAGATGTTTGGTTTGATTCAGGTGCCATGCCTTATGCGCAGTGGCATTACCCTTTTGAAAATGAGGAGATTTTCAATGAAAGTTATCCTGCAGACTTCATCGCAGAAGGCGTCGACCAAACTAGAGGGTGGTTTTTTACCCTGCACGCTATATCAGTAATGCTTTTTGATAAGGTAGCTTTTAAAAATGTGATCGCTAATGGTTTAGTCCTTGACAAATCGGGTAATAAAATGTCTAAGAGATTGGGCAACGCTGTAAACCCTTTCGAAACATTAGACAAATACGGTCCTGATGCTACCCGGTGGTATATGATTAGCAATGCGAACCCATGGGATAACCTTAAGTTTAATATTGAGGGTGTTGCCGAAGTACAGCGAAAGTTTTTTGGAACATTACAAAACACCTATAACTTCTTTGCTTTATATGCGAACCTCGATGGCTTTACCTTTGAAGACGATTATATTCCTCTAAATAAGAGGACAGAGAGTGATAGGTGGGTCCTTTCAAAAATGAACTCTTTAATTGCCGCAGTAAACATTGCTTATGATGAGTATGAGCCTACTCGTGCAGCGAGACTTATTCAGGAATTTGTCTCTGGTGATGTTAGTAATTGGTATGTGCGTTTAAATAGAAAGCGTTTTTGGAAGGGAGAATACAATGAAGATAAAAAAGCGGCTTACCAAACACTCTATGAGTGTCTGGAAAATATTGCTATCCTGTCATCACCAATTGCACCATTTTATATGGACCAGCTTTTTCAAGACCTAAATGAGGTAAGTAAAAAGAACAATTCCCTATCAATTCACCTCGTCGATTTTCCTATGGTAAATGAAGCTGTGATTGATGCGAACCTTGAAGAAAGAATGTATTTGGCGCAACATATCAGTTCCTTAACCCATTCCATTAGAAAGGTTCAGAAAATAAAGGTGAGGCAGCCATTGCATAAAATTTTAGTGCCCGTTTTAAATGCACACGTAAAAGAACAAATACAAGCTGTTGAAGACTTGATTCTTTCAGAGGTAAATGTTAAGTCTGTAGAGTACATTGACGATGCTTCAGGGGTACTTGTTAAGAGCGTGAAGCCTAATTTCAGAAAATTAGGACAGCACTTTGGATCAAAAATGAAGGTAGTATCTGCTATTATCAATAATTGGGGACAGGAGGAAATTGCGGCCATAGAGAAAAAAGGTAAACTTAGTATCGACCTAGACGGTGAAAGTGTTTCACTTTTACTGGAAGATGTTGAAATATCTTCCAGTGATATTCCTGGGTGGTCGGTTGCTACAGAAGATGGTATAACTGTGGCCTTGGATATAACAATTGATGAAGACCTGAAAAAGGAGGGTTTGGCCAGAGATGTGGTCAATCGAGTTCAGAATATTAGAAAAGACCAGGGCCTAGAAGTACAAGATAAAATTCATATAAAAATTGAATCATCAGAGGCATGGGTAGACCAGGCAATCCTTCAAAATAAGGAATATATCTGTGCAGAAACACAGGCCCTCACATTAAGTGTTGAAAAACAAGTAAGTGAAGCGACAGCTATGGAAATTGACGATGTGATTTTAAAAGTAAATATAGCAGTTCAATAAGTAGGCTAAACAAGACTTAAGTCTCTCCATTAAAAGTGGAATAGCGGAGGCTAAGCGAACCATAATTGATTAAACAGATGAAATATTCCAAGTATTACCTGCTCACAATTATAATTATTTTGGCTGATCAAGCCATTAAACTTTGGGTACATTTTAATATGGAAATGGGCTCAGGAGGTCAAATCCCCGTGTTTGATGATTGGTTTAAAATTTATTATACGCTTAACCCAGGTATGGCTTTTGGAATGCAATTTGGCTCTGAATACGGCAAACTCGGATTATCTTTATTCAGAATCATTGCAGTAGCCTTTATAGCCTACTATCTGTATAAATTAGCAAAGGAAGGTACGCATCAAGGAATATTGTGGGGAATGGCAGCAGTCCTGGGCGGTGCTTTAGGCAATGTTATAGACAGCACTTTCTATGGGGTTTTTTTAAACAATGCCCCAGCTAATGCACTTAGTCCATGGTTTCATGGTCAAGTAGTAGATATGTTTTACCTTGATATTTGGGAAGGTAGAGTGGCAAATTGGATTCCTTTTTGGGGAGGCGACTATATTTCATTGTGGCCAATTTTTAACCTAGCCGATGCCTCTATCTTTTGTGGTTTGCCTGTTGCTTTAATCGCTCAGCAACGTGCAGAGAAAAGAAAGGAAGCAAATGCGCAGGAGGAATAGCCATTCTAACCAAATGCTTTCTAGGCGCCCTTTTGGTGAGTTTAATCAAGAGCATAAACTTTCTATGTATTGTACTGCCCATAATGAGCGCAGCGCATAATTAAATCGTAGACGTCTTTTCTGGCCGAAACTTAGGAGGCTAGAATTGTAGAGGGTATCCTATACTGGAATAGACCGTAGGGGGCTATGGACAGGTGCTAAATCTAGGTGACAAACCCATGTTATGTGTTGTGTCAGCAGCATTAATGCCAAAGCTATTCACCAAACAAAAAGAGAATAATGATGTAAAAAGTACCATCAATCATTCAATACTGCCAATGATTACATTTGTTGAAGGTATTTAAAACTATTAAGCGAACTTTAACCAAAGATGTTGTGATCTGTCATGGTCAAAACAACTAAACGCTTTTTAAAAACATAGTTTTGGCCCGTACTATCTGCACATTTTTTAATTTTCTTTTTATCAATTCAAATAAACGGAGCGTTCTTGCCCTTTTGCTACTATTCTCCATCGAGGGCTTCTCATATGAGCCGTTAGCAGACAGTGCTTCGTATTTTCGGTCAAGGGAAATGGCAGCGAAATCCGCTGAAGGCACACCTAGAATAGACGGCTTTTTTAATGATTCTTTCTGGCAAAACGCCGATTTCAAACAATATGATTTTATAAAATTTGCGCCGAATAATGGTTCACTTAGTGAAAGTCCTTCTGAGGTTATAATTATCTACAATGATTTTGGAATATATATAGCGGCCAAATTAAAAGATGCCTCACCTGAGGGAATAGAAAGGGAATTTAGTATCAGAGACGATGACAACAAAAACACCGATCAATTTGGCGTGATTATCGATACCTATCAAAAGGGACAGAATGCATTTTACTTTAAAGTAAGTGCTGCTGGAGTACAAACGGATATTGCCATCTCAAGAAATAACCAAGATTATAACTGGGATGCGGTATGGAGAAGTGCTGTTCAGTTAAGCCCGGAAGGGTGGCAAGTAGAAATAGAGATCCCTTATGCAGCTCTTCGTTTTGCCAAACAAGAGGAGCAGCAATGGGGAATTAATTTTATGCGGAAGATACAAAGACTCAACGAGGTGTCTTATTGGAACTTTGTGGATAATTCAATCAATGGTTTGATTAATCAATCCGGAACACTAACAAACCTAAAAAACCTAACTCCACCATTGCGCTTATCTTTGTCACCGTATTTAACAGCTTATGCGAATAAGGTAGGAGATGAAACGTCTTTTACCAGTACAGTTGGTGCCGATTTGAAATATGGAATTAGCGAAAGCTTTACATTGGATATGACTTTATTGCCTGACTTTGGTCAAGTGGTTTCGGATAATTTAATATATAACATAGGGCCCTATGAGGTGTTTTATTCTGAAAACAGACCTTTTTTTACGGAAGGGGTAGAACTGTTTGACAGAGGAGGTTTGTTTTATTCACGCAGGGTTGGTCAAAGTGCTTTTTCACCAACAATGAAGGGCAACGATACATTAATAAGTAGGCCCTCAGAAGCACCCTTGCTTAATGCCACCAAAGTAACGGGACGACTTAGAAACGGTACCGGATTGGGGATATTTAATGCGGTAACGAATAGAACTTATGCAAAAGTGAGGGATACGTTGACAGGACAAATAAGGGAGGTTCAGGTCGATGATTTAACAAATTATAATGCTGTTGTAATCGATCAAAACC